>VGXN01000032.1 GCA_016873335.1 Phycisphaerae bacterium | reverse complement strand
TCTGCAGGAAGATCGCCGACTGCTTCGGGTCGATACCCATGGCGAGATAGTCGCGCACGATCTCGATGGTGTCGCGGCGGATCTCGTCGGAGCGCTCGGCACGCGCGGTGAACGCATGCATGTTCGCGAGCAGGAAGTAGCACTCGTGCGTCGACTGCAGTTCGACTCGTCGGCGCACGCTGCCCACCCAATGACCGAGGTGAAGCGTTCCCGTGGGCGTGTCGCCAGTGAGGATGCGTGGCTTCGCGGTGGCTGCGGTCATGGCGCGGAATGCTACGGATCACGCGAGCAAGGTGCGTTTAGCGCAGTGACTGCAGGACATTCGCCGCATTGAAGAGCGCGTGCGCCATGATCGGCGCTGCAAGTGAACCCGTCCGTGCGGCGCACCAACCAAGAAGTGTGCCCAACGCGAAGAGCATCGCGAGCCCGGGAGCCACGGCGTCGCCGACGAGTGCAGGGATATGCAGCAGCGCAAAGATGGCTGCGGAGAGGGCGATGGCCGTCCACACGGGAAGCCCCACACGCCGCAGCGCGCCAAGCAGCGCACCGCGAAACATGACCTCCTCGATCGCGGGCACGATGACCACCACGCCGCCGATCAGGAACCACTGCTGCAGGTCGAGGGGCACTTTACCGAGCAGCTGTAGTGTGGCGTGACCTTCGCGCGGAATGGCAGGACCGCCGAGCGCCACCTGAACACTCGCGATTGCGGTGCCGATCGCATGCAGCGGAAACCACGCGGCAGCGAGCGCAGCGGCACCCAACAGCGCGGACTTCGAGCGGGTCCACGGGTTCGCAGCGGTGTCGCGGCGCATCAGAAAGAGAAGGAGCGCGATGATCTGCAGCACTGCAGCCGAACCCATCATCCACAGCGTGCCGTCGATCGACGGGGCGACACCCTCGGTCTGCGGAGGCGCCACGCGGGTTCCAATCTCCGCACCAAGAGCGCCGAGGACCTGAAGAATCACGAACAGCAGCAACGACTCGCCCGCGCTGAGCGGCCATCGAGTTGCCACAAACCTCGAGGATCGCCAGACACCCGAGACGAAGATCGCCACGGCAGCGCACACACCAATGATGAGGGTGCCCCACATCCACGGCGACTGCGGCGGATCGGACGACGTCCCCACCGTTTCCCCCCTACCCTCCGCACAGACGCACGCGACCGCAACGATGAACGACAGGCTCAAGAGCATCCTGCGACGAAAGCGAGCCGAGGTGAAGGCGGCGCAGTCCGCCGTGCCCATCGAGCGTCTTCGCGAACAGATCTCGGAACTCGGTCGACCTCGGAACTTCTTCCAAGCGGTGGTGGATCGCGGCAAAGCATCGCGAACGCGAGTCATCGCGGAAATCAAGCGCAGCAGCCCCAGCGCTGGACTGATCCGCGAGGACTTCGATCCCGTCGCCATCGCGCGAAAGTATCACGCCGCAGGTGCTTCGGCGATCTCCTGCCTCACCGACGAGGTGGACTTTGGCGGGCGGCTTGAGTTCATCCATGCGATACGCGATGCGATCCCGCTGCCTGTCCTTCGCAAGGATTTCATCGTTGATCCCTATCAGGTCTGGGAGTCACGCGCAGCGGGTGCCGACGCGATCCTGCTGATCGCCGAGGCGCTGCGCGAGAGCGAGATCATCGACTTCCAGATCCTCAGCGTCGAACTCGGCATGACCACTTTGCTCGAAGTGCACGATGCGGAGAATCTCTGCCGTGCGATGCAGCATGTCGGGTTCCCACATGCGGGCTACTCACTGCTCGGCATCAACAACCGCAATCTGCGAACGATGAAGACGGACATTCACCATTCCTTCCGTCTGGCTGAGCTGGTCGAGGACACGCGCGTGCTCGTCAGCGAGTCCGGCATCACTTCGGGCGACGACCTGCGTCGACTGCGCGAACATGGGATCCACATCGTCCTCGTGGGCGAACATCTGCTGCGGCAGCCAGACCCGGGGACGGCGCTGCGTGAGATGACCGCATGACCGCCGCGTGCAACCACGCAGGTTGCCCGACATGCACATGCGCGTTCAACCGCAGATGACTGGCGCGAGCCGCTCGGCGATGCGCCACCCCGTGAGCGCCGCACCGATGCGAATCTGATCGCCTGCCACAAACAGCTGCAGTCCGTACCCCGCGTCAAGGCTCCAATCTGCACGAATCCTGCCGACGAGAACGGGGTCGCGCCCCGCGGCTGCGAGTGGTTCGGGGAAGCGGTTGCCGCTGCGGTCGTCGACGATCTCGACTCCTGGGGCATCTGCGAGAAGCGCGCGCGCGCGCGACTCAGAGAGGGGTTGTTCGAACTCGAGCGCGATCGACTCGCAGTGTGCGCGGAGCACCGGCACGCGAACACACGTTGCGGTCACGCGGAGTTGCGGGTCGTTCCAGATGCGACGCGACTCATGCAGCAGCTTCGCCTCTTCCTCGTTGTAGCCATCAGGTCCCACGGCACTGTTGTGCGAGAAGCAGTTGAAGAGGCACTGCCGTCCGAACACACTCGTGTCGAGCGGCTGCCCCGCGGCATACGCGTGCGCCTGCTGTTCCAGTTCGCGCATCGCCGCCGCGCCTGCGCCGCTGACCGCTTGGTAAGTCGATACCACCATGCGCCGCACGCGTGCCGCGCGATGCAGGGGTGTGACTGCGACGAGCGCCACAATCGTCGAGCAGTTTGGCACGGCGACGATGCACGGCGCCCGACATTCGTCGAGCACGGCACCATTGACCTCAGGGATCACGAGCGGTACGGCGGCGTCCATACGGAACGCACTCGAGTTATCGATCGCCCACGCTCCATCGCGGACGGCCCGCGGCGCCCACTCGCGTGAGATCCCCTTCCCTGCCGAAAAGAACACCACCTGCGTTCCTCGGAAACAGCCGTCATGCAGCGGCTCGACCGCGACATCCCGCCCCCCAAGGGTGACCGTCTTGCCCGCAGAGCGAGGGCTGGCAAAGAGCCGCAATCCATCGAGGGGAACCCGCGACTCCTGCAAAATCTGCAAAAACTCGCTCCCAACGGCGCCCGTAGCCCCCACCACGGCAAACGGACCTGAAGCGGGCATTGTGTGGGGGTTCAAAAGAAATCCTCAAATCGGCTTGCCATCTTCCATCTGTATCGTACGGTTCCTCTGTTCAGCGCCTTGGAAGCGTAAGCCAAGTCCGCTTGACGAATTTGAAAGGGAATCATCATGTCATCGAAGCCAGCGAACTCGACGAAGACAACGACCAAGTCCACCAAGCTTTCGGATGCGGACCTCGAGAAGGCGAGCGGAGGCGGCGCCAGCCGCGTCTCTCGTAATTCGACCGCAGCCCGCCAAGCGCGGACTCCGAAGCGCTGATCTGCGCAAGTCTCCGGCCGACGGTCTGTCGGTTTCGGTGAATGACCACGCGGTCGGTGACCGTTCTCTGCTCCTGAACGGCCGCCGATCGCTTTTCATTTGCCGCGTGCTGACCCGCTCGATGGGCTCGCTGGCGAATCCAGAGGCGGCATATCAAGCATCTGTCGCCGCGCCATGTCGCGGAAGCGCCCCTCGACGCGGACAAGATCGTCGAAGGTCCCCTCCTGCACGATACGTCCCGCATCCATCACGAAGATTCGGTCACACGACCGCACCGTGCTGAGGCGATGCGCAACAATGATGCGGGTCGCGCGGAGTCCTTCCAGGCTCGACACGACTTGCGCCTGCGAGATCTCGTCGAGCGCGCTCGTCGCCTCGTCGAACACAAGAATCTTCGGGCGCGCCACCAATGCACGCGCGATGAGCAGCTTCTGCAACTGACCACCTGAGAGGGTCTGGTCGGTCACATAGGTGTGAAGACCCATCGGCATCCGCTCCACCTCCTCAGCGAACCCGGCGGCCTCCAGCGCGCGCTGTGCATCCTTGTTGGTGTACAGCGTGCTTCCCACGATGTTCTCGAGGATGGAGCCGGGAACGATGCGTGTGGTCTGCACCACGGCACCGATCTGCCGACGCACCGAGACCAGATCGAGACGGTCGAGATCTTTGCCATCGAGGAGCACCTTCCCACTTGTTGGCTTGCGCAGCCCAAGCACCAGTTGCAGCAGCGTGGACTTGCCGCTTCCGCTCGCACCGACGACGGCCACATTTTCACCCGCCTCAATGCGGATGTTCACATCCGACAGAATCTCATTCGCGCTGCCTGGATACGCAAAGCGCACATCAGCAATCGTGACCTGTCCAGAGATGACGCCAGGCACTTCACGTTCACCCGACGATTCCACTTCGGCATCGAGAATCGGTCGGATGCGGCGGAATGTGGACTGCAGCAGCGCAAGATCGCCGAGGCGCGTTCCAACATCGAGCACGGAGAACAGCGCAGAGGTGAACGCAGCCATGAACATCACAAACTGCGCAATACGGACGGGGGCATCGATCGGCGAACTCTCGAAGTTGTCTGGCGATGCGAAGCGCTGCGAAAAGATGATCCAGAACACCGTGGTGCACAGCACTGGCAATCCTGCAGAAAAGACTTCATAGAAGCGGTCGAGACGGTGGATGCGCATGGAGAATGAACGCACCATTCGGAACCGCTCAAGCCACCGCAGCACGGCGTACTGGTCGGACGCCGCGCCACGAAGCGCATCGATGCCACCGATGTACTGCAGCATCACGGAGGAAAGTCCACCGTGCGACTCCATCGAATCCATTGAAAGTCGTGCGCGCTTCAGGCTGATCAGCACGCTGACGAGCACAGCGATCAGCATGAACGCGAAGCCAATCACCGCCGCATTCACATCCACGGCCGCCATGACCGAGAGGTACACCAGAGAAAACGCACCCGCCATGATCGCGGCAACGGCCGAACCGGACAGCACCTGCTGCATGTTGCCGACCGAGAGAATGCGGTCAGCAAGATCGCCGCTGGAAAAGGTGCGGAACGCCTCGACAGGCATGCGCAAGCAGCGGTCGAGAATCCCGCCAAGCGCGCGCCCATCCATGCGCGTCTCGGCGCGAAGGAGGAGATTCGACACCACAAACGAGCAGGCGGCGGATGTGACCGTCGTCGCAAGCAGGACCATCCCAACAAAGAAGAGCCCCCAGCGATTTTCGCTTGGGATCACGCGGGAGATGAGCAGTCCAGTTCCGATGGGAACCGCCAGACTCACCACGACCCCCAGTCCAGCCATGATGAATGCCCACAGAAAATCCTGCTCGGATCCCTTCGTGATGAACCGAAGGAACTTCCAAACGCTGATCCGCTGCGGACCGAGCGTGGCGTGGAACTGCGATGCAGTCTTGACCAGCGTCGATGCGAATGCTTCGTCGACAGGGAACGGTCCTGCGATCGCGCCCGATGAGTGCACGAACGCCATGAGTCCCTTGGGCGTGGCAAGCACCGCCACAGGTGCCTGATCTTCGGCGCGGAACGCGAGCACGCAGCCGATGTCCTGCGTCCACCAACCATGATCGAGGAACACCGTTCGGATGCCAAGCCCTGCCACATGTGCAAAGGTTTGCTCAGGCCGCCTCGTCACATCCCGCGGCACGCGAGTCGGCACCTGATCGGGTTCGTAGCCCATCATGACGGCCAACTGAATGCATGCCCGTACCACAGGCGGGAGCCGAGCATCCGGCTGGTACATCCAACGCGGACCTGTGCGCGTCGTGACGAGCGATTGGATGCGCTGCTCGAACGCAAGCGATCCACTTGCCGTATCGACCAATCGGCGCATATGCCGCGCGTAGGCCGCCTCGGACGTGGAATGCCCACGGCGCTCAAGTTCGTCCGTCACACGCTTCGCGGCATCGGCAAGCGACACCTTCGGGCTGAGTGTTCCACCACACCCTGCGAGCGTCTTTGCGAAGCCCTGACGAAGCGCCTCTGCCACCGCTGGATTCGACGCGGCAGCGGCGAGCGCACTTGCGGGTAAACGCAGGAACTCCGCAGTCGACTCGGGGATCAGATCGACAGGAAACACAGCCCCCTGCACCGCGGAGCCTGGAAGCAGTTCACCGATACGGTGGCGGCGCTGGTGGCCCTTGCGGTATGCGAACACGTTTACGCAACCCGAAAGCAAGACCACGATCGAGTCGTCCTTCAAGGGAACGCCGCCGCGGCGATCCGCGGTCTGCCGAACACCACCCAGTGCAGCGAAGACTGTCGCGAAGTCGTGCGAGGCGACGCTCATGCGTGCGACTCCCCCGTGATCAACTCGTGGTAACGCCCTCGCTGCGAGATGAGATCTTCATGCGTGCCCCGTTCGACCACTTCGCCCTGATCCATCACGATGATCTCATCCGCATCGCGGATGGTGCTCAGTCGATGCGCCACCACGAGGCAGGTTGTCCCTCGCCGACGAAGCGCAGCATCGATCGCCAGCTCGGTGGATGGATCGAGAGCACTGGTTGCCTCGTCAAGGATGACGACTGCGGGTCGCCGACACAGTGCGCGGGCGATGTCCAACCGCTGCGCCTCTCCGCCTGAAAAGTTCGATGCCCCCTCCGCCACGGGATGATCGAGACCACCGCGCGAATTGACGACCGTCGTGAGCTGCGCATCGTCCACCGCTTCGAGCAGCCACACATCGGGGATGTCAGGGTTCCACAGAGCAAGGTTCTCTCGGATCGAACCCTCGAAGAAGGAGGGGCGCTGAAAGACCGTCGAGAGGCTCGCAGCGCGGATGTGACGCGGCACATCGCGCAGCGGGAACCCATCGATGAGCACCTCGCCCTCCCACGGTTCAAGCAGCCCAGCCGCCAACCGAGAAACAGTGGACTTCCCTGAACCCGTTCCCCCCACGATCGCCACGCGCCCACCAGGACGGACTGTCAATGAGAAGTCCTTCAGCAGCGGTGCCTGACCATGTCCGTACCCGAAGGTGATGTTGCGCAGTTCGAGTTGCCCCGCGGCGTACTCAATGTCCGCCTTGTGATCCACCTCCGGCTCCGAGGCAAGCGGATCCGTGGCGTGGCACATCACGTCGTCAAGCCGCCCGAGGTCAGCGCGCACCGTCTGAATCTCCCGCAGCAGTTCCGCCAGTTGTGTGACGGGTGACATGAATCCCATCACGAGGATCTGCAGTGCGAGCAGCATGCCGATGGAGATCTCGCCGTCGATCACCTGCAGACCACCAACGCCAAGCACGATGGCAGATACCACCACCGATTGCAGCCAGGAGGGCACGATGCTGACCATGTTGGACAACAGCGCAGCACGCTGTCGTGCCGATGCGACGCGCGCGGTGAATCCCATCGACCGCGCGAAGAAGTCCGACTCGCGCCCGCCCGCCTTCAGCGACTCGAGGGTGATGAGACCCGCCACAATCGCCCCCTGCTTCATGCCTTCCTGCTGCGACAAAGCCTGCGCCTGATCCACGCGCGCACGCGCAGCAAAGAACAGGATGGTCAGCGTGGCTGCAACGGAGAGGAATGCGATCAGCCCCATCGCTGCACTGATCAAGGAGATGGCGAGCAGGAACGCAGACAGGGTGAGGACCTGCACGATCGCGGGCGCGAACTGCGACGCGAGCATCGATGCCACCTGATCATTCGCCGACACGCGCTCGGCAATGTCGCCGGGATACCGCTGACCGAAGAAAGTGGATGGCAGGCGGAAGATCTGGCGCAGGAAGTCCACGCTGCGCTCAAGCGAAAGTTGCTGCTCGACGCGAGCAAGAATGCTGCGCTGCAGCAGCAGGAGGATCGCCTCCACCACCATCGCACCAACAGCAACGCCCACGAGCGACCAGGTCCACCCATCGCGTTGGTCCGACAGCACCTGATCGATGAACGCGGCGGCGAGTCCGGGCACAGTCACCATCGGCACGGCGAGCAGCAATCCGAGCAACACGCTGAGCCAGACGGCGGCGCTCGATCCGCGCATCCATCCGAGGAGCAGTTTCAAAGCGGAAGGCGGTCCACCCGATGCCACAAAGTTCTCCCCCGGCTGCACATTCAACACCACACCACTGAATTCTTCGTCGAACTCCTGCGGACTGACTGCGCGTCGCCCGGTGGCGGGATCCATCAGGAGGAATTCGCGCGCGTTCCACCCCTCAAGCACCACAAAGTGGTTGAGTCCCCAGAAGAGGATCGCGGGGAGTTTCACATCGCCGAATCCATCGACTTCGCACTTGAGCCCCTCCACCTCAAGTCCGAAGTGCCGCGCCGCATTCGCGATTCGGCGCGCATTGGCTCCGTCTCGGTCCACGCCAACCGCTTCGCGGACTTCCTCAAGCGGCCGATAGGCGCGGAAGTATCCAAGCACACTGCACAGGCTTGCCGCACCACACTCCGCCGCAACGACCTGCATCACAGTGGGGCACCGAACACTCCGCGCCGGCCCATCGGGCAGCGGCGGCGGCGCCTCAGGCTCACCCGCTGGTGCGGACTCTGTGCTCACTTCGTTCATTGCTTCGACTTGGATCGAAGTCCAGGGAACACCAGTTCCACGGGGCGAACATGATCCACGATGATCTCGATGTCGCATGGAACGCCAGTGGTCACTGGATCGGAGAGGGTGGACTCCTGCACTTCGACCTCCACTTCGCAGACCGTGCCGAAGCGCTCCTGCACCATGCGAACGAAATCCGCATTCGGTATGCGCTGCAGGATGCGTTCTGTCGTCGTCATGAACGACTCAACAACGACTACCTTGCCGCGCGCCTCGCCGTCGGTGCCTGCAGTCCGGGTCACGAAATGCATCAACGCAGGGAAACCGGGTTCGATCAACTTCGCATCACTGAGGGGGAGAAACGCGACGCAGCGCAACTGATCCCTCCCGCCCACGACCGCACACACGTGTTGCCCATCGCGCACCGCGTCACCCGTCACCACATTCACCGAAGTCACGCGCCCCGCTTCCAATGCCATCACGACACCCTCCTGCACCTCCACGCCTTGCGCTTCCTGACTCCTCAGTCGCACAATCACATCACCAGCCTTCACCTCATCGCCAGGGCGCTTCAGGACCGCAGACACTTGTCCATCCAGCGGAGCAACCAGCGCGGTGATGCGTTCCCCTCTCAGAAACACACCAGTTCCGTACACGGCAACCGGCACGTCACCCAGGAACCCCCACGCAATCACCGACACAACGAGAAATCCGAGCGCTGCCGCGAACACCCAAAGCCGCGGCGAGATCACAGGACTCAGCGTGTTGAGCCGGTTCCTCCCGCCGACAGCCTGCATCGCCCTTTCGCGAAACAACTTGTTCTCGCCTTGCGAGGTTGTCGTCATGCGGCGCAGGCTACTCGCGCACAACGGAGCAGGCGACAGGAACGCCGCACCCCTTCACCGCCAACGTCTCACGACCGGCTCGCCGCGCGAGCCTCCGGGCACGCGAGATAGAACCGAGCCACGGTCGCGCGGAACGTCTCCCCATCCGCACGCTCGAATGTGAAGTGCCCCTCCATCGTGCCCCAGGCGGTTTTGAGGGGGCAGAAACTGGAATACTCAAAGGTCTGACCTGGCTCGAGATGCGGATGCTGCCCAACCACGCCGGGGCCCTCCACCACACTCTCCTGCCCATCTGCGTCCACGATGCGCCAGTACCGACCGACCAGACGCGCCGCCATCGCACCCTCGTTGGTGAGGTGGATCTTGTAGGCAAACGTGAAGTTGCCCCGCTCAACATCGGAGTGCGAATCGAGAAACACGGGCTCCACTTGGACGCGGATGCCCTCGGTCACGGCTTCGGATCCAAGCGGGCGTTTCGGGGTGTACGGCATAGATTCGGCAAGTCTAGGCAGAGGTCGCACTGGGGCCATCGCTCCGACGCAGCGACTCCTCGACGCATACCGCGGCGACGACATCGCCCATGACGTTCACCACGGTCCGCCCCATGTCGAGCAGACGATCCACACCAAGCACGATTGCAATCCCTGTTGGCGGCACGCCCACCTGCGCCATGACCACCATCAGCAGCGGCAACGAACCGCCAGGAACGCCCGCCACACCGACCGAACTGACGACACAGAGCACCAGCACGAGAATCTGATCGGAGATCGCAAGGTTGATCCCGAACACTTGCGCGATGAACAGCACAACGCAACCCTCGAAGAGCGCGGTGCCGTTCATGTTGATCGTTGCCCCAAGCGGAAGAACAAACCCTGAGACCTCCCGTCGAACGCCAAGGTCGCGCTGCGAGAACTGCATCGTGGTCGGAAGCGTGGCGTTGCTCGATGACGTGGAGAATGCGGTCACCATGACCGGGATACAAGCGCGAAGGACATGCCACGGATTTCGACGCGCGAGCACCGTCAGCAGCAGCGGATAGAGCAGGAGAATCACGATCGCATAACAGGCGAGCACCACCATCATGTACAGAGCCAGCTTCCACAGCAGCGCCCCACCAAACCGAGCAATCACCACAAAGATCAGGCAGAACACGGCGATCGGCGCGAGACGCATGGCGAGGGACACGATGAACACCATGGCGTCGCCAATGATGTCGAGGAACTCGACGGCGCGCAGGCGGCGCTCCGAGGGCTGCACTCCAAGCGCAACGCCGAGCAGCAGCGAGAACGCGATCAGGGGCAGCATCTGCATCTGCACGATCGCGCCGAGGATGTTCCGTGGAAGTGCGACATCGATGACCCGCATGACCACGGTCAAAGCGCCATCCCCGCCGAGCGATCCGCCCTGTTCAATTCGGACCGCCTCCGCACCGAATGACTCCATCAGTTCCGCGCGAATGAGCGGATCGAAACCGGCGCCCGGCTGAAAGATGTTCATCGCGAACAGTCCGATCATGGTGGCGGTCGTGGAGGTGAGCGCGAACAGCACCAGTGCCCGCCCCGCCACCCGCCCGAGCCTGCCTGGATCGCCCAGCCGAGCCACCCCAGCGGCGAGCGATGCGAACACCAACGGCACCACCACAAGGAAGAGCAGGCGCAGGAAGATCTGCCCGATCGGGTTCAGAAGCGAATCGTTGATGAAGTCAAGAGTGCTCTGCCACTCGGGCACTCGCTCAACCACACGGTGGGCGACTGACCCGCATGCGGCACCTGTGACCAGTCCTGCAAGAATGAACCAGTGGTTTGCCCGCACCGCCTGCATAGGCGGAGGCTAGCGACTGCCCGCGCGCCGGCACACTCACTGCCGTTCAAGCGCGAGTTCAGGAGTTCGACCTGCGCGGATGCTCGCCCACTGCACGACACATCGCGCCGTGCGGTACCCCTTCGCAGAGACGGTCAACACAAGCTGATCGACATTCGGAAGATCAACGGGCGGGGTGATCCCCTGCGAATCGCACGCCACGACCCAGCCGTTCGGATCGCGTGGAACGCCATCGAGCTCCTTGCCGAACTGCACCTCCGCGGCGGCAATCGGCGCATCGGTCTTCGCATCCACCACTCGCAGCGCACTCTTCTTCCATTGCAGCCGCCGCATCTGAAGGGTTGCTGTACCGCCATCGGGCTCGCGGTCAATGCGCGTTCGTTCGGGCGAATAGCCCGCCATGCGCGCGTAGGCGTACGCGCGGAGCGGATGAAAGCACTGCACGTGAACGCACCCATCAGTGCCGGCAGTCAATCGCTGCGCGGCGGGCAGCCCCCATGCGGCCTCCATGCCATCGGCAGGCAAGAACAAGGAACACTCCACAATCACTGCTGCGCCCGCCATCGCTTCGCCGTTCTCGTCACGCACACACACACGAAGCGTTGATGCGCGCAAGGGCAGAAGCTGGACATCCAGCCGCGCTCGGTCCGCAAGCGATTCGAATGGGACGCACAAGTCCTTCGGCACTGTCACCTCGAGTGCCGTTGGCTTCGATGGCTCCGCGCATCCGCGCGGCTCGGGCACGATGCTCACTTGGACGGGGACGAACCCCTGACAGAGCACTGCAAGGCTGGTTCCGCGCGCATCAAGAATGAGCGACGCAACGCCATCGGCGCCAGTCACGCTTGGCTTCGCGTTCCGCTTGGGCAGGAAACGAAGGAAACGCGCCCCATGCTGACGGATTTCCGCGCCTTCAATCGGCGATCCCGTATCCGCACGAAGGACTCGTATCTGCACAGGCTTTGAAATGCATCCTGCCCCAAGCATCACAGCGACGGCACCACACATGCACAGCAGCCACCGCGCCAGAACAACGCGCAGCCCACCCGTGATCCGCTGGTGTTTCGCTGCTGCAAGAACTCCGCCGATCGGGCCATCCCTCTCACCACACCTTCCAAAGGTCGGCCTTCTGGCTATCATTCAACTCCAATTCTTTTGGGGATTGGTGTAACGGTAGCACAACTGACTCTGACTCAGTTTGTCCTAGTTCGAATCTAGGATCCCCAGTTTTTCAGGCCGTCTCCGGAGGCAGCCTGACATCCCCAAACCTACTTCGCATCTTTCGAATCCTTCGAATCCTTCGAATCGTCTTCCTTGCCGAGTTCGCGGTACTGGAAGTTCTCCATGCCGATCATGCCGCCGGCCATCAGTCCCTTCTGCGCCCCGACATACACCGCCACACCGTCTTGGAAGGATGCCGTTCCCGTGCTGCCCTTGTCGGCCGCAACAGCGAGTCCCTCGACCTTCCCAGTCAGAAAGCCCTTCTTGAACTTTTCGAGCGTGGGCTGGTTCGCGAAGACGATCAGGATCTTCTTCCCTTGCCCTCCGACCTGCAGCCCAACATTGAACTGGTTCTCTGCTGCCCAACCGATCTGGGTTCCGTCGGGAGTGAACACGGCGCCCCGACCGAAACTGCCCCCTGTAAAAATGATGCCCCACTGGCCAGCACCGGGAAACACCGCGTAACCCGCGGACTGGTTGAGCTGTTCACGAAGTCCGGCGACATTCTTCTCGAAGTAGTCAAGGCCACTACGCGCCTCCACAACGAAGGCCTGTCGATCGTCGACGGAAGGCGCGACGCTGCAACCAGCCACGGCGTGCACTGCGGCGATCAGGAACAGGAACGAGAGCCGATGGATCTTGGAGAGGTTCGATGTCATTGGGGTTGGAGAACGCTAGTGCAAATTCGGTGCTTTGCCCACCCGCCGCAGTTGACCGCGCAACGGAGATCGGAGCATGCTTCGCCGGGGTTCCGCCTTCAGCGAGATTGTCAACCCCAGATTGTCAACTCCAGTTCGACAGCAGCGTTGTCAAGTCAGATCCATCGACCTCGCCATCTCGGTCGATGTCGGCCGCACAACCGGTACATGCGCCCCATGCACCAAGCAGTATGGTCAGATCAGAACCGTTCACCGAACCATCACCATTGATGTCGCCAGGGCGAACGGGCAACCCGGGCGTTCCCTCGACAATCAGTGTGGGTGCCGCACCGAAGCTGCCCGTCTGCCATGTGACGCCATCCGTTTGTGAGACGACAGAGAACTGACTTCCGACGGACGCGAAGTTCCAGACTGCGTTCTGGCCAGGCTGCACGGTCGACTGCGCCACGATCCAGTACTTCTGCCCTAACCGCAGCGCAACGCCCCCCGCTGACTGCATGACTTCCTGCACCGGACTCCATCCAACAGCCTGAATGTTGACGGTCCACTCTTCCAGCACCTCGCTCGAAGGCAGGCTTGGTCCGGAACCCGATGCGGTGGACTGGTCTGTCCGCAGGGTGATGCGTACCTGCGGATGCGCGCCACCGCTGTTGTCCATGAACCAGATCTTCACGCGCTCGAGCGTGAAGTCGCCGCTTGGAATGAAGCGTGCACCAACACTCTGCTGCGAAGACACATCAGGACCCCACAGTCCGAAGAATCCGCCAAACGGACCTGCCGTTTGGTGCACGATGGCTGCAGCCGCTCCAGCAACCATCAGCAGAGGTGCGATCCATGCGAAGACTCGGCCAGATCTCATATCCTCGAAAGTATCGCAGGAATGCATGGAGGCAAGAGAAGTCCACCACATTCCCGAATCTCCTTTGCAGTCCGCAGATAACGTCCGTGCGGTTATGGTGAAGACATGCGCGTCGTGAGCCTCCTGCCGTCAGCGACCGAGATTCTCTGCCGTATTGGTGGCGGGTCGCTGCTCGTTGGACGAAGCCATGAGTGTGATTTTCCCCTCGGACTCGACCATGTGCCGATCCTGACGGGACAACGCACGCCATCGTTCACAGGCGAGGGGTCAAGCGTGGACATCGACCGCTCAGTCCGTGCAGCATTGCATGCAGGGGAATCCCTGTACACACTCGATGTTGATCGACTGCGCGCCCTGAAACCCGACGTCATCCTGACGCAGGATCTTTGCGAGGTGTGTTCCATCGACTTGCCGACCGTGCAGCGCGTCGCACGTGCGTTGGACCCGATGCCGACCGTGGTGAGTCTCGATCCAAAGTCCGTGTGGGCCGTGCTCGATGATCTGCTGCGCGTCGGCGCGGCAGTCGGACTTGAACGCGAGGCAGAGGCGGCGATGGTTGAACTCCGCGAAGGCTGGTGGACAGCCGTCGACTTCGTGAACCCCTACGAGGAGGGACCCGAAGTGCTGTTTCTCGAATGGATGAATCCCACCTTTGTTGGAGGCCACTGGACACCAGAGCTGATTTGCGCTGCGGGTGCTCGTCACTCACTGAACACTGCTGGCTCGAAGAGCCGCGTGGCAACCGCCGAGGAGATCGTGGCCTCTTCACCCGACCGTGTGATCATCTGCCCTTGCGGGCTCGGATTGCCGGCGATTGAGGCTGAACTGCCCGCTCTCACTGCGCAGCGCTGGTGGAATGTGCTGCCGGCCACGCTCGACAAGGGTCGGATCGCTTTGGTGGATGGCAATCAGATGTTCAACCGCCCTGGACCGCGTCTTGTCGATGCGTTCCGGTGGATGGTGGGTTGGCTGCACGACCGACCAGAACTGATACCAAGTGACTTTCCGGTGATTTACCGATAAATCAGCCCTTTTGGACGGCCCCCGCATCCGCATAATCGGCGGCATGGATATTGCTAATCGGAGAGTTCCATGAACTTCGAACGCTTCACCACTCTCGCACAAGGCGCCATCTCGCAGGCACAGTCGCTTGCGGTTCGTGACCAACACGGTGAGGTCTCTTCGCTGCATCTGCTGACAGCGCTCCTCGCCGAGAAGGATGGTCCGGCGTGTGGTGTTCTCGCCAAGGCGGGGCTCGATGGCGCACGTGTGCTCTCCACCGCGCAGGCTGAACTCGCGCGGCTGCCGAAAGTTCAGGGTGCTGCACCCGGCGTCTCGCGCGATCTGACAGGAGCGCTCGGCGCAGCCGAACGACTCGCGCAGAAGATGAAGGACTCGTATGTGTCAAGCGATCATCTGCTGATCGCGCTGGCACAGGTGAAGGGAAGCGCACAAGATGTTCTTGCGGCGGTCGGTGCGGATGCCAAGACGCTTGAACGCGCCGCACTCGAAGTGAGAAAGG
>VGXN01000031.1 GCA_016873335.1 Phycisphaerae bacterium | reverse complement strand
GCGCGGCGGGTCCTGCCCGCCGATTGTAGTCTTGTACGCATGATGTCTCCTCTTGGAAGCAGCGGCAAGGGCTCGAGCGACGGGCGCGTGCGCGTCCTCCTCAAGATCAGCGGCGAGAGTTTCGCAGGCGAGGGATCATTCGGCATCCATCCTGGCGAACTGCACGCCATCGCGGCGGAGATCGCATCGGCGGTGCAAGGCGGAATCGAACTCGCCGTGGTCGTTGGTGGCGGCAACATCATCCGCGGCGCACGCCTTGCCGCGGAGGGCACCTTCGACCAGTCGACTGCCGACTACATGGGCATGCTCGGTACGGTCATCAACGGTCTCGCGCTCAAGGAGGCGCTGAAGTCGCTCGGCATTGAGAGCCGGGTGCTCAGCGCGATCCATGTGCCGAGCGTTGCGGAGCCGTTCATCCGCGCGCGCGCGTTGCGTCACTTCGAAAAGGGACGCGTCATCATCCTCGTCGCGGGCACGGGCAACCCGTTCTTCACGACGGACACCTGCGCGTCGTTGCGTGCCATCGAACTTGGCGCGCATGTCCTGCTCAAAGGCACCAAGGTGGACGGCATCTACTCGGCGGATCCGCGGCGCGATCCAACCGCCAAGCGCTTCGACCGCCTCACCTACACCGAGGCAATAGAACAAAAGCTCGGCGTCATGGATTTGACCGCGATGACGATGTGCATGGAACACAACCTGCCTGTCGTCGTCTTCGACTACCGCACGCCAGGCAACATCAAGCGCGTCATCGCAGGCGAGTCGATCGGCACACGTGTCACGAGTGGCGCACCGAAGGCGCAGTTGCAGGGCGCGAGGAAGGGACGCTGATCCATGGACATTGATACGGTCATCCTCGAGGCCGAGGATCGCATGGAGAAGAGTGTGGAGTACCTGCAGCGCGAGTACCGCGGCG
Organism: Phycisphaerae bacterium; assembly: GCA_016873335.1. Lineage (GTDB taxonomy): Bacteria > Planctomycetota > Phycisphaerae > Phycisphaerales > SM1A02 > F1-60-MAGs104. The sequence continues at coordinate 15,880 of VGXN01000031.1, read as the reverse complement.
TGCGCACAGGTCGTGCCAACACGGCGCTCCTCGAGTACATCAAGGTCGAGTACTACGGCAGCACGGTTGATCTGCGCGAGATCGCGGCGGTCAGTGTGCCGGAGCCGACCCAACTCCTCGTCAAGCCCTTCGATCCGAGCGCAAAGACCGAAATCATCAAGGCGATCGAACGCAGTGGACTTGGGCTGAACCCGCAGGCGGAGGGATCACAGATTCGCATCATGCTGCCGCCACCCTCCGCAGAACGGCGCAAGCAACTCGCGGCACAGGTCCGCAAGATGGCAGAGGATTCGCGCGTCACGATCCGCAACGAGCGGCGCGACGCGAACAAATCGGTCGATGCCCTGCTGGCTGATCCCAAGGTGAAGGTCTCTGAAGATCAGGCGAAGCGGGCCAAAGAGGCGATCGATGACGCCACGAAGAAGGCAACCGCGCGCATCGACGAACTGACGACCAAGAAGGTCGCCGAAGTCGAGGACATCTGAGTGAATCGCGGCGCCCCGCGCCGGTGGGACGGAGCGCGCGGCGCTCTCGCGTTCGGGTCGCTCCTCGTTTGGGCGGCATGCCACCTTGCGGGCGCGGCGCATGAGTCCGTCGTTCAGACGCCGCCAAATCTCCCGCAGGTCATCGTGCCCGCGGACAACATCCGCATCACCGCTTCGTGCCGGCTGATTCTCGCTCCGCGACCTGTCGCTGATGAGGACGGCAACGGCGTGCTTCACGTGGAAGGGGACAACATTCAGGTCGATCTTGGCGGGCAGGTGCTGCAAGGCGCTGCGCCAGAGACGGCACCCGATGCGCTCCGTGGCATCGGTATCCGTGTGAGAGGCAAGGGCATCCGCGTCTTCAACGGCTCCGTCCAAGGCTTTGCAGTTGGCATCGATGCCGCCGACTGTGATGGGTTCGTACTCGAGCAGATGGACTTCTCTCACCTTCGCTCACAGCGCTTGCAGTCGACCATGGAGCGGGAGGATCCGACGGACTGGCTCTGGCCACACGAGAATGACCGCGGCGAGTGGGCGGAAAAGTATGGGGCCGCGGTGTCCGTTCGTGATGCGAAGAGCATCACGCTGCGGCAACTGCGCGTCCGAGGCTCACAGAACGGCATTCTCCTTTCACGCGTCACCCAGTCCACCGTCTGCGATGTCGACGCGTCATTCCTCTCCGGTTGGGGGATCGCACTCTGGCGCAGCAGCGGCAATGTGATCTGTCGCAACAATGTCGACTTCTGCGTGCGCGGCTACAGCCACGGCACGTACGCGCGCGGGCAGGATTCGGCAGGCATCCTGCTCTTTGAGCAGTGCAATGAAAACACCATCGCGCTGAACTCTGCCACACACTGCGGCGACGGCATCTTTCTCTTCGCGGGGCGTGAGGCGATCGGTGAACGCGCTGCAGATCCACCACAGAGTGCAGCCTGGTTTCAGCGTCGCGGCTGCAACGGCAATCTGATCGCAGGCAATGACTGCTCGGATGCCGTCGCGCATGGCATCGAAGCCACCTTCTCCTTCGGCAACAAGCTGATCGCCAATCGCATCGACCGCGCCGCAATCTGTGGCATTTGGGGGGGCTACTCGCAGCACACCTTGATCGCGGGAAATCTGATCCGCGACGGCAGCGATGATGGTCCCGAAGGTGAACGCGGTGCCATCTCGCTGGAACACGCAAGCGGCAGCACGATCTGCGGCAACCAGATCGAACGGAGCGGGTTCGGCATTCGCCTCTGGGACGATGACGATCCGCACCTGGCGAGACTTCCGTGGGTCGCGGCAAATGGAGGCGAGTCTGGCGCCGCGCGAATCACGGGCAACACATTCATCGATGTGAAGACTGCGGTCGAGTTGCGGCGCACTCCCGAGGTGCAGCTGGCTGGAAACGAAGAACGCGGAGTCCGAGCGAGCCTCAGCGGGGACGAGAGCAGCGTGCAGGCGGTCAAGCGCCTCTCATCCGTCCCGCCCTGCCCTGATCCGCTCGAAACACGGAAGCAGTTCACCACGCTCCCAGGATCGGGAAACGCTGTGGAGATTGCCAACGGGCTCCCGCGCACCAACCGCAGGAGTGTGGAGGGACGCGCATCCATTCTGATGGGCGAGTGGGGACCGCACGACTTTGCGACGCCCATGCTGCTGCGCGAGCCGAGTCCACCGCACGAGCACCGCTGGCGGCTGCTTGGCAATGTCACCGCACGGAGTGCGCAACTGACCGACACGCAGGGCGATCTTCGTGCGGATCTCGCGGACAACTACCGCGCCGTGCTTGTGCACAATCCCGTGGGCGGGCAGGTCAGCACGTATCGGTTGGCTGTCTCTTGGGGAACGCTCGCGAGTCAGGTCGCGCGCGGGGAAGGCACACTGCTTGGCGTGAACTGGCGCGTGAGCGTGTTCCCGCTGCCGACCGATGCGGGTGGCGTGGACGCGATCCCGACCCCCGAATCACTGCTCGCTGCGGCCACAAATGGGCGGATCGTCTACCTCGACTGCGTTTCGTTCAGGCTGGGTGACGGCACGCTGCAAGACGCGCGCGTCATCGACGGCGAGACGGGGACGCTGCGTGACCGATTTGGTCTCGTGGCGACGGGAACCACGCTCCTGCCAGCGGGCGAGTGGCTGCTGCGGGTCCGCTCCGATGATGGCGTGCGCGTTCAAGTGGATGGCAAGACGCTCATTGAGCGTTGGAACCGCCACGGCACGATCGAAGACACGGCAACAGTGAGCATGCCGACTGCGCGCGAGGTGTCGCTGCACGTCCTTTACTTCGAGTTGTCGGGCGCGGCGGAACTGGACGTGCGTTTCGAGCGGATCGGCGCAACGCCAACGAAATCAAGCACGGTGACCGCACCTTGACGCTGCACCCTCCACAGCGGAAGATGGACGCATCCCGAGCGAGATACCCCTCGTGAACTGCCCCTTCTGCAATACGCCAGACGCGCGCGTCATCGACAGCCGGCCGATCGAGAACGGCTCGGGCATTCGTCGGCGCCGTGAGTGTCTCGCCTGCAAGAAGCGATTCACGAGTTATGAGCGCGCGGAACGGCAGACACGCCTGAAGGTGATCAAGAAGGATGGCTCGCGCGTGCCGTTCGATCCCGCGAGCGTGCTGCGCGGCATTCAGGCTGCGTGCGGGAAGCGGCCCGTGCCTGAAGTGGTGAAGCAGCGGATCGCTGATCAGGTGGATGAGTCCGTGCACCGCGACTTTGAGCAGGAAGTGCCGAGCAGGGAAATCGGACGTCGTGTGGCGCTGGGGCTGCGCGACGTCGATCAGGTGGCGTATGTGCGCTTCGCGAGCGTGTACCACGACTTCCAGAGCGTGAGCGAGTTCCAGGAGGAACTGACCCATCTTGTCGACAAGCCGCCCGCCCCAGGTCATCCCTCGCTGTTTGAGCAGCCCGATCGGTAGGATTCGCCGCTCGCATGCCGACCATCACACTGCCCGACGGCAGCCGCCGCTCCTACGAACAGCCGATCACCGCTGCGCAGCTCGCGGCGGACATCGGTCCTGGTTTGGCGAAGGCTGCCCTCGCTGCGCGCATCGAGGGAACGGTCCGCGATCTCTCTTCGACGATCGACCGCGACTGTGCCGTCGCACTCATCACGCCGCGCACGCGCGACCGCGGCGTCGACGCCGATGCGCTGCAACTCATTCGCCACTCCTGCGCGCATGTGATGGCGGAGGCAATCGCAAAGCTCTTTCCTCACGCCAAGCTCGTGTACGGACCTCCCCTCGATACGGGTTTCTACTACGACATCAGTTTCGAAGGCGGACGGGCGATCTCCACCGAGGACTTCCCCGCCATCGAAGCGGAGATGACACGGATCATCGGCGAAAACCGCCCCTTCACGCGCTGCGAATTGTCGCTTCGCGATGGGCTCGACAAACTGCGCGCGGAAGGATCGAAGTTCAAGCTCGACAACGCGGAGCGAGCGCGCGAGGCGGGCAGCACCACGCTCAGCTGGTACGCGACAGGCGTGCCAGGCACCAACTGGGAGGACCTCTGCCGCGGACCGCATGTGCCAAGCACGGGACGGATCGGTGCGTTCAAGGTGATGAGTCTGGCGAGCAGCTACTGGAAGGGCGACGAGACACTCGACAGATTGACCCGCGTCTACGGCACTGCGTTCGCCACGGCCGAGGAACTCGCGGCACACCTCACGCAGCTCGATGAGGCGAAGAAGCGCGACCACCGTGTGCTCGGCAAGCAACTGCGCCTCTTCCACATCGATGAGATGGTCGGGCAAGGGCTGATCCTCTGGACACCCAACGGCAGCATCGTGCGGCAAGAACTGCAGAACTTCATCAGCGATGAACTTCGCAAGCAGGGCTACACACAGGTGTTCACCCCGCACATCGGCAAGCTCGACCTCTACCGCACGAGCGGGCACTTCCCCTACTACCGCGAAAGCCAGTACCCGCCTGTGATCGAGCATGAGCAGATGGCGGCACTGGCGAAAGAGGGCTGCAGTTGCGGTGAGTTGGCGAACCGATTGGAGAAGGGCGAGATCGACGGCTACCTGCTCAAGCCGATGAACTGCCCGCATCACATCCGCATCTTTGCGAGCAGTCCGCACAGTTACCGCGACATGCCTGTGCGCCTCAGCGAGTTCGGCACCGTGTACCGCTGGGAACAGTCGGGCGAGATTGGCGGGATGACGCGCGTGCGCGGCTTCACGCAAGACGATGCGCACCTTTTCTGCCGCGAAGATCAGGTTGCGCAGGAACTGCTCGGCTGCCTCAGTCTCGTGAAGCTGATCTTTGGGACCCTTGGCATGAACGAGTACCGCGTGCGTGTCGGCCTGCGCGACTCTGACAGCGCCAAGTATGTCGGTGATCCGAAGAACTGGGGCAAGGCGGAAGACGCCTGCCGGACCGCCGCACGCACGCTCGGCGTTCCCTTCAGCGAGGAGCCGGGCGAGGCGGCGTTCTACGGACCCAAGATCGACTTTGTGGTCAAGGATGTCATTGGAAGAAGTTGGCAACTCGGCACCGTGCAGGTGGACTACAACCTGCCAGAGCGTTTCGACCTCACCTATGTCGGTGCGGACAATCAGGCGCACCGACCCGTCATGATTCACCGTGCGCCCTTCGGCAGCATGGAACGCTTCATCGGCTGCCTCATCGAGCACTTCGCTGGCGCATTCCCCGTTTGGCTTGCGCCCGAGCAGGTTCGTGTTCTGCCCATCAGCGAGAAGAGCGCGACCTATGCGCGCGAACTCCACAGCGCGCTTGTTGCCGCTGGGCTACGCGCAGGCATTGATGAGGGCAATGAGCGCATCCAAGGCAAGATCAAAGACGCGAGCGAGATGAAGATTCCCTACCTCGCCGTGGTCGGTCCGCGCGATGCGGAGGGTCGCAAGGTCAGCGTCCGTGCGTTCGGCACCGAAGCGAACCTTGGAGAGATTGGCTTTGATGCATTTGTCGAGGGTCTGACGGGGGAAGCCCGCAGCCGAGGCGCCGAAACGCTCCGCTCAAGGATGGGAACTTGATCGCCTTTGGGCTTGTTTCGCGGCCCGCAGCCCCCCTTTCCTTGGACCTTCGACCGTCTTTCCGCTGATTTTTATGCCTTGCGTGTGCAAAGCTCCGAAACCGTGGTACTGTTCTCCGTTCGAGGAGCGTCCTCGGGCACACGAACTGGACCAACAGACCCCTGCGAGATTCAACACAGCATGGCCCTGTCTTTCAACCTCCGCGTATGACGATCGGCTCCAGCCATCGTTCAGCCGGGTCCAGCGCATCAAGCCCAACCCAGTCTCAGCAGACCGCAGGCGTGACCGCACATGTGGTGTGGCTGTCATGCCGCCACACGGATTCCCGTGATGTTGCCCGCCCATCCATTTCTTTCATCGCCTAAAGAGGAACTCAGCCATTACGCAGTTCAACCGCCGCCCCCCCTTCCGTGACTCGCGCGACTACGGTCCGCGGATCAACGATCGCATTCGCGTGACGCCGCTTCGGCTCATCGATCAACGTGGCACGATGATCGGCGTAGTGGAGTTGGAGGAGGCGAAGCGCCTCGCCGCGGAGGCAGGACTTGATCTCGTCGAGATTGCAGCCGACAGTCGCCCGCCCGTCGTTCGCATCATGGACTTCGGCAAGTACAAGTACGAGCAGGCGAAGAAGGAGAAGAGCAGCAAGACCAAGTCAAAGGCTGGCGAAATGAAGGAAGTCCGCCTTGGCCGCTCGATGAAGATCGATCCACATGATGTGGGGATCCGCGTTGCGCAGGCACGGGACTTTCTCATCGAGGGCTACCGCGTCGTGTTTGTCCAGAACTTCCGTGGTCGCGAACTGGCGTTCTCCGCCAAGGGAACGCAGCGCATGGGCGAAATCGCCCAGGAACTTTCGGATGTCGGCAGGGTCGAGATGACGCCGCGCCTCGCCGGCAAGCGCATGTCGATGATCATGGTGCCCGACCGCGCAAAGATCGATGCGCTCAAGCACAAGCTGAACAGCAAGGCTGGAGCGAAGCCCGCGCCGAAGCGGAAAGCGGCTTCGAGCGAGCCGGTGGCAACTTCGGGCGAAGCGTCGTCCGCGCCCGCTTGACCCTGCTCGGCGGCGCGTCGAGCCACGCGGATCCAATCGGCGCAGACCCGACTTGACATTTATTCATTTGTGTGCATAATGATGCGCCTATGGCAACACGCCCTCAGCGCTTGCAGCACATCACCCGCCTGATCGCAGGCGGTGCGGTGATGAACCAGCGCGAACTCGCCCGCCAACTTGCGGCACGCGGCATCGAGGCGACACAAGCCACGCTCTCGCGCGACCTCGCGGAAATCGGCGTGCTGAAGTCTGCGGCGGGCTACAGCCTGCCCGTGGATGGCTCCACCTCCCCCGCCCAAGCCACGGCGGATTCGATGCGGCCTGGACTGTCGACGGCGGTTCGTCGTCTGCTCGTCTCTGCGCAGCATGCAGGAACGCTCGCCGTGATTCATACCCCCCCAGGACAAGCGAGCGCGCTCGCCATCGAAATGGACCGCGTGGACCTCCCGGGCAAAATCGGCACGATCGCGGGGGACGATTGCATTCTGGTCGCGTGCACAAGTTCGGCATCGGCGAGGGCGCTGACTCAAAGTCTGTTGCGCTTGTCGGATTCCGCCTCTGGAGGGACGACCACTCGTGCGGCAGGCACTGCCAAGCGCGCCGCGCGCTCGAAGGCAAGCCGATGAAGAGTGAACGCGAGGCGTTGGTGGTCTCTGTTGTCGGTGCGGGCGGCTATTCAGGTGCTGAACTGGTTGGACTCCTGCTCCGCCACTCTGGCGTGCAGTTGGGTGGGCTCTTTGGTTCGTCCCAGCGTGCGGCCGCTGCAGCCGACGGTGCGTTCGCGTCCGAGTTCCCCACCTTTCGCGGACTGACCGATTTGCCCATCCGAGCGGCGAACATGGAGGCGATCCTTTCGGATTCGCCCCAGGCGGTCTTTCTTGCCACGCCGCACGAAGCGAGCCACGAACTCGCACCACAACTCTGCAGCGAGGGTGTCGTTGTCTTCGATCTCTCGGCAGCGTTTCGACTGAACGATCCGACCGCCTATCCGAAGCACTATGCGTTCACCCATCACCACCCTGCCCTGCTGCAGCGCGCGGTCTACGGACTCGCAGAGCTGAACCGAAGCAAGATTGCACAGGCGCAACTTGTGGCGGTGCCCGGCTGCTATCCGACCAGTGTGATCCTGCCCGTGCGACCACTCGCGGATGCGGGGCTCCTGGCGGCGAACCCGATCATTGTGGACAGCACCAGTGGTGTCAGTGGCGCTGGCCGTTCCCTTTCACTGCGCAGCCTCTTCTGCGAAGTGAGCCAGCAGCCGTATGGCGTGCTGAAGCATCGCCATCAGCCGGAAATGGAACAGGAATGCAATGCGGACATCATCTTCACGCCGCACCTTGGCCCCTACCCGCGCGGCATCCTGTCGACGGTGCATGCCACACTCGCTGCAGGCGTCACCGAATCCGATGTCCGTTCCGCACTCGTCTCTCGCTACACGGCAGAACCATTCGTGCATGTGCTGCCAGAGGGTGTCTGGCCGAGCGTTGGTGCCGTGGTTGGCACCAACCGCTGCGACATCGGATTCGCCGTTGATTCATCGCGCCGCCATCTCATTCTCTGCAGCGCAATCGACAACCTGCTCAAGGGCGCTGCCGGACAGGCACTGCAGTGCATGAACATCCGCTTCGGATTCGATGAGCGAATGGGCTTCCATCTCCCGACTGCTCACCCGCAACTGACCGCAGGGTGATCAACCAAAGACACGCACATGATTGAACCGAAGTCGACTCGCCCATCCAACGCACCCTGTTCTGCAGCGCCGATGCTGCTGAAACTCGGTGGTGCACTGCTCGATGATGCGGATGCGCTCAATGCCACGCTGTGTGCCATCGCCGCACTCCACCGCGGCGCGCCCGGCAGTTTGGTGGTCGTTCACGGCGGCGGCAGCGCGGTCGACCGACAACTCGCTGCGCTCTCGTGGAAGAGCGAAAAGCGCGATGGCATCCGTATCACACCACCGGAGCACATGGAGCAGATTGCGGGAGTGCTTGCAGGATCACTGAACACGACGCTCGTCGCGCGCCTCATCGCTGCGGGAGCCGGTGCGATCGGACTCTCGCTGGCGGATGGGTTTCTCGCGAAGTGCGAACCGCGCATGGCATCCGACTTCGATCCAGGGCGGGTTGGGTCGGTGGTGGGCGGATCGCCCAGCCTCGTTCAGGCGCTGCTGCATGCCCGTTTCCTTCCCGTGATCTGCAGCATTGGAGCAGATTCGGCTGGGCGACTGCTCAATGTGAACGCCGACGACGCGGCGACCGCGCTTGCGCGAATCATTCGCCCACGGCTCTTGGTGTTCCTCACGGATGTCTCTGGTGTCCGCTCGCCGAACGGGGCGACGGCGGAGCATCTGAGCGCCAGCGATGCTGCGGCATGGATCCGCAATGGCACCATCTCAGGCGGCATGATTCCGAAAGTGCGCGGCGCACTCGAGTCCGCCGAGCGCAGCAACACGCCCGTCGTGATCGCATCCTGGCGTGAAACCGATGTGCTGCAGCGGCTCGAACGTGGCGAGCGTGTTGGAACACGAGTCATCGCAGGCGAGCAACTTCGCTCCGTTCACATGCCAGTTCACTCACACCTGCAATGACCACACTCGACTTCACCACACTCGCCACCCGACACCTCCTGCGGATCAGCGATCTCACCGCAACGGAGATTCTGCGCCTCCTGCGACTTGCGTCGCACATGAAGCGCGATCTGAAGCCTTACGCAGGCGCGCTTTCGCAGCGTTCACTCGTGCTTCTCTTCGAGAAGCCATCCCTGCGCACACGCGTCTCCTTCGAGGCAGGATTCCAGAAACTCGGCGGTGGAGTCATCTTCCTGGATCACACCACCCTTCGTATCGGCGATCGCGAGAGCGTGGAGGACACCGCGCGCAATCTGTCGCGCTGGGTCGACGCGGTGGCCATTCGATGCGTCTCCCATGATCTGCTCACCCGATGTGCCGCCGTCAGTGATGTGCCTGTGATCAATGCACTCTCGGACCTGCACCACCCCTGCCAAGCGCTCGCCGATCTCGCTGCCCTTTCCGAGAACGGCATCGATCCATCCCATGCGAACATCGCTTGGGTGGGCGATGGCAACAACGTCTGCCACTCGCTGATTGAGGCGGTCGCCACGCTCGGCGGACGCTTGCAGGTGATCACGCCCCCGACATGCAAGCCGAGCAACGAGGTCCTGCAGGTCGCTGCCGCGCGTGCGTTCCGCAGCGGCGCGACGATCACGTGCACGGATGACTTGGCAGCGGTCGAGGGCGTCGATGCGGTCTACACCGATGTCTGGGTGTCGATGGGCGAGGGCGGCGATCCCGCAGCCAAGATCGAACGCATGCGACCCTATCAGGTGAACGCCGCGCTGATGGAGCGCGCAGGTCCCCAAGCACGATTCATGCACTGTCTTCCCGCCCACCGCGGGGAAGAAGTGACGGCAGATATCCTCGACGGTCCGCGCTCGATCACGCTCGATCAGGCGGAGTTTCGCATGCACGCGCAGAACGCGCTGCTGCTCTCTCTCCTGCGACCGGACATCGTGCAGAGGACGCAGAGCTGATTGCGGCGGACGCGCAGTGCGTCCGCCTTCGCACCCCACTCGTCAGGCGATGCCTGACGCTGATTCGACAGGATTCCAAGAGATGACACAGCCCTTCAAGCCCCAACGCGTCGCACTCGCCTACTCCGGTGGACTCGACACCTCCTGCATCATTCCCTGGCTGGTCGAGACCTATGGATGCGAAGTGATCGCCGTCGTTGCTGATGTCGGTCAGGGTGCGCGCGAACTCGAGGGAATCGAACAGAAGGCGCTGCGCTCAGGCGCGACCAAGTGCGTCGTCCGCGATCTCCGACCTGCGTTCTTGCGCGACTTCGTCTTCCCGATGGCCATCACAGGTGCGGTGTACGAGGGGCGCTACCTCCTCGGCACATCGATCGCACGCCCGATCATCGCGCAGGCGCAGGTCGAGGCCGCACTCGAAGAGCGCTGCGATGCGCTCAGCCACGGCTGCACGGGCAAGGGAAACGACCAAGTGCGTTTCGAGAGCGCATTCGCGGCGCTTGCTCCGCATCTGCCCGTCATCGCGCCGTGGCGTCTCTGGAATCTGCGCAGCCGCGAGCAGATGCTCGATTACCTGAAGGAGCGTTCGATCCCCTGCGCGGCAAGCGCGGAGAAGATCTACTCGCGTGACGCCAACATCTGGCATATCTCACACGAGGGCGGTGATCTGGAAGATCCGTGGAAGGCGCCGCCAGAGGATGTGTGGATGCTGACAACTGATCCACGACGCGCACCCGAAGCGGGTGCGGAAGTGACCATCACACTGCGCGGCGGCTTCCCAATCGCTCTCGATGGCGTTCCCATGGATGGCGTCTCTCTGCTCGACACGTTGAATCAACTCGGCGGCGCGCATGGTGTTGGGCGCATCGACTTGGTGGAGAACCGTCTGGTTGGAATGAAGAGTCGCGGTGCCTACGAAACGCCTGGTGGCACCATCCTGATGGAAGCACTGCGTGGTCTTGAGCAACTCTGCTACGACCGTGACACGCTGCAGTGGCGGCAGCGACTGGCACTGGAATTCGCGCGCCTTGTGTACGAGGGCACTTGGTTCACGCCACTGCGTGAGGTGCTGTGGGCGGGCGCGCGCGAGGCAGCAAAGGTGCTCGACGGCGATGTCCGCGTGCGGCTCTACAAGGGCACTGCGACCGTCGCAGGTCGCCGCAGTCCAAACTCGCTGTACAGCCAGGACTTCGCCACCTTCGGCGAGGACGAGGTCTATGACCAAACGCACGCGGAAGGGTTCATCCGCCTCTTCGCGCTCCCTGCGCGTATCCGTGCGCTGCGCGACGCAGCTGCGCTGGCTGGCACGCAAACCCCGCGTGCAACGAAGGAGAAGGCATCTCGATGAGCGTGACCTGGGCAGGCCGATTCACGCAGGAGGCGGATCCGCTCTTCCGCCAGTTCAACGACTCGCTGCCGTTCGACCGCACGCTGTTGCGCGAAGACATCGAAGGCAGCGTCGCGTGGGCTCGCGCGCTTGAACGCGCAGGCGTGCTCACGGACGAAGAACTTGCATCACTCGTTGCCGCGCTGCAGGAGGTTCTCGACCATGGGCTCGCCCATCCTGCGGAGCTCGATCGCGCTGCGGATGAGGACATCCACTCATGGGTCGAGCGCGAACTTGTCGCGCGCGTGGGCGCACTTGGGAAGAAACTCCACACGGGGCGCAGCCGCAACGATCAGGTCGCGACAGACCTTCGTCTGTGGACGCTTCGGCATCTTTCGCTGCGCCAAGAGGAGATTGCCGTATGCATCCGCTCGCTGCTCGCGCTCGCCGAGCGTGAGCGTGAGACGGCGTTCCCTGGCTACACGCATCTCCAGCGAGCGCAGCCGATCCTGTTCGCTCATTGGTGCCTCGCGTATGTCGAGATGCTGCTGCGTGACCGCGACCGATTCGACGATGCATCCAACCGCGCGGCGGTTTGCCCGCTCGGCTCAGGGGCGCTCGCGGGAACCGCCTATCCGATCGACCGCGAACTCCTCGCACGGGAGCTTGGGTTCCGTGCGCCGAGTGCCAACTCACTCGACGCCGTCAGCGACCGTGACTTCGTGGTGGAAACCCTCAGCGCCACCGCACTCTGTGCCGTGCATCTTTCGCGCATGGCGGAGGACCTGATCTTCTACTGCAGTGCCGAGGCGGGACTGGTGGAACTCTCCGATGCGGTGACCAGCGGCTCAAGCCTGATGCCGCAGAAGAAGAACCCCGACGCGCTCGAACTGATTCGTGGCAAATCGGGTCGGCACATCGGCAGTCTTGTGCAGATGCTGACCATCCTGAAGGGGCTTCCGCTGGCATACAACAAGGATCTTCAAGAGGACAAGGAACCGCTCTTTGATGCGATGGAGCATCTGTCGCTGTCGCTTCGCATGCTGCCCGTCGTTCTCGATGGGCTGAAGGTGAACCGCGAACGGGCACATGACGCCGCCGCGGGCGGCTACTCCAACGCGACGGAGCTCGCCGACTACCTCGTGCACCGAGGCCTCCCCTTCCGCGATGCGCATCATGCGGCTGGCCGCCTCGTTCGAACGGCGATCGCCGAGTCGAAGCCTCTCGAGGGACTTTCGCTCGCACAGATGCAAGCCGTTGAACCGCGAATCGAAGGCGATGTCTATGTCGCGCTCACGATCGACAGCGCCGTCAATCGACGCAACATCCCAGGCGGCACGAATCCCGAGCGCGTCGCGGGATCCGTGCATGCCGTGCGCCAACGACTGGATCCGACTGCCGCGCCACCTCCCGCGGAGGGCAGGATCGTGGAGGGCATCACCATCCGCGAGGCGCGGGTGGAAGATCTCGACGCCATCTGCGCCATCATCGAGCACTGGGCGCGCGAAGGCGAGCATCTGCCTCGCTCACGCGACGAAGTGCTCGAGACGCTCTCCGAGTTCGCAGTGGCTGTCGAAGATGAACAGGTGATTGGCTGCGGATCCCTCTGGATCTATACGCCGCAGCTCGCCGAGATCCGCTCGCTCGGCATCGTGCCAACTCGGCGCGGCGGCGGACTCGGATCAGTCCTCACCAACTATTTCGTCCGGTGGGCGGCAGATCTTGGCATCCCGAAGGTCTTCGTGCTCACGCGCGCACCAGACTTCTTCGCGCGCTGCGGATTCGAGTCGGTGCCTGTCAGCATCCTTCCCGAGAAGGTCCTGAAGGACTGCGCGAAGTGTCCACGCAATACTGCGTGTGACGAGGTCGCCATGATGCGGCAGACTGGCGCGGCTCCACTGCATCACGATCGAACATGAGCGGACCTCAAGCATTGTCAACCGCAGCGTCTGGTGCCGTGACGGAGTCCGTGGCAGTGCCGACTGCGCTCCCTCACGCTCCCCCCCACTGGCCGCTCGGCTTCCGTGCGGCGAGCATCGCGTGCGGAATCAAGATGGCTGGAACGCCTGATCTTGCACTGCTTGCGGGCGAGCGTGATCTCACCGCGGCTGCGGTCTTCACGCGGAACCTCATCGTGGCCGCACCGATCACTCGCTCGCGTGACTGCCTCGCGGAGCGTGAAGGGAAGGTGCGCGCACTGCTTGTGAATTCCGGCTGCGCCAACGCGGCGACAGGTCCCGAGGGTGTGCAGCGAGCGCAGCGGTCCGCGGAGTGTGTTGCACAAGCACTTGGATGCACGGCCAACGCGGTGCTTTCCAACTCGACCGGTGTGATCGGCGTGCAACTCCCTGTCGAGCGCATCGAAGCGAGCGCACCTGCGCTCGTGAAGTCGCTTCAGGCAGGGACGTGCGAACCATTCGCGCGCGCCATCATGACGACCGACACGCGACCCAAATGGTCCTCACGTGTCCTGCGCTTCCGCCAAGGTGGCGTGGAGCGTTCCTGCAGGGTGACGGGCGTCGCCAAGGGAGCGGGCATGATCCACCCGCAGATGGCGACGATGATCGCCGTCATCACGACCGATGCGGATGTGTCGGTTGATGCGCTCGACCGCTTGCTGCGTGCCGCTGTCGAGCGAAGTTTCCACCGGATTTCGGTCGACGGCGATACCAGCACCAATGACAGCGTGTTTGCGCTTGCCTCAGGCTGTGCGGGTCAGGCGCCGGAGGCGGATCTTGCCGAGGCGTTCACATCCGTTGCGCAGGACCTTGCGCAGATGGTGGTGCGCGATGGCGAGGGTTTCGAGCGTGGAATTGAAGTGCAGGTGCGCGGTGCGCGAACGGAAGCGGATGCGCTGACCGTTGCGCGCACCGTTGCGATGAGCCTGCTCGTTCGCACCGCCGTGACGGGCGGCGATCCGAACTGGGGTCGCATTCTTGCCGCCACTGGTCGGTCCGGCATCGCGTTCGATCCCGCACGGATCGAACTTCGCGTTGGAGGTCTGCCCCTCTTTGACTGCGGTGCGCCCGCAGCGACCGACCGCGCCGCGCTGCGCGAGGCGTTCATGCAAGACACGGTGCGGATCTGCATCGACCTTCGGCAGGGCGACTTCGCCGACACCTTCTGGTCTTGCGGGCTGACGAGCCGCTATGTCGAGTTGAACGCCGACTACACGACCTGACCGCGTATCCGCTGCGCCGCCCGCAGAAACATGTCGCACCAGGGTTCAGCCAGATGCGGCGCAGTCGCAGCGAGTCCGCTCGCCACTTCCGTCGGCGCCGCCGATGAGATCGTTGTGCCGTGAACATCACTCGCCGCAGCGATCGCATGCAGGTAGCGAAGGAACGCAGCGGGATCATGTCCCTCCTCCGACGGCGCCGCGAGATCAGCCTTTGCCTGGTCCTTCAGTGCACGGCAGCCTTCGAGCGATGTCGTTTCGATGTTCGCAGATGCAAGCACCCCTGACGACCACGATTTGCCGTCTGAGGCGCTGCACCGAGCGAGGAGCCGATCGATCGGCGCCGCATGTCGACCGAGGACTGCACTCAGGAGCTGCGATGCCTGCTCAGGCGACATCGGTCGAAGACCACCAACGATATCAGTGTCCACGGAGAACCTCCATCATGCCGAGTATCTCCCCCAAGATCGCCTCATCGCGAACGCCGTCCGCACACAGAGTGGCGGCGATCGCATCACGCAGCATCCCACGCACGCGAAAGCAGCACTGCGCAGACTCCGCAGCAGAGCAACCGAACGCACGCCCGACCGTTTCATGCGACTGCTCTTCGATGTGGTGCTGCCAGAACATGCGCCACTCCGCGGCGCGACCACGCGCCTCCAAGTCTCGCGCCACCTTGTTGACTGCCCCATCGAGCACTGAAAGCACCCACAGCCGCTCAAAGCGCGCTGTCTCATCTTCCACGGTCGCTTCCACCGCATCGGTGTTCGATTCGACTCTCACGTCACGCTTTCGTGCGCGCCGCAGTTCATGGACATGCAGATGAATGCCATTCCGCAGCCAGTTCCGCAGCGGCATACCGCTGCGCCCCCACGCGGCGAGGTACTCGATGGTTGTCAGGCGCGATGCGAAGAATCCGCTCACGACCTCCCCTGCTTCCATGGCGACGCTACGCGACAGCCCCGTTGCACCACAGTATTGCTCGAGTGGTCCCCGGTAGGCGTTCATCAGATGATCGCGCGCGCGGGCAAATCCAGACTCGCCGCTCCCGAGCCATAACTGCCACGGCTGAAGGCGCGTGGAGGGGAAACCGCCCGAGATGGCCGAATATCCACCCATCAAGCAAGTGAATTATCACGCGGGGCGATCGGATGCGGAAGGTGGGTCTGGAAAAAATATTGAGATTCCTGTCAATGAAATCGCCGTTTGACACTATCTCCTTTGTCAGAGGATCGGGCCTTGCTTGATCCCATTTCTCGTGGGCATTTTCCGTGGGCATTTTCCGTGGG
>VGXN01000030.1 GCA_016873335.1 Phycisphaerae bacterium | reverse complement strand
GAACGCACCACCCAACGCCACCTCCACCGCCAGCCCGACCATTGCTGGCCAGGCCAAAGACGACCGCCGCGCCGAGGGCAACGGCGACGGTGACACCCGCGATGTCTCTGTGCACGCCTCGCATGATACTTGAATGTAGCCCGAAACATGGCGTTTCCAAGCCCCAGGTCGACATGCGCGAAAGCATCGGCCGCCAGCGTTAAAAAATCTTGTGTTTGTTTCCAACCAAGACTGGACGCGCCCCTGCGCGATTGCAAGACTTCAGTGCTTCATTGGTGTTCCGTCATCTGCTGGCGACCTACGGGCGCCCTGCAGCGACAGCGCGAGTGCCTCCGCACGATGCCGGAGGCATTCGCCTTTTTGGGACCCACTTCCTTAGGACCCGCCAATGAATCGGTCGTACAGGGTGCGCGCGAAGATCCGGTCAGTGGTGCCGCCGACAATCGCCCGACCATCTGAAAAGACCGTCAACTCGATCGCCTCGCCGCCGACCGCCGTGACTTCGCGCATCGTGCCGACGAGCCTCGACCCATGCACTTCAAAGTTGCCGTGCGGCGCGAGCGCTGTTCGGAGCAGCTGCGGATCGCACCGAATGGTGGCGGCGACACTCTTCGCAGGAACGATCTGCACTGCATTTCGACCGCAGAGCACCGTTGCTTGCTCCTCGCACGATGCACGGAGAAACTCGAAGTTCCGCTGACCGCAGCACACACACTGTGGGTCGCGCGCCGCTGCGATCGATGCCATCGTCACGCGTCCACTCACCGCATCGAAGGACCAGAGCGTCCTGCTGATCTGCGCCGCATTCCCACTCATCCACTGCAGCGCGAGCATTGCCTGCCGAGCCGCGACCGCGAGCACGGTGCTCATGAGCACACCCGCCGTATCACAAGTCGGCTGCGGCGGACCCGCGAACGGCTCTGGAAAGATGCAGCGCAAACACGCTTCGTTCGGCAGTACGGGCATCACACACCCCACCGTGCCAACCGCGCCTCCATAGATGTAGGGAATCCCCTGCTGCACTGCGAGATCGTTCAGCAGGAATCGCGTGCGAATGTTGTCGAGCCCATCGATCAGCACTGTCGCATCGCCGAGATAATCGAGCGCGTTCTCGGCACAGAGATGATCGACCCATGCGCGGCACTCGATGCGCGAGTTGATCTCGTTGACTCTTGCACGAGCCGACTCCGCCTTTGGTCGCCGCTCGCGCGCATCGCGCTCAGTGAAGAGTGTCTGCCGCTGCAGGTTCGAAGGCTCGACAACATCGCGGTCGATGAGTGTGAGACGGCCAACGCCTGCACGTGCGAGGATGTCCGCCACGGCACAACCGAGCGCGCCGCAACCCACCACGACCGCGTGCGCCTGACCGATGGAGCGCTGCCCGTCCGCGCCGATCCAGGGGATCAACTGCTGGCGGTGGTAACGCTCATTGCTCTGCGCCGCAGCGTTGTCACTCATTCGACACACTGTACGCGCCGCCAGTGATCTCCACGATCAGCCTTCCATCAGTTCGACGTTTGCGCGAGGCACCGTGACGCGTGCGCCGTCGTCGAGTTGCACCTCAAGCACGCGCGCGAGCGATCCCGACGCAAGGGCTTCTGGCTTCTCCGGTAAACGGGACACCGACCCGATGAGACCGAAGTAAGGATCGCGAATGATGCGAACGGACGTTCCGACATGCAGGAGCCCTGCGGTCGCACCGCGCGACGCCACTGAGGCGCTGGAACACTCCGCGAGCGGCACCGTGATCTCGGGTCGGATGACGCCCGCGCGAATCTGTGTGGCGCCGTTCACGCTTGCCTGCTTGCCGACAAGCGACATCAGAAGATCGAATGTGCGCCGCGCCATGGCGATGCTGCCGAATCCTTCCGTCACGATGAGTGTGATGCCGATGCGCTCGCTGCCCGTGACCGCCACGCCGAGATCGTGCCCGAGCACATCCTTGAGATCCGCATCGTCGATGCCGCCGCACACGAGCGCCGCCACACCCACCGCGCGCGCGGCTGCGATCGCTTCCGCTGTCATCCGCCCACCCGCAAAGACCACCGCACCCTTCATCGCGGGCGTGATCCGCTGCGCAGTCAGATCCTCGGTCGGCTGCGCCGATGCAGCAACAAGCGGTCCCCACGATTCGCCGCCCACGCCGAAGATCCCTTGGATGAACGCCGCCGGCGTTTCGATCACGGCCCCTTCGCGCGGCATCACCTCGACCACCTCACCACATACGAATGCGCGGACCTGCACGGGGGTCTGTGGACCTCGCAGCAGAACCATGCCCGTCGTTCCACTGATGCTCTCGATCGTGCCCGCTGCGGTTGACTTCGCCTGCGTTCGCATCATGCCGAAGATGCCCTTGGACTGTGCGATCACATCGCCGATCTGGACCGCATCGCCAATCTGCTTCAGCATGAGCGGCGGCAGTTCGCCAGGCGGCACGCCAAGCAGTGATGCCGCTTTGACCGGAAAGACATCGCCATCGAGGAATGTCTCAGCGATCACGGCGTCCGCCTGCACGCGCGCACCGACCTGCACGCGCACATCTCCCGGCACGGGCAGCAGTCGCCGCACGCGGTAGGT
Source organism: Phycisphaerae bacterium (assembly GCA_016873335.1). Classification (GTDB taxonomy): domain Bacteria; phylum Planctomycetota; class Phycisphaerae; order Phycisphaerales; family SM1A02; genus F1-60-MAGs104. The sequence continues at coordinate 16,459 of VGXN01000030.1, read as the reverse complement.
GGTCGACGCGGCGACCTTCAGGCCTGGGGTGTATGCCTTGGTCATGCGCCTTCGTAGACCTCCGCCGCCTGGACCCATGACACGACCGCCGTGCGTCGCTCCGAGTGATCCGCTGGGAAATGCAGTGGGCGACCGCGCGCATCTATGAGCACGCCGACCTGCCCACCCTCGATCGTGCGGCTCGCAGGCTTTCCCACTCCTGCGCCCATATCGAGTCCGCGCTCGGGTCGAACCTCAAGCGTGGCGCGTTCACCCACGCCAAGCCGCACGAGGCGGATCTGTCCGCCGCTGAGCGTGCCCTGCGCAATCACACCGCTTTCGCCACGCAACTCAAAGGACAGGGCGGGCTTTCCGATGCGCACCTCGCCCTTGGGCGCCGCGCACCAGCCGAGCGGCACGAGGCAGTCGCGTTCGAATACTTCCATCGCGGCGCGAGGATTGATCGATGCGAGTACGCCAAGATGCGGCATCATGAAGATTGAATCCTTCGCAATCGCAGTGAACCCCGTTGGTTCGAATGAGTCGATCATCAGCAGGAACGTCTGCTCGAAGCGCGGCGCGTGGCTGAGGACCCCGCCCGATGCGACGAGCAAGTCGAGCAGCATCGGATCAACGATGGATCCTGCGCCCTCGTCTTGGCGGAATGTGTCGCCCACCGTGCGCTGCTGCTGCACGCCCTTCAGTTTGGTCGCGAACGCGCGGTGCTGCGCATAGGCAAGCCGCAGGGCTTCGCGTGCGACCGCCTGTTCGAAGACCAGCGCTTCGTGTGTCTGCGGGATCGTCGTCGGTCGAATCATCTTGTTCTTCACGCGGTTTCGGAGTTCGCGTTCATCCATGTCCAGGTGAACCCACCGCAGTACCTGTTCCATGCCTGCTTCCGCGCAGACGTTCGAAACGGAGTAGCTCATGCCGAGATTGGCGCTCACCGTGCGGTTGAAGACGCCACCGAACACGCTGAAGAGATCCGTGGTCGCCCCGCCGATGTCAACGCCCACGACATTGATCTTGCGTTCGCGCGCGATGGTCTGCAGGATGTCGCCGACTGCGCCAGGTGTCGGCATGATCGGCGCGTTTGTCCACTCGATCAGTTTGTCGTAGCCCGGTGCGTGCGCCATGACATGTTCGAGGAACACATCGTGAATCTGCTCGCGCGCCGGAGCGAGATTCTCGTGTTCGAGGGTGGGACGAAGGTTGTCGACGACGGACAGTGCGAACCCTTCCCCCGCAAAGATGCGTTCGATGTCACTGCGGACCGCCTTGTTGCCCGCAAAGATCAACGGCAATCGGTACTCGCCGCCGAAGCGCGGACGCGGACGCGCGGGTGCGATGAGTTCTGCGATTTCCACGACCTTCTTGCCGTCGCCGCCATCGGTGCCGCCTGAGATGAGCACCATGTCAGGTCGCAGTTCGCGGATGCGTTGGATCTGCTCATGCGGTCGACGGCGGTCATTGCTCGCGATGGTGTCCATGACGATCGCACCCGCACCGAGCGCCGCACGCTTGGCGCTCTCCGCGGTCATTTCACGCACGACTCCAGCGACCATCATCTGCAGCCCGCCGCCGGCACTCGATGTCGAGATGTACACATCGCAGCCATCGCCCTTGGAACCAGCGGCTCGGCGGATGATCGTGCCGTCATCCGCGACCAGCTTGTACCCAGACAGTTCCTGCAGTTCCGTGATCGAGTTGGTGACGCCGATGGTGACGTCCGCGAGCGGTTCCTCCACGGTGGTCGGCGCCTCCGCTCGGAATGTTTGGCGGAACACGCCGTCGATCTCTTCGATGAGAATCGCTTTGGTGGTCGTGCTGCCGCAGTCGGTGGCCACGATCCTCATGGGGACCCGAAAGCCTACGCCATTTGGGGCAGCACATGCTGACGATCAGCGGTCATGAACCCGCCAACCGCCCATCTGCGCGGACTGCCGTACATCGGGTCCCGCTCGCGATTTCATCTGCCGTCTGGACTGCGGTGCTCTGACCTGTTGTCGCGACTTGGATCGGCTGACGGCGCAGATGCGGAGGCTTCCCCCGCCGCTTGCCGCTCCAAATCCTCGATGCGCAGGCAGAGATACTCGACCGCACCCGCGCGTTCGAGAAAGCGGGTGAGCAGCGACCACAAGTCAGGCTTGATGACCGCCGTTGCGAACGGCTGCAGAAAGTGCATCGTGGCCGCACCCACGCCAGAGAGCGGACGACTTGACTCAAGGAAGACAAGCGCAGCGCCTGACATCCGCCTTCGGACGATCTCCCGAACGATCCGCTCCACCACCGCTGCCTCTTCGGGCGATGGCGTTGCAGGTCCGGGCGGCTGCACATGGAACGCATGACGAAGCGCGGACCTCATGCGCTGCCACGGTGTGTCTGATTCCACCGTCACTTCACACTCTCCATAGTTTGGCGTGCCTGCGATTCCGTAGTGGCGCGTTCCACGGCCGCGGCGACTTCGTCCCGCACGCACTTGCGCTGCTCGACTGGGAGACCTCGCAGCGGAATGGTGATGGAACGCACGCGAGTTCCACCGCGCCGAAGTGTGATCACGATCGCATCGATGCTCGACTCGATAGCCGCGATCTCCGTCCACGCGGCACGCTGCGATGACAGCGGCTGATGGATCGCGACACCGCGCGCGTTCATATGGCAGCGTGTGGGCAACAAGAACCGCAGAATCGCGGCCAGGAGTCCGATCGCGGCGAGTGCCCCCCACATCCAGTCACCCGCGATGCGCCAGACCAAGAGTGCCATCGCCACAACTGTCGCAAGAGCTGCGCATGCGGCAAGCGGACGCTCCCGGGCGGGGTGTGAGGACCAAGTGCGTTCTTCGGTCGCAGCCATTGAGTGCGCAGCCTAGAGAGTGTGGCGTGCCCTCGAAACCGCCTGCGCACGCCCTAGACTGCTCGCATGACGACCTTCAAGACCACTGCAATCGTTGCCGCTCCGAAACCGGCGCACGACGCGCTCGGCGATCCCACGGGCTGGGATGGTGTCGGCGGAGTGGCCAACACCGTGCATCTTGCGGAATGGGCCAAGCAGAACAAGCATCTGATGGTGCCTCCTGTCTCCAACAAGTACCTCTACAGCGGACAGGATTTCTTCGTGATGCTGATCGCGGGACCGAATGCGCGCAATGACTTTCACATGACCAACTCGGAGGAGTTCTTCATGCAGCTGCAGGGCGATGTCAGCATTCGCGTGCGCGACGCGCACGGGGTGCGCGACATTCCGCTGCGCGAGGGTGAGGTGCTGTTTGTGCCAGGTGGTGTGCCGCACCGACCGCAGCGCGGACCGAACACGCTCGGTCTTGTGGTGGAACGACGCCGACCTCCGACTGAAACGGAGCACATCATGTTCTTCTGCGATGTCTGCGACACGCTTGTCCGCGACATCGAGTTCAACTGCATCGACATCGTGAAGCACTTCCGCGAGCGGATGGAGGAGTTCTGGGCGGACCCCAAGGCATGCACATGCCCCAAGTGCGGCACGCGCGTTCCCAAGCCCACGCCGCGGACTTCATGATGCTTGCGCCCGGCGCGATCGATCTGCACACCCACATCTTGCCTGAACGCTGGCCCGATCTGCGCGAGCGTTACGGGTGCGGCGGTTGGGTCGCGATGGAGCACTGCGGGCAATGCCGTGCGCGCATGATGATCGATGGCGCGCTCTTTCGTGAAGTCGAGTCGGATCTTTGGGATCCGCAGCGGCGCATGAGTGATTGCGATCGTGACGGCATTGGCGTTCAAGTGCTCTCCACCGTGCCCGTGATGTTCGCGTATGGGGCGCGGGCGGAGCACGCACATGACCTTGCGCAACTCTTGAACGATCATCTCGCAGGCGTTGTGCGCAGCAATCCATCGCGATTTGTCGGGCTTGGAAGCGTTCCACTGCAGGATGCCGCGCTTGCGACGCGCGAACTGGAGCGATGCGTTGGCGATCTTGGATTTGCGGGCGTGCAGATCGGCACGAATGTGGCGGGGCGCGATCTGGATGACCCTGCGACTGCACCCTTCTTTGCCGCAGCGGAGGAACTCGGTGCCGCAGTGTTCGTGCATCCGTGGGAGATGTTTGGGCGCGCGGAGATTCCACGCTTCTGGATGCCGTGGCTTGTGGGGATGCCGGCGGAGAGTGCGCGCGCATTCTGTGCGCTGGCGTTCGGCGGCGTGCTGGATCGACACCCACGACTTCGCATCTGCTTCGCGCATGGCGGCGGCGCCTTTCCCTACACGCTCGGTCGCATCGAACATGGCTTCACGGCCCGCCCCGATCTTTGCGCCACACACTCGACCACGCCACCGCGCACGCACCTGAAGCGGCTGTACTTCGACAGCATCGTGCACGACATGGGCGCGCTGCGATATCTGGTCGACACGGTCGGTGCATCGCGTATCGCGCTTGGTTCGGACTATCCCTTTCCCCTTGGCGAAATCCCGCCTGGGCGGCTCGTGCGCGCCGCGGGGTGGCTCACCGACGCGCAGCGCACGCGCGTGCTCCGTGGCACCGCGCTCGAGTTTCTCGGTCTCTCTGAGGTGAACGCATGACAGTGGCGCGGAGCATCCTCCACATTTCGGCAAGCGACATCGAACCCTCTGCGGAATTCGCGGCGTGGGCAGATGCGAACGATCCGCTCGCCGCACTCCGCAGCCGCTTCGAGATTCCAAAGGACGCATCGGGGCGCGAGATGGCGTATCTCGTGGGCAACTCGCTTGGGCTGATGCCGAAGGCTGCGCGCACGCGAGTGCTGGAGGAGCTGGATGACTGGGCGCGCCTCGGTGCCGAGGGGCACGCGCACGGGCGTCGCCCGTGGATCGACTACCACCAGCACTTTCGCGGCGGACTGTCGCTGCTGACGGGTGGGTTGCCGTCGGAAGTGGTGGCGATGAACACGCTGACGGTGAATCTGCATCTTCTGCTGACAAGTTTTCTGCCCGCGTCACGCACGCGGGGCGTTCGCCGCAAAGTGCTCATCGAACGCGGCGCATTCCCGAGCGACCGATTTGCCGTGCGTTCATTCGTTGCGGCAACGGGTGGCGATGCGGATGACGACGTGATCGAGATCGGTCCGCGCAGCGGCGAGTCATGCCTGCGCACGGAAGACATCGAGCGCGCGATCGCGGACGCGGGCGATTCGCTTGCGCTGGTGATGCTTGGCGGCGTTCAGTACTACACGGGTCAGGTGCTCGATATGCCGCGCATCACGCGTGCCGCACATGCTGTGGGTGCCCACTGTGGCTGGGATCTCGCGCACGCGATCGGCAATGTGCCGCTTTCGCTCCACGACTGGGGCGTCGACTTCGCGTGCTGGTGTTCGTACAAGTATCTCAACGGTGGCCCGGGCGCCGTCGCGGGCGCATTCGTACATGAACGCCACCATGCGAACCCGCCGCCGCGGCTCGAAGGTTGGTGGGGCACGGATCCGGCGACGCGCTTCGCGATGGGCCCTGACTTTGCGGCGGCTCCGGGGGCGGATGCGTGGCAATTGTCGAATCCGCCCGTACTGTCGCTCGCGCCGCTGCTCGCGAGCTTTGAGCTCTTTGCCGAGGCGGGCATCGAACGACTCGCCGCGAAGGCGCGTGTGATGACCGCGTTCATTGAAATGTCACTTCGTGTACGTGAGAGCGATCTGCGCATCATCACGCCGAGCGCCACGGGTCACCGCGGCTGTCAGTTGTCGATCGAGGTGCAAGGATCCACTGCGCAGGCGCGCGCGCGCTTCGATCGGCTCCTTCCGCAGGGCGTGGTCTGCGACTTCCGTCACCCGCGCGTCATTCGTACGGCGCCCGCACCGCTCTATTGTTCGTTCGGGGACTGCTGGCGGCTGATCGAAGCACTGCACGCGTGAACGCCGCCGGCGTTCCGTCCTGCCGCAATGACCGAGCAGTCGTACACTTTGGGCAGTGGCGAAGCGAGTTGTCATTGCTGGCGCGGGGCTCGCGGGTTCGCTGCTCGCGGTCTATCTCGCGCGTGCGGGTTGGCAGGTCGATCTGCGCGAACGCCGCGGCGATCCACGCAGCCGCAACTTCGTGCAGGGGCGATCGATCAACTTGGCGATCAGTGCGCGCGGCATCAAAGCGCTGCGGCGCGCGGGGCTGGAGTCGCACATCTTGCGGGATGCCATCCGCATGCCTGGACGCATGATGCATGCGCGGTCGGGTGCGCTCACCTTTCAGCGGTACAGCAGCAATCCCGAGCATGCGATCCTGAGCATCTCCCGCAGTGCGCTCAATCTGGCGCTCTTGAATGCCGCAGCAGCCGAGCCGAATGTCCGCATCTCGTTCGACCAGCGCTGCAGCGATCTTGATGGTGAACGCGGGCGTGCCACCTTCATGAACACGGTCGGCGGTGCCGAAGAGCACGTCGAGGCGGACCTCATCGTGGGAGCGGACGGCGCATACAGCGCCGTGCGGAGCGCGATGCAGCGGCGCGAGGGATTCGACTTTGAACAGTCGTGGCTTGGGCACGGTTACAAGGAGATGACGATCGCGCCCGTTGCGTCAGGCCCGCATGCGCCCTTTGCGATGGAACCGAATGCGCTGCACATCTGGCCGCGTGGAAGTTCGATGATGATTGCGCTCCCGAACCCTGACGGGTCGTTCACCTGCACGCTCTTCTGGCCGCACCACAGTGCGGCGGGCGCTGCAGATGGCTTCGATGCGATCGCTGATCCCGCCGTCGGTCGCCGCCACTTCGAACGCGAGTACGCCGATGCGCTCTCGATGATGCCGACATTCGATGCCGACTTCGCAGCGAATCCTGTCGGCTGGATGCTCACGATCCGTTGCCGACCGTGGTCTTCCGGTGGGCGCGCCGTTCTTGTGGGTGATGCAGCGCACGCGATCGTGCCGTTCTTTGGCCAAGGTGCGAACGCCAGTTTCGAGGACTGCGAAGCACTGGCGGATTCACTCGAACGCCATCCAACAGATATCGCTGCTGCGATCTGCGACTACGAACGCGCACGAAAGCCCAATGCAGATGCCATCGCGGAGATGGCGCTGCAGAACTTCATCGAGATGCGCGACCGCACCGCATCGCGGCTCTTCCTTGCTCGCAAGTCCATCGAACACTTGCTGCACCGCTTTGTGCCCGCGCTCTTCACGCCGCGCTACGACATGGTGAGTTTCGACACGATCCCCTACGCCGACGCTCTTTCGAAATCGCAGCGGCAAGATGCGGTGCTGACTGCGGTCGCCATCGCTGCGCTCGGCGGTGTGGTGGCGGGCGGCGTTCTGCTTGTGCGCGCCCTGATGGCAGGCGGCGCATGAGCCGCGCCACGCAACCAACCGATCTCGCGCAGGCGGCAGCGATCGGCACGGGGAACAGCACGCCCGCTGCACCACCATCGAAGGCAACGATGGGCATCACATGCCTGCTGCTGACACTCGCATGCTGGTCAACCGTTCCTCTCTTTCTGCGCGATCTTGCCTCGGAAGTGGATCACTGGAGCAACAACGGCTGGCGCTATGGAGTCAGCGCATTGATCTGGCTGCCGGCACTCGTGCTCGCTTGGCGGCGCGGGCGACTGCCCATGCGCATCTGGCGTGACGCGCTCGTTCCATCGCTGTTCAACATCGCGGGGCAGGCCGCGTTCACTGCGGCATTCCATGAGATGAACCCCGGGCTCGTGACCTTCGGTTTGCGCACGCAGCTGATCTGGATTGCGATCGGTGCATACCTGTTCGTGCCGAGCGAGCGATCCATCATCCTCAGCCCGCGCTATCTGATTGGTGCGGCGATTCTTCTGGGTGGTCTGTTCCCCGTGCTGCTCGGAGGCGACGCGTCGCTCGGCGGGTTCAACCCGTGGGGCACCACACTCAGCATCTTCTGTGCATTCTGTTACGGCATGTATGGGCTCGGCGTGCGTCGGTGCATGGGGTCGTATCACCCGATCACGGCGTTCGCGGCGATTTGCCAGATCACGGCCATCGGGTTGATCGGACTCATGCTGCTTTTCGGTGATGCGGGCGGCAGCGGCGTTCCTGATCTGCCAGGCACCGCGCTGCTGCAGTTGTTCATCAGCGCGATCATCGGCATTGCACTTGGGCACATCCTGTACTACATCAGTATCGCGCGCATCGGCATCGTCATCACCAGTGGAGTACTGCAACTGCAGCCGTTCTTCGTCGGCATCGCCAGTACGTTCATCTATGGAGAGCGCTTCGCCTGGTGGCAATGGACCTCCGGGTCGATCGCAGTCATCGGCGCGTTCCTCATGCTGACCTGCACCGGTCCGGGTGCGCGCCAAGTCGGCCTCGCCAGTTCCGAGGGATCGGACTGATGCCATCGAGTGCTCCACCGATGCCTGCCTCCTATCCTGCGCGCGTGCAGCCCGCGGTGCTCTGCAATTTCATCGATGGATGCTTCCGCCCTGCACGCGGGGGCGCGACCACGGTCGCGCAGAATCCTGCGACAGGCCAGACCATCGCGACTGTCCCAGACAGCACGGCACACGATGTCAACGAGGCCGTCGCTGCCGCGGCCCGTGCGTTCCCTGAGTGGTCGACCCGCCCTGCCGAGGAACGCGCAGCGCTGCTGATGCGGCTTGCGGATCTGGTGGAACGCGACCTCGATGCCTTCGCGCTCGCGGAGAGCGAAAACACTGGCAAGCCGCTTTCGCTCGCCCGTTCGCTCGATGTGCCGCGTGCGATCGCCAACCTCCGCCACTTTGCGGGTGCCGTCATGGGGGATCAGACGCAGGTGTTCGATCAGGACTTGCCCAAGGGAACGATGCGGTCCACCGTGATTCGCAAGCCCCTCGGGGTCGCAGCGTGCATTTCGCCGTGGAATCTGCCGCTGTACCTGTTCACTTGGAAGATCGCGCCCGCGCTTGCGGCGGGCTGCACAGTCGTCGGCAAGCCAAGTGAAGTGACGCCGCTCACCGCATGGATGCTCTCGCAGCTCATGGTGGACGCAGGGTTCCCTGCGGGCGTTTGCAACGTGGTGCATGGTCGCGGCCCGCTGGCAGGAGCCGCGCTCGTCGCGCACCCCGATGTCTCCTGCATCACCTTCACAGGCGGAACGATCACGGGCGAATCAATCGCGCGCGCCGCGGCTGGATCGTTCAAGCGCACCGCACTCGAACTTGGCGGCAGCAATGCCGCGATCGTCTGCGCCGATGCGGCGGACGATGCGCATCTGCCCACGACAGTGGACGGGCTTGTGCGCGCGATGTTCACCAACCAAGGGCAGGTCTGCCACTGCGCATCGCGCATCCTGATTGAACGCTCCTGCTGGGACCGTCTGGTGCCTGCACTCGTCGAGCGCACCCGCGCGCTCCGCATCGGCGATCCTCTCGATGCGGCCACGGACTTCGGCTCGCTCATCTCTGCGCCTCATCTGCTGCGAGTTGCCGGCATGGTGGACGCAGCCGTCCATGGCGGAGCGCGGGTGCTCTGCGGTGGTCAACGCGTTTCGCCCGATTCCCTTCCCGACCGCGTCCGTAGTGGTGCGTTCTATGCCCCCACGCTGCTGCAAGATGTCACAGCAGATGCCGAAGCGAATCAGGAGGAGATCTTTGGCCCGGTCGCAACGCTGATCCCATTCTCGGCAGATGCCGATGCCCTGCGCATCGCCAACGGCACGAAGTACGGTCTCTCGGCGACCGTGTGGACGCGCGACGACGAGCGAGCCACACGACTCTCACGCGCGCTGACTGCAGGCACCGTATGGCTCAACGGTTGGATGATGCGCGACTTGCGCGTTCCAATCGGTGGATTCCGCTGCAGCGGCATCGGACGGGAGGGCGGTCAAGACGCACTGCACTTCTTCGCCGAACCGATGGTGGTCGTCCAAAGCACAGGAGGCTGAATGAGCGACACGAAGGCTGGCGAAATCCATTCGGGCAAGGCGCCCGAGCCACTCGGCGCGTACCCCCACGCACGCCGCGCAGGTCCGTTCGTGTTCCTCAGCGGAATCGGTCCGCGCGTGCGCGGATCACGGGAGATTCCAGGTGTTGATCCATTTGACTTTGAGGCGCAGTGCCGAAACTGCTTCCGAAATGTGCAAGCGGTCGTCGCTGATGCGGGACTGCCGTGGACGAGCGTGGTGGATGTGACCGTTTACCTCGTCGACATGAAGCGCGACTTCCCCACCTACAACCGTATCTACGCGGAGTTCTTTGGCGGCGATGGGAATCCGAACCCGGCGCGTACCACGCTGCAGATCGTGGCGCTGCCGACCCCGATTGCGGTCGAAGTCAAGGCTGTGTGCTTCGCGCCCTGATCGGTCGAAGCGCAGCGCGGATCGGACTGCCATCGAACCCCTCCAGCCGCAGCGGCAGACCACAGAAGTCGTAATCGCCGGGAGTCACCGAGCGGAGCACAAGACCTTCGATGATCGCCACATCACGCGCAAGGAACCGCGCGTGCGTTGGCAGATCCTTCGAGTCAGCGGTATCAACGCTCGGCGTATCGATACCGATGAGGCGCACGCCATGATCGGCAAGCGCGTCAATGAGCGTCGGCTCCAGCCCGAGAAACGAACCATCCCACTGCTCAGGGTTCGAGTACGACCGTGTGGCAATCAGCAGACGCGCAAAGCGCGGCTGCCACGCCGCGGACACATCAAGATCCGCGCGTCCAACACGCCCGCTTTGCGGTCGTGTTCCTGCCCGCACCTGAACGACTTCACATGGACCCCAGTAAAGCGCAAGCGGCTGCTCGTGCATCGTGCGCCCGTCACGCCCGTAGTGACTCGGCGCATCCGCATGGGAACCGAGATGGACCGTCGCGTGCAGTGCGCTCAGCGTGATGTTGTCGCCACGCTTCACATCCAGCTTCACCTTGCGGACAATCGGCTCATCGCCTGGGAACACGGCAAGGCGCGGCGAGAACAGCGGCGAGATGTCAATGATGTCTGACGATGCGTCCGGTCGCATGCGATGCCCCGATCAGGATTGAACGGCCGTCCGTCCACCATCGACAGCGAGATTGACTCCCGTGACATAGGACCCGGCGGGCGATGCGAGGAACAGCGCAGCAGCCGCAATCTCCGATGGATCACCAAGCCTGCCCGCTGGAATCTGCGCGATCGCCGCGGTTCGCACTTCGTCGATCGTCAGTCCGCCTCGATTGGCGCGCCCTTGGAAGATCGCATCGAGCCGCGATGTCTGGATCGAACCAGGCAGAATCGTGTTGACGGTGATGCCGTGCGGCGCCAGTTCGCCCGCGAGCGTCTTCGCCCAGTTCGCGACCGCAGCACGCACCGTGTTCGAGACACCGAGCCCGCGGATCGGCGTCAGCACCGATGTGCTGGTGATATTGATGATGCGACCATAGTTCGCGGCGCGCATGCCAGGTGCGCATGCCTGCACGATCGCCTGCCCCGTCAGCAGGTGCATCTCAAACGCTCGCACAAAGTCCTCGGGCGCAGCCTCGATCGCGCTGCCCGCAGGTGGGCCGCCTGTGTTGTGCAGCACGATGTGGAGGGGACCGCCGCGTTCCACCTCGCCTGCCACCGCGCTCTGCACACGCTTCCAGTCTGCGAAGTCCGCCTCGACGGTCGAGTGGCTGACACCAGAGGCGGTGGGCAGTTCTGCCAGCACCTTCTGCAGTCCGGCGCCGTTGCGTCCGAGCAACACCACGGATGCGCCTGCGCCCGCGAACGCCATTGCGCACGCACGTCCGATTCCCTGCGTCGCCCCACCGACCAGCGCTCGGCGGCCGCGCAGTGAAAAACGAGCATCATGATCGCTCATGCGGTGGAGGGTAGCGCGGTTCGGCGAACCAGAGCCGCGCAGCCGCAGGCGGTTCCGATGAACGCGAGCAGAGTGAGCGCGCCGTATGTGCGCTCCGCCAAGACATGGGTGGCATCGAGCACGGCGCGTGTCGAAGCAGTCGCTGCTCCATCGCTGCGTGCAGCGGCTTCCCAGTGCAATTGCGACTGCACGGCAAGCGTGTGCGACAGTTGCAGCGACGCAATCGCGGCAAGAAGCGCGACCGAGAGCGCGATCACGGCGCTGCGCTGGAGCCACGTGGTACCGGTGGTGGTCAGCCCACCGAACCGCTTCCCAGACCAACCACCAAGAACGGTCACGAGAACCGCAGGAATCAGCAGGCTCAACCACAGCACCACATCGAACATGGCGCGCGTGATCTGTCCGCCAACAAACACCGACAGTCGCTCTGGCGGAATGGATGCGAGCGATTCATCGGCAAGGCGCGCCAGACCTGCGCCGCGAAGTGCCACAAACACCCACCCTGCCATGACACCTGCACAGGCGAGCGCCATCGACCACGCACCACCCATCAGCGCAAAGCATGCGACTCGCGCTGCGCCGACGCGCGGGTGGGGTGGTGTCGTGCCGCTCATGGGAAGAGCACGTTCATGGACTTGTTGCAGTTGTCATCATCCGCGACATGTCCTGAACCTGTCCCTGCATCGCGTTCATCTGAGCCTGCAACTGCTGTCGCTGCTGGAGCATTGCCGACAGCAACTGCTTGTTCTCCTCCATGTTCTGCGGCGCACGCGTCACCGCAAGTCCTTGCGGCGTCTGGACGATGAAGTTTCCGCCGCCCGCCGCGTTTGGCTGCAGCGATGTTGCCTGCCCTGCCCCCCCCTGCGCGATCATCGGCGCGCCAAAGGGCGTGGCTGGCGCCTGCATCGCTGGCGGCGTTTCCATCCGACTCAAGACCAACTTCACCGTACCTGCGGGCGCATCGTCCTCCTCGAACGTGGTGTTCCACACGATCGTCCCATCGGGGCGGAACAGAAAGGACGTGTCGAGCGATCGTCGCTTCCCATCTGGAGTGATCATTGGATTGGATGAAGCAAAGACCAACGCATTCGGTGCATCGTCGTACATCCCCGTCGACAGGAACATGCTGCGATCACCGTTGGTGATTTCGCTTCGCGTGAATCCAACCCCTGGCGTGAAGCCCATCACATCCATGATTTGCAGCGCAGCACCCTGTTGGTTGTAGAGCACGTGATCGCCCGCGAGAAAGACGCCGCCGAGAGTCCAGTTGAAGTGGCACTGCCCCTGAAACGGTCCCGTGCTTGCAGCATCCGCGCCAACCGTCGTGCCGCGCACATCCCAACTGCCGACGAACAGCGTGAGCAGCGCACGCGCCTTTGCATCGCTGATCACCGCCGATTCGGCCGCGGGAGCGGCTGCTGGTGCCTGCGTCGTCGGGGGCGCCTGCGCCGCGCGAGCCAATCCAAGGGTCGAAAGCGCTGCAGCACTCAGCAGTGCGCCAAACGCACAACTGAGCACACAAAGTCTCATGGGTGATTTCATGTCGATGAGCGTACCGACCCAGCCATCATGCGGTAGCGGACACCTGCTTCGTCAAACAGCGACCGCGCCAGATCTGTGGAACGCTGCCAGTGCTCGTCGCCACTCGTGGCATGTTCAAAGGTGATCACCTCCGCGAGTCCCGCCTGAATGATCGCGAGCGAGCACTGCACACACGGGCTGAAAGTGGTGTAGATCGTGCAGCCCAGTGGACTGACGCCATTGCGCGCGCACTGCACAATCGCGTTCAACTCCGCATGGCAGATGAGGTCGTACTTCACGGGGCGCGTCAGGCGGTCCGGGCGATCCTCGATGCCAGCGGGCAATCCATTGAATCCCGTACTGAGAATCTGCTTGCGCGGCGACACAATCACAGCGCCCACGCCGCGCGAAGGATCCTTGCTCCACGATGCGATCTGCGCTGCAAGCGCGAGGAACCGCTGATGCCAATGATCAGGAAATGTTGGGGGCGATCCCACGGGTTTCAGAGCGTCTCGTCGCCGACCTGCGCCTCGATGGCACGCAAGCGGTGCGCCACATTCTGCATCGACGCGGCGCGCTTGCCGATCGGCAAGCGAATGCACTCGGATACAAGATCGGACAGCGCACCACTCACGGTCTGGACGCGCTGCGCCACGGGGACGGTCGCCGGCACCTCTTCGACCGCACGCGCCTTGGTTTCGCCAGGCACGAGCACTGTCTCGGCATAGTCGCGCGTCAGCGCGCGGTACATCGTGCAGCCAAAGTTGTAGATATCCGTTGCCTCCACGATCGCTTCCTTTGCTGCCTGCTCGGGCGCCATGTATCCAGGCGAGCCCTGCGTACGCGACTTCACGGTACCCGTCTTGCACGCCTGTCCGAGGTCGATGATCTTTGCATGCCCCGAACGCGCACGCCCCTCGGGCATCATGATGTTGCCCGTCTTCATATCGGCGTGGATCAGGCCCTTCTCGTGCATGTGCGCCATGCCCTCCGCCACTTCAGCAAAGATGCGCACATGGTCGCGCAGATGCCGAGGCGGCGCTTCCTCAAGCGTCGATGAGTCGATCAGTTCGAGAATGAGTCCGATCTCGGTCATTTTGACGATTGGGCGCTCACGTTTCAGCGCGATTCCGCGGCGAATCGCAGGGTGATTCAGTTCCTTGAGCGCGGCCCACTCGTTTTCCACCTGCCGAAGGAATCGATCGTCCTTGTCGCGCCCCTCCTCGAAGACCACATGCTTCAGCGTATAGGTGGCACCAGAGTGCCTGTCCTTGACTGCATACAACTTGCTCCGCGCTCCCTCACCGAGCAGCGCGATCACCTTGTAGCCAAACAACTCCTCTACGGCGATTCTCGAACTCATGGAGAGGAAGAAGTCTAGAAAGGGGCAGTCCGAACAAGGCTCGCGTGCAAGGCTCCAACTCCTCACGACCGCGCGAGCCTCCGAATGTACAAGGTTTCAGCGATCGTTGCATTGGGTCGAACGCGACAAAGCCCCAAAGATTTGCTTCAGTTTCCATCGCGGACCGCCGCCCGCGAGGGAGATTCGAGCGTGGTCTACCGCCGAATCTGAGACTCGAATCGCGCCGCAGGGAAGTGGGTTCCCGGGCTTGGCACGTTCGCAAGATCCGAGTGCAAGTGAACGGCTGATGCAGGAATGCCGTGCCGCTCCTGCAGCGCGCGGACGAGGTTTACGAGCTCGTTGACCTGTCGGTCGGTGAACTCGCGGCGGTTGCCGTTGCCGATCAGGCAGATGCCGATGGCATGGCGGTTGTAGCGCTCCGCATCCGACTTCGACAGCCCAACCCGCGTGGGGTCGCCGTTCGCGCCTGCGGGCGCCGATGCCACATGGGCGCCTGGCAACTGCTGCGACCAGCGGTAGCCAACATCGACGAGCCCATCGCCCAATCCCTGCCCGTTTCCGATAACAAAGTGGTAGCCAAGCCCGCTCAAACCAGCCGAGACATGTTGACGGCCAAGCGTCACGGCATCGCCTGCGGGTGTCCCGGAGTGGTGAATCACGATCGCTTGCCAACGACCCGCGACCTCACTCGCCTCGCGCGGGACGATCAGCGGGGTCGCACTGGGGTTCGCGCCATGACCGACGACTGTCGGACTGACTGCGGCCTCAATGTTCGGCGCACCCGCGTCTGCGATCACGAGAATGCCTGCCACCGCTGTCATCGCTGCGGCGAAGCTCGCCCACACGGTGAGGCGGCGCTGCACACCACCCTTCGATGCCTTCGTGGTGCGCGGCGACTTGACCGATGATGTCGTGGATGCGTTCAGCACAGAGAGTCCTTTCGACTCTCTGTATCGGATGACCGTGCTCGGAATGTGAAGGAATCCCCGCAGATTTCAGGACTGCGGAGAGAGTCGCGCGCGGAGCGCAGGCTGCGGATTGCCGAACTCATCGGGCACCAACAGCGACTGATTCTGCTGTCGAAGTTTGTCGTATGTGTCGAACTGCGAGCGCGGATCCTTGTCGTTGAAGAGCGGTCGCTGACAACCTGCAAGAGTCGCGAGGAGCGCGGCGACCACGACTGCTCGGGGCAACCACCCAGTGCGACCACTACTGCTAGTGGTGGCGCGCCAAGATGCGCGTGTTGCGTTCTCGCGCAGTTGGGAGTGGTGCGATGTCATTGCTGGAAGGGCAACTCGCGCTGGCCAGAGAAGGTGCGACCATCCGGTTGGCTGATGAACTCAACCCGAACAGTCACGGGTCCCGCGCCACAGGTCCACCCCTCCGCCGCAAGGGGCAGCCGAAGCGTGTAATGGGCACCAAAAATGCCGTCGCGCCACGCGTCGCGCACTTCGATCGGGTCCCACTGCGCCGTGCCGAGGCTCACCACGCGTCCGTCCGCATGCAATTGGAACGCACTCGCGCGCGCGCGCCCGACGATCTGCATGAATCGCCCGCGCCCATCCGTCGGCTTGATATAGATCACCGCGTCACAGGTTGAACGTCCGCTCGCACTGCCATTGGGCAGATAGTGGCTTCCCGCTTCCACCGACAAGGACACGAGTTGTGGCGTCGCCTCAGCCACCTGCGCATCGACCGAACCTGCTTCAGCGACGGGCTTCGTCGCTGCCGCAAGTTGCTGCTGCAACTCTGCCCGCTGCGCTTCGAGCGCCGACACCTGCTCACGGAGCGCCTGCACTTCTCGGCGAAGCCCATCATTGTCGCTGGGCACCATCACACGCGCCGATGAACAGCCGATCGTGGTCACACCACACAGCGCAGCCACGAGCACA
>VGXN01000029.1 GCA_016873335.1 Phycisphaerae bacterium | reverse complement strand
GTGCGCTGCGAATGGGAGCGAGAAACTTGCGCTGCGGATCGAGCAGTGGTTCAAGGGCAACGCCCGTGATCTGCCGTGGCGGAGGCAGCGAACGGCATATGGGACTGTCGTCAGCGAATTCATGCTGCAGCAGACACAAGTCGTGCGCGTTTGTGATGCTTGGAGGCGATTTTTGCGCCAATTTCCCTCTGTCACGAGCCTTGCGCGGGCCCGCGAGCGGGATGTCCTTGCTGCATGGGCTGGGCTTGGGTACTACCGCCGCGCGCGACATCTGCACGCCGCTGCGAAGGCCATGGTGCTGCGCCACCGCGGGCAAGTTCCGCGGGCGCGGTACGAGTTGGAGGCGCTGCCTGGAATCGGTCCGTACTGTGCAGGGGCGATCGCATCGATTGCGTTCGGTGCTCGAGAGGCGATTGTCGATGGGAACGTCGCGCGCGTGATCATGCGTGTGCATGGTCGCGCGGTGGATCTCACCAAGAGCGCGGGCAAACGCTGGGTATGGGAACGCGCGCAGCAGTATGTCGATGCGGCACGCGATGCACGTTGTGCAAACGAGGGGCTCATGGAGTTGGGAGCGACGATCTGCACGCCGCGGCTGCCGCGGTGCGAGGAGTGTCCGCTGAACGCTTCGTGCAGGGCACGGCGCATGCAAAGGCAGCATCGCATCCCCAAGGCGAAGTCCACTCCGAAGCGCGCGCGCGTTCACCGTGCAGCGATCCTGGCGGAGTCCGCGGGGTGGATGGCGCAGCGGGTTCTGCCTGCGCGCGGATTGTGGGCCGGACTGCCGTTCCCGCCGATGGAGGAGAGCGGTCGGCGCCTCTCGGCAGCGATGCTTGCGGAACGAATCGGCATCGATGCGAGCGCTCTTCAGCGGTGCGGATCGTTCGTGTTTCAGACCTCGCACCGTGAAGTGCACTTTGTGGTGTGGCGTGTGGATGCGCAGGTCGCACGGCATCTGCGCCATGCGGGGCGCGACGGGTGGTTCTGGCGGCGAGTGCGTTTTGTCAGGAACGCCCCATCGACTGGCGCGGTCCGTCAGATCCTGCAATGCGCGGGTACCCTGCTGCCCCCTGTATGAGCGCGCTCCGCCAACAATGCAGATCACGCGGTCGTTTCCCGCTGTGTGCGGTCCTGTGCGCTTCGTCGTTCGTCGCGGCGGGTTGTCAGCCGAAGGAAAATCCTGTGCTGTCGAACACAAAGTTCGGTGGCGAGAAGTATCCGCCGAATGCGCTGTACTCACCCGAGCAGGAGGCGCAAATGGTGCAGGCGATGCAGGCAACGGCGGTGGGCATGCCTGTCGAGCCACTGACCAGTGCACCCGATGCGGTGCGCTGGTCGGATGTGCCTGCGGCTGCGAACGAAGCGATTGGGCGCGCAGAGATGGGACTTGTCAGTTCTTCGCTCGCTGGCGACACATGGACTTTCACCATTCGAACGCAGGGCGGTGGCCCCGGAACGCTGACGGTCACGAAGCGCCCGGCGCCTGCCATGTATCTCGCCACGGCGAAGATCGGCACCTTTGGTGAGCGCGAAGTGGAGGCGGAGCGCGTTGTACGCGAGTTCCGCATGGCGATGCGCCGATTCGGTTCGCTGAAGCGTCCGTCCTGACCAGATTCGTTCGCTCTCCGACGCCGAGCCGCCGCGTCACGCGGGATGTTCGCGCCCGCCGTGGGTGCGTTCAAATGCATGCGCGATCTGCAGCAGGCGCGAATCGGCGAAGGCGGGGGCTTGGAGTTGGATGCCGATCGGCAGGCGCGTGCCTGTGCTGTCGTCGAATCCTGCGGGAAGCGAAATGCCGCAGATGCCCGCGATGTTTGTGTTCACCGTGTAGACATCGCACAGGTACATCGAGAGCGGATCCGTCACGCCGCCGATCGGGAAGGCGGCCGTTGGTGCGGTGGGTCCGAGGATCGCATCGCACTGCGCGAAGGCCGCATCGAATTCGTTCTTGATGAGTCGGCGCACCTGCAGCGCGCGCCGGTAATAGGCGTCGTAGTAGCCGGCGCTGAGGACATAGGTGCCGAGCATGATTCGCCGCTGCACTTCCGCACCGAAGCCCTCCGCGCGGCTGGCAGAAAGGAGCGCGTTCACGTCGGCAAAGTTGCCGCTGGCTCGGTGGCCGTAGCGGATGCCGTCGAAGCGCGCGAGATTGCTCGATGCCTCGGCGGGCGCGATCACGTAGTAGGTGGAGATGCCGACATCCGTGAGCGGGAGATCGACATCGACAAGTTGCGCGCCGATCGCGCGGAACGATTCGCTCGCGCGTGCGAGCGCAGCATCCACGGCGGGGCTGTTGCCCTTGCGGTACTGCGCCGGAATGCCGATGCGAAGTCCCTGCATGGGCTGTTCAAGCAGAGGCAGTGGATCTTCAACGGTCTCTGGCGCGCAAGTGGAGTCCAACGGGTCGTCGCCCGCCATGACGCGGTAGAGCAGCGCCGCATCTCGAACAGTGTGCGTGATCGGTCCGATCTGATCGAGGCTGCTGCCGAACGCCACCAGTCCGTGGCGTGAGATGCGACCGTAACTGGGCTTGAATCCGACGACGCCGCAGAGTGCAGCGGGTTGTCGGATGGATCCGCCCGTGTCCGAGCCGAGCGCAGCCGCACAGAGATTTGCAGCGACCGCAGCCGCGCTGCCGCCTGAACTGCCGCCTGGAATGCGGTCGGTATCCCATGGATTGCGCACGGCGCCCCACGCGCAGGTCTCGCACGATGATCCCATCGCAAACTCATCCATGTTGGTCTTGCCGATGATGATCGCGCCCGCGCGCTCGAGGCGTTCGACCGCCGTCGCATCGAAGGGCGATCGGTAGGTCTCGAGCATGCGCGAGGAGCAGGTGGTGCGCCCTGCGCGCGTCGCGATATTGTCCTTCACCGCGATGGGAACGCCCGCGAGCTCGCCGATGGTTCGCCCAGCCGCGATGTCGGCATCGACGCGATCCGCCGATGCGAGCGCGGCGTCGGCGAGCACTTCGTGGAAACTGTTGAGCGTCCGATCCACGGATGCGATGCGATCGAGCGTGGACTGCACGACGGCGCGCGCGGTCGTCTCGCGGCGCGCGATCTTGTTGCGAATGTCGACGAGATCGCCGCTCATGCCGAGTCTCCGCCGAGCACCTTGGGGACGGCGATGAAATCGCCCTCGGTTTTGGGGGCGTTGGCGAGCACGTCTGCCGTGGAAAGGGTCGTGCCCGGTTCGTCGGCGCGCAGACGGTTCCGCATGGGAAGCGGCTGCGCCATGGGTTCAAGATCCTTCGTGTCGACAGCCTGCAACTGGGCGATATGTCCGAGAATCGAAACGAGCGAATCGCGCATCGCTGGCAGGTGATCCTCCGCCATTGCGAGGCGTGCGAGCCGCGCCACATGGCGGACATCGTTCACCGTCAGTGACTCGGCAGGATTCGACATGGTCGCGGAGTCTAGGGGCATGATGCGAGGCGTTCGGCGGGAACGGGGTGGGTGGAATACCATCGTGGGTTCCCCATGGACTCGCCACGACCGAGCACTGCAGTCCGTCTGACCCGAGCGCTTCTGGCGCTCGGATTTCTCGGTGGTTCGATCGGACTGCTCATTGTCTTTGCGTTGACGCGCCCGCTTCCTGATCTGGCGGACAGGTCTGGTGTCGAGCAGCCCGTCGCGGTGTTCCGTGTGCGTTCCGTCCAAGTGCCGCGCCAGTGGATGGGGTACGGCATCGTGCGCGCGTCGGACTCGGCTGATGTTCCCGCACGCGTGGGAGGCGTCGTCTTGGAAGTGAATCAAGCGATCCGGGAAGGAGTCGCGGTGGAGGCGGGTGCGTTCCTGCTGCAACTGGATGATCAGGACTTTCGCCGCGCGCAGCAGGCGGCCGAGCAACAACTCGCTGCGATCGATGCGCAGATGCAGTCGCTTGCGGTCGAGGAGGCTGCGCTTCGGGATCGGGTTCGTCTCGCACAGGAGGAGACGGATCTCGTTCGTGCGGATGAGCAGCGCGTTCGCGATGCGGTGAAATCGGGTGCTGCGGTGCAGCGTGAATTGGACCGTGCGCGTCAGGCGGTGATCGTTGTGGAGCGGGCGCTGTTGTTGCTGCGAGAGGCGGCGGATCAGGTCCTTCCGCGCCGCGCGGCGCTCCTTGCGCAGGACGAGATGCAGCGGACGATGCGCGATACGGCGAAGACGAATGTTGAACGCTGCCGCATCACATCGCCCATCGCGGGCTCCGTGCAGCGATTCGATCTTGAGGTTGGGGAGAATGTGCTGCCGGGGCAGGTCGTGGCGCGCATCGTGGATCCTCGTCGGCTGGAGATTCCGATCCGCCTTCCATCGTCCGCGCGCGGCTTCGTCGCTGTGGATGATCCCGTGCGATTGGAGACGGTGGGGCAAGTGCCGCGACATGTGGCCGCGACGATTGCACGAATCGAGCCTGAGGACAATCCACTGGATCGCACCATGATTGTTCATGTGGATGTTCCGCCGGGCGGTGACGCGGTCGGATTGGCGCCAGGTGAGTTCGTGGAGGCGGCGGTGAACGCCGTGGATTCGAAGTCCCACTCGGTCGTCCCGCGGCGGTCCGTGCGGAGTGACCGTGTGATGGCTGTTCGAGATGGCAAGTTGGTGGGAACGCCCATCGTGGTGTCGCACTCGTTCGTCGGTCCACTTGCTGGGAGCGGAGTCAGCGACACGGAGTGGGTGGTGTTGCAGGAACCGCTGCCTGATGGTCTCGTGATCTCGCTCGAGGGCGGTCGGAGCGTTGCACCTGGAACGCGTGTGCGCGCCGTGGACGCGGGCAGCGCATCGGCCGCAGTTGTTCAGCCAGCGGGGACATCGGTCGATGGCGAGGCAGAGGCACGATGATCGGCATCGTTCGCTTCTTCATCCGAAATCCCGTGCCGTCGAATCTGATCACGATCGGAGTGATCGTGGGTGGCATCTTTGCCGCCGGGCACATCCGCCGCGAGTTCTTTCCCGATATTGAGCCCGACATGGCGCGGGTGGTGCTGTCGTTCCCTGGCGCCTCGCCCGCTGAGGTCGAGGAGTCGCTCGCGCGCCGTGTGGAGGATGTTGCAGTCGAGGTTGAAGGCGTCTCGAGGCTTGAAACGGTCATCTTCGAGGGTGGTGGGTCGATCGTCGTGAAGTTTGACGATGGTGTCGATGTCCGCAAGCGGACCGATGACCTGCGCGACCGTGTCGAGGCACTGACGGATCTGCCGCCCGAGGCAGATCGCATTCGCGTGGTGGAGTTCGAGCCGAATATGCCCGTGATTCAGATCACGGTGGCGGGCGACGTTGATCCGCAGACGCTGAAGCAGACGATTCGGCAAGTGTCCGACGACCTCAAGACCTATTCGGGGATGGGGCAAGTGGTCGTGAGCGGGACGCGCGATGACGAACTTCGTGTGGAGGTGAACTTTGATGAAGCCGTGCGGCATGGCATCTCGGTGACACGCGTCGCCGATTCGATCACGGCGTGGATGCGCGAAGTGCCGGGGGGCACCGTGCGCGGTATCGATGGCGAGGTGAAGGTTCGTACGCTCGGGGTGGAGGAGCGAAGCGACCGAGTCCGCGGGATCGTGGTCAAGGGAAGTGATGAGGGCGCGATCGTGAAGGTGGGCGACATTGCCACGGTGCGCGAAGGCTTCGTGGAGGATGACATCTCGCGGCGTTTCAACGGGCAGCCATCGTCCAACTGCACGGTGTTTCGGAAGTCTGGGCAGGATGCGGTCGATATGGCGCAGTTCGCGCGCGGCTATGTGGCCGCGCGGCGTGGTGAGCCGCTCGAACCCACATTCAAGGAGCGGCTTCTCGGATCGCCGCGCTTGAAGGGTTATGAACTCGGTGCGACACGCGGTCCGCCCGGCGTGCAGATTCAGGCCCACAACGACCTCGCGCGATTGATCGAGGGACGACTCGACTTGCTGACGCGCAATGGACTGCAGGGTGGGATTCTTGTGTTCTTCGTGCTGCTGCTGGGACTTCACTGGCGCGCCGCGTGCTTCGTCACGCTTGGCATCGTGGTTGCGGTGCTCGGCACGGTGCTAATGATGGATGCCTCGGGAGTATCGCTCAATCTGCTGACCATGTTCGCACTCCTGATGGCGCTTGGCATGCTGGCAGATGATGCGATCGTGTTCTCGGAGAGCATCGAGACGGAAGCTGCGGGTGGCGGCAGCGTGGAGGATGGCGTCGTCCGTGGAGTGAGGCGAGTGATGTGGCCAGTGTTCGCGAGCGTGACCACGACCGTGGTGGCGTTCGTGCCTCTGCTGCTTGTGCGCGGACGGATCGGCGACATCATCGGCGAGTTGCCGATCGTTGTCTCGCTTGCCCTCCTGTGCAGTCTTGCGGAGGCGATCTTTCTGCTGCCAGGGCACATGGCGGGGGGGATTGCGCGTGAACGCCGCGGCGATCCGACATGGCTTGATCGGAACATGCGCTGGTTCGACCGCTGGCGCGAGAGTGTCCTCTGGCCGCGGCTCGAGGGGGCGTTTGAACGCCTTGCTCGCTGGTCGATCGATCGCCGCTATCTGACGGTGTCCCTGGGAATCTCGCTATTCATCCTGTCGGCTGCGTTTGTCGTCGGTGGTCGGCTGCCATTCACATTCCTTCCCAACGACGATGCGGAGACTGCGGTCGTCGACATTCGCATGCCGCTTGGGGTTCCGGCAAGCTTGACCAAGGAGATCGGTGCTCGCGTGGAGCGCGCGGCGCGTGAGCAGCCGGAAGTTCGTGCGATCACATCGATCTATGGAGTTCGGCTGAACTACGAGACGGGAGCGGCCGACAGCGCGGCGAGCAATGTGGCGCAGATCTTCATCGAACTGGCGCCCATTGAGGACCGCGAGCGCAGGTCTGGAGCGGTGATTGATTCGATCATTCGCGGGGTGGGACCGCTCCATGAGGTCGAGTCGCTGAATGTTCAGGAGATTTCTGGCGGTCCGTCTGGTGCGGACATCACCTACGAAGTGGCGGGCGAGAATGTCGATGATCTCCGCGAGGTCGTGGAGGGGATCAAGTCCCTGCTGATCGCGGTCGATGGCGTGCTCAGTGTGGCCGACAACGACTTTGATGCGCAGCCCGAGTTGCAGGTGGAGCCTCACCCTGGAGCGGCAGCACTCGGTCTGTCGGCAGTGGAGATCGCGCGCCAAGTGCGCGGCGCACTCTTTGGCATCGACGCGCACATCTACAGCGACAATCGTGAGGACATCGATGTCCGAGTACGCATGGACAGCGGAATGCGTTCCGCCACGAACTTCGGCGAACGGCTGTGGATCATCACGCCCACGGGCGCTGCGGTGCCGCTGCAGGAAGTGGCGAAGGTTCGCGAGCGAACATCGCCGAGTTCCATCTCCCGCATCGATCGGCTGCGCACCATCGTGGTGACCGCCGACACGGCGCAGGGCACGCGACCAGAAGGTGTCGTGGAACGCGTTGGTGCGGACGTGCGGGGACTTGTGGCGAAGTATCCGAGTGTCGTGATTCGCGAGGGGGGCAGACAGAAGGATCTGAACGAGGCGTTCGCCGCGCTGCCCTACGCGGCGGGTGCAGCGCTCCTGATGATCTATGCCATTCTCGCCTGGCTCTTCGGCAGTTATCTGCAGCCTCTTGGCGTGATGATCTCGATCCCGTTCGGCATCATCGGCATGGTGTTTGGGCATTTGCTGTTCGGGACGGATCTCACATTCCTCAGCATCATCGGGCTCGTGGCGCTCGCGGGAATCGTGGTGAACAACGCACTCGTACTGATCGATTTCGTGAATGCGGGTGTCGCGGCGGGCAGCGATCTGCACGATGCCCTCATCGAGGCGGGCGCGCGTCGCCTCCGCGCCATCCTGCTCACATCCGTCACGACCATCTTTGGTCTTGGTCCTCTCATCCTTGAACCGTCGTTTCAGGCAAAGTTCCTTGCGCCGATGGCCATCACGATTGCAGGCGGTCTTGCGAGTGCAACCGCGTTGACACTGCTGCTTCTGCCTGCGGTAATCCTCATCATCGACGATGCGAAGAGGCTGATGGGCTGGAGGACTATGCCTGCCTCTTTGGCGTCCACGGACGGAAGGCAGCCGCCGCACGAGGCACTCGACCATGGCTCGACGACGTAAGCGAAGCGGTCTTGTGGCGGGGGTTGATCTTGGTGGCACCAAGGTCACATTTGGCATCGTGAATGAGGATGGCAAGATCCTCGCGATGGACAAGCGCAAGACCAAGGCGACGACGGGCATCGAGGGTGTGCTCGACCGCGTGGTGGAGGGGCTTGAGCGCGCTTGCACGGAGGCTGAGAGTGAGTTGGGCGATCTCGATGCGGTCGGCATCGGTGCGCCGAGCGCCGTGGACTTTGAAGAGGGGGTGGTCATTCATGCGGGCAATCTTGGGTGGAAGAATGTTCCGCTGCGTAGGCTGCTGGAGGATCGTCTCGATCTTCCCGTGCTGGTCGACAACGATGTGAATGTCGCGGCGTGGGGCGAGTTCACCGCGGGTGCCGCGCGCGGTTGGCCTGATGCGCTTGGCGTGTGGGTTGGGACGGGGATCGGCAGCGGTCTCATTCTGGGCGGCAATGTGTGGCGCGGCGCGTTCCACACGGCGGGGGAGTTGGGGCAGATGGTGCTGCAACCGCGGGGCGGCCTTGGTCGGCGCACGGTCGAAGAGCACTGCAGCCGACTGGCGATGATTCGCTCCATGGAGACATTGATCGGCAGCCATCCGCAGAGCCGTATGCGCACGGCATTGTCACGAACGCCAGAGGCTGGTCCGATCGGCAGTTCGGTGATCGCTGATGCGTATCGCGCTGGGGACGAGCTCGTGCTGCGTGTCGTCGATGATGCGGCTGATCTGCTTGGGCTTGCGATCGCCAACGCGGTGACGCTGCTGTCCGTCCGTGGCGTGGTGCTGGGTGGTGGCGTGACCGATGCTCTCGGCAAGCCCTTTGTGGAACGTGTCCGTGAGTCGTTTGAGTGGCATGTGTTCCCTGCAACGCTTCGGAAGTGTCGCATTGTGGCGGCAGACCTCGGCGATTCCGCTGGGATCGTGGGTGCCGCTGCACTCGCACGCGCGCACATTGTTGGCAGGGGCTGATCGCGGTTGTCAGGCTTCGACGAGGGGGTGGCGATCCGCCTTTGACAGGGTGAAGGATGTGCCCACGGTTTCACGCGCAAGACGCTCGGCGAGCCGCGGCAGATAGCCGCGTTCGCTGACGGTGTGCCCGCTCAGCAGCAGCGAGCATCCCTGACGCACGGCGGCGAGCTGCTCGTGATGTCTCGCTTCACCCGTGAAGAACAGTGTGGCGCCTGCTTCGATCGCACTTCGCATCAGACCCATGCCTGCGCCCGCGCACACCGCGACCACTTCATGCCGTTGACTTTCGCTGCCCGGAACGATCGCCGCTTCGAGTCGGCGCGCGGGGAGATGGCGGCGCAGGCGCTGCGCGATCTCCGCCGTGGTCTGCGGTTCGCTCAGGTGCACGGCACGACCCTGACCCTGAAAGGCGTTGGGCTGCTGAGTGAGCGTGTGCACTTCGATTGCCGGGGTTTCGTAGGGATGCGCCGAACGCGCCGCTTCGAGCGCTGCGGGCAACGCCTTCGCACCGCACACCATCTCAAGGCGAAGTTCCGGAACGCGCTCAAGCCGCCCGCGCCGACCGACCCGCGGTCGTGTGGATGCGCTGCCGAAGAAGGTGCCTTCCACGACCATCGTGGTCGAGCACTGCGAGTATGCGCCAATGCGTCCCGCGCCCGCGATCGACATGGCGCCGCGGATGCGTTCCACCGCATCGCCTGGTGCAAACACGACGATCTTGAACGCCTCGTGCCCCGACAGTGAACTGCTCGGCTGCAGCGGTCGGATCAGTCCATCGCCGATGCCTTCGATCAGCCAATCGTTGATGCCGCCCGTGACCGCATCGAGAGCGGTATGGGGCGAGAGCAGCGCGATCCCTTTGAGCACGAGCGCGGCAACGGCCCCCGTGGTCGGATCCTGCCGCACCAGACGTTTGATCGGATCGAAGATGGGAGGGTGGTATGCCACGACCGCGTGCACGCCAAGGTCGATCGCTTCCATCGCGACCTGCTCGGTGAGATCGATCGTCAGCAGGACGCGTTCACAGCGAGAATTGGCGTCGCCTGCGAGGAGACCGACATTGTCCCAGTCCGCGGCAAGCGAGGGCGGAGCCACCTGCGCGAGTGCGCGGGCGAGGTCTCCAACGCTGCAAGCCGTCCGTGGCATGTCGGGACGGTACCCGCCGTCAGGATTTCATGCATCGGAAGGTGACTTTGGGCTCGGGAAACCTAGAATGTGGGTACATGGTTCACCGCACGCAGGCGGGTTCGGTTCCCGAACAGTCCAAGCGATCGAAGGATTCCAGTTCGAGCGATGCGCAAGTGCGCAAGCATTTCGTGCTCGACACGAATGTGCTGCTTCACAATCCGCAGTCGCTGTTCAAGTTTGAGGAGCACGAAGTGGTGATTCCGCTGGCCGTGCTGGAGGAGTTGGACACCTTCAAGAAGAACAATGATGAGAAGGGGCGGAACGCACGGCAGGTGATCCGATCACTCGATCGCTTTCGTGGCATGGGGCATCTGTTCGATGGCGTTGTCTGGAATGAGCAGGGTGGTTCGGTGAAGGTGGTTCGACTGAAGCCTGCCGAGTCGTTCGATCTCGACCTCGCCATCGCGGACAATCGGATCATCGCGGTCGCCCATGCGTTGAACGCATCGGGACTGCGAACCATCTTCGTGTCGAAGGACATCAACGCGCGCGTGAAGTGCGATGCCATTGGCGTCACAGCGGAGGATTATGAGGCGGATCGCGTGGATGCCGATTGGCTCGACACGGGGTTCTTCATCAGTCGTGTGCCGCGTGATCTGATTGACGATCTGTATTCGGAGCGGCAGTTGCCCATCAGTCGGTTGGAGGCGGTGCCCAACGCGATTCCGATTGTGGAGGGGGACCAGCAGGGCGTCTTGCCGAACCACTTCGTTTCGCTGATCGATGAGAGCGATCCTTCGCACACTGGACTGGCGCGGCGACTCGGCGATACGGGGCATCTGATCCCCGTCACTGGTCCGCGCAAGCCGATCTACGGTGTGATCGCGCGCAATGTGCAGCAGACGATGGCGCTCGATCTGCTGCTCGATGACGAGGTGAAGTTGGTCACGCTGATCGGACCCGCCGGCACAGGCAAGACACTGCTGGCGATCGCGTCTGGCATGCACAAGGTGTTCAAAGAGGAGCGCTTCGACAAGCTGCTTGTCGCGCGCCCCATCATGCCGCTTGGGCGTGACATCGGCTACTTGCCGGGCGACAAGGATGAGAAGCTGTCGATGTGGATGCAGCCGATCTTCGACAACATCGCATACCTGCTCTCGACGCGCGGCGGGCACACGAGCGGCGAGCCTGATAGCAAGTCGACGGAGCAGCGCATTGACCAGCTGGTGGCATCGCGCAAGTTGGTGTTGGAGCCGATCACCTACATCCGCGGACGAAGCATTCCGCACCAGTTCATCATTGTGGATGAGGCGCAGAACCTCTCGCCGCACGAGGTGAAGACGATCGTGTCACGCGTCGGCGACGGCACGAAGATCGTGTTGTGCGGCGACATCGGGCAGATCGACAATCCCTACCTCGACGCTTCCAGCAATGGTCTTTCGCATCTCATCGAGCGCATGAAGGGTCATCGGATCGCAGGCCATGTCACTCTTTCCAAGACGGAGCGGAGCGAGCTGGCCAGCATCGCCGCCGAAATGCTCTGATCCATGATCGGATCCACGCGGGGATGCGCTCGCGAGTGCATCCATGAACACTTGCGTCTTTGCGATGCACTCGAGGTGTTCATCTGCTGGGTTGCTGTCCGCCACGATGCCGCAGCCCGCGTGGTAGTCAACGTCCCAGCGATCGCCGACATCGCGCGTCAGTCGCGCCGTGCGGATCGCCACGGCGAAGTGTGAACTGCCACAGCGGCTCGCCATGCCGATCGCACCGCAGTACGCGCTGCGTGGACCTGCCTCAAGCGCATCGATCACCTGCATCGCACGCACCTTTGGCGCGCCCGTCACCGATCCTGGTGGGAAGCAGGCAGCAAAGGCGCGTGAAACCGGCATCTGTTCGGGCAGCGTTCCCGAGACCTCAGCCACCGCCTGCCACACCGTGGCGTGATGCTCGATGGTGCGCTGCTCGGAGACGCTCACCGATCCGATCTCGCAGATGCGTCCAAGATCGTTGCGCATGAGGTCGACGATCATGTGGAGTTCCGCCGCGTCCTTGCTGCTCGTGCGAAGTGCTTCGGGGTCCTCCCCTGCGGGGCGCGTGCCCTTCATTGGGCGGGTGGAGATGCGGCGCGATGCGCCATCGATGGACAGGAAGAGCTCGGGGCTCAGTGACAGCAGTGCCGTATGAGCGTCGAGTTCGAGGAACGCGCCGTGGCGCGGGGCCGTTGTCGCGAGAGCGTGCAGTGCGAGCGCACGCGGCGAGCCTGCGATTCCCGCACTGAAGCCGCGAGTGATGTTTGCCTGAAAGATGTCGCCCGCGAGAATGAGTTCACGGGTGCGTTCAACCATGGCCTCGAAGGTCGCGCGTCCTGCGGCACTGCCGCGGTCGAGCGAACGGCGCAACTTGAAGCGCTGCGGCTGCAGGACAGTGGATGTGTCGATCCACTCTTCGGGGCCCTCCCCGGTCGCCTCGCCAACATCGAACCAACGTCCCGTCGTATGGCAGTGCACGGCAGCCCGCGGAACATCGCAGAGCACGGCATCGGGCCAGAGCTGACCAGCCGAAAGCGATCCTGCCCCATCGCGCAGGCGCGCGGAGGGTTCAAACATCGCGCCGCACTCGTAGCCGACGAAGCCGATCCAGCCGCCTGCAAATGGCAGTGTGATCTCTCCACATCGAATCGGCCTGCATGGTGCGCCGACCTGATCGAGGGCCGCCTCAAGTTGTGAACGATCGTGCTGTTGCCGATTCACGCGAACGCAGGCTCGGCGTGGGGCGAACACGCTGAAACGCGAGTGCTTGGTCGGTGGACCGCCGCTCACGAGCGACAGCAGGGGCAGATCTGTTCGCCAGAAACGCATCACGTGCAGTGGAGAGCAATTCCAGGGCAGCGGGCGAACGAGGTGCGCTTCAGGCATGCGCGCATGGTAGGAACCGATGCGTGGATTTCTGGCATTCCGCCGCATCCTTCGGATTGCGAACCATCCCTCGCTAGACTTCGCAACTTCCCGCAGGAATTCAGATATGCCAGCAATGACCACCCGACGCACCAAATCCTCTCGCACTCAAGCCGCGCGCAAGAGCGGCACGAAGAAGACGCGGACTGCTGCAGATGCGCGCGGCCGCGCGACGAAGCGCGTCTACTACTTCGGTGCGTCAAAGACGGAGGGGCGCATAGATCAGAAGATGCTGCTCGGCGGCAAGGGAGCAAATCTTGCGGACATGACGTCGATCGGTCTGCCGGTGCCGCCCGGGTTCACGATCACCACGGAGACCTGCGCGGAGTATTCGCGTGGCGGGAACCGTCTGCCGAGTGGGCTCATGGATGAGGTGCGCCGCAACATCACGCTGCTCGAGCGCGAACTTGGCAAGAAGTTCGGTGATCGTCGCAATCCGCTGTTGGTGTCCGTGCGATCGGGTGCGGCGGTCAGCATGCCGGGCATGATGGACACGGTTCTGAACCTCGGTCTGACGGATGAGGTGGTCGCTGGGCTCGCCGCAACGACGGGCAATCCGCGGTTCGCCTACGACGCCTATCGACGGCTCATCAACATGTTCGGTGATGTGGTGATGGGTGTCGATCACCATCACTTTGAGCATGCGTTCAATGCGATCAAGTCGCGTTACGGCGTGAAGGAAGACACGGCGGTTCCGGAGGATGGACTGAAGGAACTGTGCATCGCGTATCAGTCGGTGTACCGGCAGCATGTGGGTGAGCCGTTCCCGCAGGATCCGCTGCGGCAACTCGAGCAGGCGGTCCAGGCCGTATTCCGCAGTTGGAACGGCGAGCGCGCCGTGGCGTACCGCCGCATCAACGAGATCAAGGGATTGGTCGGCACGGCGGTGAATGTGCAGGCGATGGCATATGGCAACATGGGCGAGGATTCGGGAACAGGTGTGGCATTCACTCGTGATCCATCCACGGGCGAGAATGTCTTTTACGGTGAGTTTCTTGTGAACGCGCAGGGCGAGGATGTGGTGGCTGGCATCCGAACGCCGCGACCCATCAGCGAGATGGAGGCGTGGAACGCGACGGTGTGGAAGCAGTTGCTCGCAGTGCGCAAGAAACTGGAGCGACACTACCGCGACATGCAGGACATCGAGTTCACGGTCGAGCGTGGTCGACTGTTCATGCTGCAGACGCGCACGGGCAAGCGAAACGGTGTGGCGTCGGTGCGGACGGCAGTTGAGATGGTGCGGGAGCGGCTGATCGATGAACGCACCGCACTCAAGCGGATTCCCGCCGGCGATCTTGTGCAGTTGCTGCTCCCATGTTTCTCCGAACAGGACAAGCGCGGCGCCGAGGTCCTGACGCGCGGCATTGCCGCGAGCCCGGGAGCCGCGTCCGGCACGTTGGCATTCTCGGCATCGGAGGCGGTCGAACGCACCAACGCGGGCGAGTCGGTGCTGCTGATCCGCCGCGAGACATCGCCAGAGGATGTTGCGGGCATGCACAAGGCTGTCGGCATCCTGACTTCAACGGGAGGCAAGACGAGCCACGCGGCTGTGGTCGCGGTGGGTTGGGGCAAGTGCTGCGTGGTCGGCGCGGGTGATTTGTCGATCGATGCGGATGCGGGGACTGTGACGATCCATGGACGAACCTTCGGACGCTCCGACACGCTGTCGATCGACGGCTCCACGGGCGAGGTGATCGTGGGCGCGCTCCCGCGCACCGTGCCGCAGTCGATCTCAGGAGACTTTGCGCAGGTGATGAAGTGGTCGCAGAAGTACGCGACGATGGGCGTTCGAGCGAATGCCGATACGCCTGCCGATGCGCGTCGCGCACGCGAGTTCGGCGCGATCGGCATCGGGCTATGCCGGACGGAGCACATGTTCTTCGAAGCGGATCGCATTCAGGCCGTGCGTCAGATGATCCTTTCGGAACGCCTGAGCGACCGAGAGACCGCGCTCGCACGGCTCCTGCCATTCCAGCGCGCGGACTTCGTGGGGATCTTCACCGCGATGGAAGGACTGCCGGTCACCGTGCGGCTTCTCGATCCGCCGCTGCATGAGTTCGTCCCGCATGAGGAAGCGGCGCAGCAGTCGCTCGCGGATGCGGCAGGTGTCACGCTTGCCGACGTGCAGCGACGCGTGGCGCAGCTCCATGAGGCGAATCCGATGCTCGGTCATCGCGGCTGTCGTCTTGCCGTGACCTATCCGGAGATCCTCGTGATGCAGGTGCGCGCGATTGTCGAGGCAGCGGCGGATTGCCATGCCGATGGAGTCGATGCACGCCCCGAGATCATGATCCCGCTTGTGGGCACGCGCCGTGAGTTGGCGATCCTCCGTGAACTGACTGAGAGGACTGTGACGGAGGTGCTCGCGCAGCGCAACCTCCGCAAGCTGCAGATTCCGATCGGCACCATGATCGAGATTCCGCGCGCAGCGGTGACGGCGGATGAGATCGCCGAGGTGGCGGAGTTCTTCTCCTTCGGCACGAATGACCTGACGCAGATGACGTTCGGTTTCAGTCGCGACGACATCGGCTCGTTCATGCCCGCGTATCTCGAGAAGGGCATCGTGGAGAAGGATCCGTTCCAATCCATCGATGTCCATGGGGTGGGATCACTGGTGTCGATGGCATGTGCGAAGGGACGCGCCAAGCGCGCCAAGCTGAAGCTTGGAGTGTGCGGCGAGCACGGAGGCGATCCCGCATCGATCCGGTTCTTCCAGAAGTGCGGGCTCGACTACGTGTCATGTTCTCCCTTCCGCGTTCCTGTCGCGCGGCTCTCGGCGGCACAGGCGGCGCTCGGTTGAACGCAACCTTTCGGGACGCCGCATCGATCGCCGTGCGTCTCGCGGCAGTCGCTGTCGCGTGGCTCGGCACGGTCGGATGCTCTGAACCCCGCACCATTCGGGCGCCGTTCGCATCGATCGCCCCAGTGCTCGACGGTCGTGGCGACGATGCAGTATGGCAGAGTGCCGTTTGGAGCGCTGATTTTGTCGACATCGAGGGACCTACGCGCCGTGCGCCGCTGCAGCGCACGCGGGTGAAGGTGGCGTGGAGCGATGCTGCGCTGTTCATCCTGGCCGAGTTGGAGGAGACCGATCTCTGGGCGACGCTGCGCACCCACGACGAGATTGTGTTTCACGACAATGACTTTGAGGTCTTCATTGATCCCGATGGTGATGGACGCGAGTACTACGAGATCGAAGTGAATGCGCACGGGACCGTGTTTGATCTCTATCTGCCGGTGCCGTATCGAGCCGGCGGGATTGCGAACCATGGATGGACCGCTCGCGGAATGCAACTCGCGATCGCACTGGACGGCACGTTGAACGACAACCGTGACCGCGATCGTGGATGGACGGTGGAGATCGCACTGCCCTGGTCTGTATTCGAGCCGGTGAGTGTCGATGGGAGTGGTGCAAGTGTGATCACCTTTCAGCGCTGCCAGCGCCCGCCGAATCCGGGTGACGCTTGGCGCATCAACTTCTCGCGTGTGCAGTGGCAGTTGGAGCGTGTCGGCAGCGGCTACCGCAAGGTGTCGGGGCGCGCCGAAGACAACTGGGTTTGGACTCCGCAGTGGATGATCGACATGCATGTGCCTCAGTGGTGGGGGCGTCTGGTGTTCGAGGCACCCGTGAAGCCCCGGTAGTCCGAGCGCAGTCGCCCGAGCGCAGTAGCCTTTGCCGCATGCCGAGCATCTTCACGCGAATCATTCGCCACGAGATCCCAGCGCACTTCGTTCTTGAGGAGCCTCATGTGGTGGCGTTTCTCGACATCGCGCCGCTCTCGCGCGGGCATGTGCTGGTCGTTCCAGTGGAGGAGAGGGAGTTCCTCCATCAGTTGAGTCCCGCTTCGGCGGAGGCGGTGGGTCGTGCGCTGCAGCGGGTGGCTGCTGCAGTGGTCGATGCCACAGGAACGCCCGACTACAACATTCTGCAGAACAACGGTGCGGCTGCGCATCAAGCGGTCCCACATGTGCACTTCCATGTGATCCCGCGGCAGAAGAATGGCGCGGGGCTCGGCATCCAGTGGCGCTCAGGTGGGCTCGACTCGGCGGACGCGGCAGTGCTGGTCGCAGCCATTCGTCAACGTCTGAGTGCGTGAGCGCGATGACTCGTCCGCTGGATGCGTGGCCCGATGTGCTCGAGGCGTTGTGCGCGTCGAATGCGCACTTCACGCGCGTCCAAGTGATCCGAAGCACGGCGTCCACGCAGGACATCGCGCGGGATGCGGATGTGGGCTGTGTGATCGTTGCGGGCAGGCAGACCGCGGGTCGTGGTCGGCAGGGGAGAGCGTGGGTCGATACGGGTGATGCGGGGCTTGCGGTGAGTTTCACGGCGCCGCGCGATGCGCATGCGTGGGTTTCGCTTGCGGTCGCCATTGCCGCTGCAGAGGCGAGCGAGGACGTCTGCATCGACACATGCGGTGCAGCGCCGATCGTTCAACTGAAGTTCCCGAATGACCTCGTGGTGGCGGGGCGCAAGTTGGGCGGCATCTTGGCGGAACGCACCGGCGGCAAGACCATCATCGGGGTTGGGATCAACTGTGCGCAGCGCGCGTTTCCAGCGGCGCTGATGCAGCGAGCGACGAGTCTTTCGCTGCAGGGCTTCGTGGTGGATCGCTGCGATTTGGCGTGTCGTCTGATTGCCCGCGTGGACCAGTGGCTGCATGCGGGCGCAGACAGCGTGGCAAGCGCCTTTCGTGGGCGCGACGCGCTTCGCGGGCGGGCGATGCGCTTCGTCACGGCGGCTGGGATGGTCGAGGGAGTGGTGATCGACGTCGATCCGATGCGCGGCATTGTGGTGCGAACCAGTCGCGGGGATCGGGTGCTGCCACCGGAGCAGACCAGCGTTTTTGTGGAAGAAGATCGGTATGGGAGCGCGCAGACCCCGTGAACTTCACAGGAAACCGCTGCGATGATTGAGAACGCTGCCGCAAACTGCCGATGCAGGCGTATTCTGATCTGTCCGATGCGTCTGTTTTCCGTGAACGCTCTCGCCGTGCCGCTCACCCTGTGCGTGGCGCTGTCCGTTCATGCACAGCGGAATGCTCCGATGCAGCAGAACCATTCGACGCGCGATGTCGACACATCGATGAACTATCCCGCGGAGCAGCGGGTTGCCGACCGCGGCGGACTGTGCACGTCGCCGCGTCAGATGCCGATGGAGTTGGCGGAGCCGCAGGGCTTCGATCGCCTCTACGAAGTGCCGGGAAAGTCAGGGATGTTCTACCGAGCGAACGGCGGACTGTTCCTCGTGTTTGAGCGTGGTACCTACGCGCAGGTTCAGGACAAGCAGAAGCGCATTTGGACGATTCCGACCGTTCCTCCGGGTGGGCAGTACTACATCGGCAAGCCAGACTGGTCTTCGATTCGGCGGATCGGTGTGCTGCCTGCTGGCAGTGTTGGCGTTCAAAGAGATGCGCGCCTTGAGCGCAGTCAATCAGCGGGCGAGCCGACGCAAGTGGATGTGCGTGAGGTCGATCTTCGTGTGGAGTCCCGCGTGGATACGGAAGTCGTTCCCGCACGCGCGGGTGCAGCGCTCAGCCAGCGCGGCACAGACGCGACGCCCGACGGTGCAAGCGCGCCGCGCTTCCCGGCGAAGCCATCCTCCCCTGCGCAATCAGAAGTCGCTTCGGAAAGGCCAGCGGCAGACACGCCCGAAGAGGTGGCGGCAGCACCTGTGTTTGCCAGCAAGGCGCCCGATGCAGCTGCGTGGGCCCGAACGCTGCCGCAGGGGGTTGATCGTTCATTCCTGATCGAGCGCGGTGATGATGTGCAGCCGCGGATGGCGGCGGATTTCCTCTACCGCCAGCGCAGGCTGGACGGCATGTTCGGGCGGGCATTGGAATCCGGGGGCTCGTGATGCGCGGGCGCGCACTGCGCGCATGGCCGCTGCTCTTGCCGATTGTGTGGACAGCCGCCGCATGGGGATTCACATGCCCGCAGGATGTGGTCACACAGCAGAGCACGCACTTCCCAGAGACCCAGCGGATTGTCGCGCGTGACACGCAGCCTGTCGCCGTGCGTGGTGGCGTGTTGATGGTGCCACTTGCGCTGCAGGGGGGGAGCGGAGTCTGGCCTGCCGCGGTGACGATTCGAATGCAGGATGGGAGGACGATCGCGGCGCGCACGGCAAGCATCGAGCCGCGTG
>VGXN01000028.1 GCA_016873335.1 Phycisphaerae bacterium | reverse complement strand
CCAGCGACCAAAAGCGTCACCAGCGGAATCCCGCCGATATCAGCCAACTGCGACAACACTGGGAAGTCCACAAGTGGCTGCGCAAACGCGAACCACGGATAGCCGTGAAAGATCACCGTGCCCTGCAGCCACTCCAAAGTGATGAGAGTGGCAGGAAGACGGATCGCACGCGGAAGGTGGCGCCCGATGAAACCGTGTCGCGTTCGCCGCATGATCCAGACGGCAGCGACTGCATACAGGGCGAGATATCCGCAGAGCACGGGATACCCAGCGACCGTCACGCCGATCATCCAGCGGTGCAGCCACAACCACACCGCCAGCGCACTCGCATAGAGCACCCACCACATGTGATGCGGCAACCGATCGCTGCTTGCAAGCAGCGCCCACCCGAGTGGAGTGATGAGCGCAAGGGGCCAGAGCGAAAATGGCGGGAACGCCAACGCCAGACAGATGGGCGTCAACACGCAGAAGAGCAGTGCGAGCGGCGTCGACGGAACAAGTGTGCCCGCCCCGATCGAGGGTTGGACGTTCACGTCAGTTGCCCGAATAGTCGATGATGCGGCTGATCTCACTGCGCAGGTTCGCTCGGTGGACGATTCGATCGACGAAGCCTGCGTCAAGCAGGAACTCGCTGGTTTGGAAACCCTCGGGCAACTCCTGACGGATCGTCTGCCGCACCACGCGCGGTCCCGCGAAACCGATGAGCGCCTTGGGTTCGGCGAAGATCACATCGCCGAGCATCGCGAAGCTTGCCGTCACGCCGCCCGTGGTCGGGTCTGTCAGCACCGAGATGAAGAGTCCACCGGCGCTGTCGAGTCGTGCAAGCGCTGCGCTTGTCTTTGCCATCTGCATGAGCGAGAACCCAGATTCCTGCATGCGCGCACCGCCCGAACAACTCACCACGATCAGTGGCAGCCGCTCCGCGAGCGCCGCCTCGACGGCACAGGTCACCTTTTCACCCACGACCGAGCCCATCGACCCTGCAAGGAAGTTGAAATCCAGCACAGCCAGCACCACGCGCCTGCCCTTGATGAAGCCCTGCCCCACGTGTGCGCCATCGGGCGAACCAGTGGCTCGCTGCGCCTGCTCAAGGCGCTCCGGATAGGGCTTCAGGTCCACAAACTTCAGCGGATCCGATGGCGCCAGATCCGCCTGCAGCGGTTCGAAGGTGCCGAGATCAAGCAGCTGCTCAACGCGCTGCTTGCCACCGATCCGCATGTGGTAGTCGCACTTGGGGCAGACCATGAGGTTCTGTTCGACCGCCTTGCGAAAGAGCGTTTCGCTGCACGCGGGGCACTGCATCCAAAGCCCATCGGGCACCGCACGCTTGGTCGCGGGAGCCGCTGCCACATCCCATGTCGGCTGAGCCATGCGTGTCATCCTATCGACCCCGAATCCCACGAGCGCCTCGAATCGAAGCGATCGCCGCACGGCGGTTCGTTGCACCGAAGACATGCGCGCCCGCCACCAGCGTGTCGCATCCCGCATCTCGGCAGGCAACTGCAGTGTCCGGTGCGATGCCACCGTCCATCTCAACACGGCGAAGCGGTCCGCACCGCGTGCGGATGGCGCGGACCTTCGGAAGCGACGATCGCATGAACGCCTGTCCGCCGAAACCGGGCTCGACACTCATGACGAGAAAGAGATCTGCTTCATCCAAGACGGGCGCGAGCGCCGTCCAGGGCGTCTTTGGCTTGATGGCAATGCCTGCGGTGAGCCCCGATTCCCTGATGCGCCGCAGCAGCGCGCGCGGCTTGCGTTCCACCTCCAAGTGGAAAGTGATGTTGTTCGCCCCCGCGCGCACAAACGGATCGATGAAATCCCGTGGATTCCCGATCATCAGGTGCACATCAATCCACACTCGCGGCGCCGCGCGGCGCACCGCAGCACAAATCGCCGGCCCCATGGAAAGGTTTGGCACAAAGTGCCCGTCCATGATGTCGACATGGATGTAATCGGCGCCACTGCGCACGACATCACGAACCTCCGCACCAAGGCAGGTGAAGTCAGCCGAGAGGATCGATGGACCAACGAGCGGCGCAGTCAGAGGACCGCGGAACAGACACACATCGGCAGCCGCCACGTTGCCTCGCCTCACGCCGCGCTGAGAACGCGCCATCAGGGCTTCGCTGGAACAGTCTCAACCGGTCCTTTGGGCGTCCCGACAGGCACCTGTGCGGTCTCCGGCACCTTCACCTTGACGCCCTTCTTCAGCGCCAGTTCGTAGGCATCCAGCGTCGCCTTGAATGCAGCCTTCCGACTCGGGCTGGCGATGCGATAGGCCTTCTTCTGAGAATCCACTGCCTTCGCGAAATCGCCGCGCGCGTACTCCACGCCTGCGACTGTCGCAAGCGCCGTCGGATCATTCTTTCCTGCGATCTTCAGCATCGCCTCTGCCGCCTGCATGGCAAGGTCATAGTCGTAACTCTTGTTCGCGGGATCCGAAGAGAGCGCGACTGCAAGATCACGCAGTGCCGCCGCATCGCCGAGCGCGACGAGCCCCTTCAGAAGTTCCGCCGCGTACGCCTTCGCGCCCGCTTCGTTGCCCTCATCGTTCAACATCACGCCGTACTTCTCGATGGCGATCGGCGCAAAAATCGCGGGGTCCAAGGCGATCACTTCATCAAAGCGCTTGTACCCATCCTTGTAGTTCTTGGTTCCAATCGCGCGGCGTGCCGCATCGAGCAGAGGCTGCGCCTTCTTCGTCAGCACGGGGTCGTAGCGTCCCGTCAGTGACAGGCGCACTGCCGTCTCGAACTCAGGTGCCATGGGATGCCCGATGTAGACGACCTTGCCTGCTGTCTGCCCCGCCTGCACCGTTGTCACGAACGCGCACGGGATTCCCTTCTGTCCCGATGCAACCATGAATGCATCGTTCACCTTCTTCTCCGTGTCGATCGCAACGGGATAGGACATCTCGGAGCCGCGCTTCTTGACGAACGGCTCAACCTTGGAACGCTTCTCGTCGCTGACGCCAACCACCACCAGTCCCTGATCCTTGTACGACTCGTACATCTCGTTGATGTGAGGAATCGACTTGAGGCATGGACCGCACCAGGTTGCCCAGAACTCCACGACCAGCACCTTGGTGCCTGACGCAGACATGTCCTCGATGCTGCCCTGAACGAAGTCAAGACCATCGAGCGTCGGCGTCGCATCACCGACGGCGAGTTTCTTCTGATCCTGCGGACCCACTGGCGCAAGACCGAGTGTGGCGACGAGCGTGAGAGCCAAGATGGATGTGGTTCGGATCATGGCGGTGCCTCCGTTGGTTGCGTGGCTCAACTATAGCTTGGCTCGGACTGCCGATCGATGGCTTTGAGACACTCGAATGACTTGCCCTCGAGCATCTCCAGCGAGGCACCGCCACCCGTGGAGATGTGGCTGAACCCAGACGCATGCCCGCCAGCCTCGACCGCAGCAGCGGTATCGCCTCCACCGGCCACACTGGTGGCACCCGCCGTGGTCGCGCGAACTACAGCGGCAGCGACAGCTGAAGTCCCTGCATCGAAAGGCTTCCACTCGAACGCGCCGAGCGGACCATTCCAAAGGATGGTGCGCGCCGCCGCCACCACCTGCGCGTAGTGCGCGGCAGTCGCTGGTCCGATGTCGAGCCCCATCTGGTCTGCGGCGATTGCACCAACGGCGACGCGCGTTGCCACACCCTCCTTCAGTTCCGCGCCGCACACATGGTCCGTTGGCAACTCGATCCGCGTGCGGCCGCCCGCCGCGAGTTGGAGAATCTCCAGAGCCTGCCCGAGCATGTCATCCTGAACGCGCGACCGCCCGACTGCGACACCCTGCGCCTTCAGGAAGGTGTACGCCATGGCGCCGCCGACAAGAATCGAGTCCACGCGTCCGATGAGATTGCGCAGTGCAGCCAACTTGTCCGAAACCTTCGCGCCGCCGATGATCGCCACAAATGGTCGCTCGGGCTTTTCCAGAACGCCCTGCAGGAATCGGATCTCACGGTCCAGCAGCAGTCCCGTCACGGTCGGCTTGCCCGCTGCGCGGAACGCGAGCGGAAGCGCGTGCATGGAAGCATCGGTGCGATGCGACGCGCCAAAGGCATCGTTGCAGTACACATCGGCGGTCGTCGCCAAATGCGCGGCCAGTGCGGCATCGCCCTTCTTCTCCCCCTTCTCAAAGCGCAAGTTCTCGAGCAGGAGAACCTCCCCCGCCTTGAGTGCGCGCGCGGCGTTGGCCGCTTCCGCATCCGTGCAGCGCGTTCCGACAAGCCGCAGTCCAGCAAGATGCGGAGACAATTCCCGCAGGCGCGCCGCGATGGGTGCCATCGAGAACGGCGCCTCATGCCCCTTCCCCTCGGGTCGACCGAGGTGCGAAGCCAAAATCACGCTGCCGCCGCGCTTCAGCACGGATTCGATCGTCGGAATGGTGAGGCGAATACGGCGGTCATCGCTGATACGCCCATCATCCTCTTGCGGAACGTTGAAATCCGCACGGATGAACACGCGCTTTCCGGCCACGGCCGTTTGGTCAATCCTGGAGAGTGCCATCGAGAAGAGGGTACAACCACTCCGCGTGAATCCCGCACGGGTCATCCTCATTGTCGGACCAACGGCGAGCGGCAAGAGCGCGCTGGCGATGGCCGCCGCGCGCCGTATCGCGGGCGCCGAGATCCTCACTGCCGACTCCATGCAGATCTACCGCGGCATGGACATCGGCACGGCGAAACCCTCCAGCGCGCTGCGCGCAGAGATCCCGCACCATCTCATCGACATCGCGGATCCGCATGCCTCGGGGTTCACCGTCGAGAACTGGCTGAACGCTGCCCGCGAACTGCTCACCACACTCGCGGCAAACGGGAGAACCGCCATCATTGTTGGCGGCACCAACCTCTATGTGCAGGCACTCCTGTCGGGACTGTTCGAGGGTCCGCCGGCGGATCCCGAACTCCGCGCTCGCCTGCAGGCACTTGGAACGGATGCGCTTCATGCGCAGCTGCAGCAGGTCGATCCCGCTGCCGCTGCGCGCATTCACTGGAACGATGCGCGGCGCTTGATCCGTGCGCTTGAAGTGCATGCGCTCACGGGTCGCCCGCTCTCGGAGCATCAGCGGCAGTGGCACGCGGCGCCACATGTGCTTCCCGATGGTTGGCGTTGCATCGGACTGCTGCCCGACAGCGCTGCCAATGCGCGGGCCATCAATGCGAGAGTCGTTCACATGATGGAGGCAGGGCTCTTGGATGAGGTCCGCGCACTCCTCGCACGCGGCGCGCTCGGGGCGCAGGCGGCGGAAGCTGTCGGCTACCGAGAACTCTCCTTGCATCTGCGCGGGCAGCGGCGACTTGAGGATGCGATCGAGGACACGAAGCAGAAGACGCGGCGACTTGCGCGGCAACAGCGCACATGGCTTCGGCGCTTCCGACAGATTCCTGGCTCAGTCTGGTCGAACGACCTCCTCGACGATGCGCAGGCAGAAAAATTTTTCGCGAATGTTCTCGGACGAGAGATCGCGTGAGTTTTGCGGTAAAAACCCACTTTTTGGGGATTTCATTGGCGAGCCCTCCCCCACTCTGCCGATGGGCTTGCGCTTGACTTTCGTTTCCAACGCTGCATGATGCCGCCCTTTCATGGCCAAGAAATCCACCACGACGAGCAAGAAAGCAGAGAAGCGCGCCGCTCCAAAGTTCAGTGTGGGCGATCAATTGGTCATCGTGGAGAGTCCCGCCAAGGCAAAGACCATCGCCAAGTACCTCGGGCCGGGGTTCAGGGTGGAGGCGTCCATCGGACACATTCGGGACCTGCCGCCGCGAGCGCCCAAGGGCAGCAAACAGCGGGTGCCTGGCGTTGATCTTGGCAACAACTTCGAGCCCACCTATGTCGTGGACGAAGATCAAAAGTCGCGAGTCGCCAACCTGTGCAAAATGGCCAAGAGCGCCAGCAGCATCTGGTTCGCGACCGATCTCGACCGTGAAGGTGAGGCGATCGCATGGCATCTCGCGGAGCTGCTCGATGTGGATCCTCGCGAGGCGAAGCGAGTGGAGTTCGATGAAATCACGAAGTCCGCGATTCTCAAGGCGTTTCAGGAGCCGCGCGCCATCGATCTCGATCGGGTGAACGCGCAGCAGGCGCGCCGCATCCTCGACCGCATCGTGGGCTACATGGTCAGCCCAGTGCTCTGGAAGAAGGTGGCGGGTGGACTGAGTGCCGGGCGCGTGCAGAGTGTCGCCCTGAAACTGATCGTGGACCGCGAGCGGGAGATCCGCAGCTTCCAGCCCGATGAATACTGGAAAGTCGAGGCGGCAATGACTCCAGACAAAGCGCGCGGTCAGGCGCTCGCGAAGGAGTGGGACGCCTTCCTCGCCCAGCGCGACGAGCGCGGCAAGGGACCAACGGTCAAGGAGCAAGCGCACTGGCTTGCGGAGCGCAGCGGCATCGAGTGCGAACTCCTGCAGGTGGGCGGCAAGCCCGTCGACCTGCGCCGCGAGGTTCCCAAGTACGAGGATCTCGCCGATTTCGGCACTGCGAAGTGTGCAGTCGATGTGCCGGCGTGGGTTCTTCGCAAGGTGGATGAAGACAAGTCAAACAAGACACCGATCCCACAGCCGGCGAACTGGTACGACGCTGGCGAGGCCCTCGCGGCTCAAGTGAAGTCCGTGGCGGAGGCCGTAGGGCTTGAGGATGTGACCATCGCCATCGCGCCGAAGGCACCGACCATCGACTTGCGCGGTGAGGACGAGCCTGTCGGATTCGCACGCTGGCAGCGAGTTGTTCGCGGCACCATCGGCGCTGGAGTCCGCTACAAGGTTCGAAGCATTGAGAAGAGTGCAACGAGCAGCCGACCGAGGGCTCCTTTCATCACAAGCACGCTCCAGTCAAGTGCCAGCTACTCACTCGGCTTCGCAGCCAAGAAAACCATGAGCGCGGCGCAGAAGCTGTACATGGGCGTCAGCGTTCCAGGCGAAGGCAGCGTCGGACTTATCACGTACATGCGAACGGACAGCACAAACCTGAGTGGCGAAGCCATCGGTGCCGTGCGTGCGTTCATCGAGAAGCATTACGGTGCGAAGTATTTGCCGGAGAAGCCACGCTTCTACGGCTCGAGCAACAAGAGTGCGCAAGAGGCGCATGAGGCGATCCGTCCCACGAGCGTGCTGCGAACGCCGGAGCGTCTGCGCGGCGCACTTCCGGATGATCAGTGGCGGATCTACAACCTCATTTGGCAGCGGTTTGTCGCCTGCCAGATGACGGACGCGCAGTACGAGTCGACTGCCGTCCTCCTCGAACGGAGCGACAAGGCAACAGGCGCCGTCTTCAAGGCGACGGGGCGCGTGGAGGTGTTTGATGGATTCACGGCAACCGGCATCCGCGGCGACGGCGATGATCAGGAACTCCCTCCCCTGAAGGAGGGGCAGGAGATGGCGCCATTCTGGCTCTCGCCATCACAGAGGTTCACCTCGCCGCCTGGGCGTTTCAGCGAAGCGAGCCTCGTCCGTGAACTGGAGAAGCAAGGCATTGGGCGCCCATCAACCTACGCATCGATCATCGGCACGATCGAGGAGCGAAAGTATGTGGAGCAAGTGAGCCGCTCGTTCCATGCGACGGACATCGGGATGGCCGTGTGCACTTTCCTTGAGCAGCCGTTCAAGGAGGGCTTTATGGATGTGGGCTACACGCGGCGCATCGAGGAGGAGTTCGACGACATCGCGCAGGGCAAAGTCGAGTGGCACGCCATGCTGCGGCAGTTCTATAGCCCCTTCGAGTCGGTGGTGGCTGGACTGATGAAGGTGGATCATGTCAAGAAAGAAGCGGAGCCATCGCCGTATGCGTGCCCGATGTGCGGTCGTCGCTGCGAGTACCGCCTCGGCAAGACGGGAAAGTTCCT
Source organism: Phycisphaerae bacterium (assembly GCA_016873335.1). GTDB lineage: Bacteria > Planctomycetota > Phycisphaerae > Phycisphaerales > SM1A02 > F1-60-MAGs104. The sequence continues at coordinate 12,453 of VGXN01000028.1, read as the reverse complement.
CTCATGCAGTGGCTTCTCAGAGAAGGTGCGCGTGAAGCAACCGCCAACCAAGACTGGAAAGGCTCGCAAACCAAAGGAAGAGCCCGCCTGCACCTATGCGGCTCCGGTCAACAGACAGGGCAAGCCGCTGCTTCCCGAGCGGGTCGACATCAAGTGCCCCATCGATGGCGCGCAGATGGTGCTGCGCACGGGTCGCTTCGGCGATTTCCTGACGAGCAGCAACTCGGAGACCAAGTTCATTCTGAACGTCGACCGCAAGGGGTGCGTGAGATTCCCATCACCCAAGCCATACCTGACTGATCTCCCCTGCCCCAAATGCGGCACCGCGATGAATCTGCGTAGGGGCAAGCGTGGTCCGTGGCTCGGCTGCAGTGCATTCCCGAAGTGCCGCGGACGGGAAAGTTGGACAAAGATTGACAAGAAGAAGCAGACGTCGCTCGAGAAGGCGCTTGCACTGCACGAGGCGAGTCAGCCGAAGTTCGAGATCACGACGATGTCGGGAGAACCCATCACGGAAGGCACCCCCGTGGTGGCGCTTCTGGTGCCGAGTGGAGAAGCGCAGTTGAAACTGCATCCCGATTTTGCGCGAGAGCAGAGCACCCGCGGCGCCGTCGCTTGAACGCAGTCACCCTCACGGGCACGCGTTCTCTCTCACTCACTGTGCGGCTGGCTTTCGCCCTGGATACGCAAGCAGCACCAGCCCGAAACAGCCGAGCGCCATCCACATGGGAACGCTGAAGAGCTTCTGGTAGTCCATCGACCCGCCCTGTGAGGCCCATCCCCCCACGATGTCTGCGGCGAAGATGCTGCCGACAATCGTGCCGATGCCGACAATCACAAGATTGAAGAGATTCTGCGCAGTGGCACGCACGTCCGTGGTGGTGTGTTCATCCACGATCATGAACGCCACAAAGATGAAGCATCCGAAGCACAGTCCGTGCAGCGCGATGCCGGCGATGACGAAGGGCAGCGATGGCGCGTAGGCCCAGAGTGCCATGCGAGCCGCGTACGCGGCAAGCCCGATCAGCAGAAGCTGTTTGCGCGAAAGGACTTTTGTGAGAAGCGGCATCGCCGCGAGGACGAGAATCTCGGTCATCTGACCGATGGTCATCAGTCCGCCGCCCACGCCGAAGATCTGGCTGATGGCGTTGTCGAACCAGGTCTTCTCCCCCACCTTCGCCTGCACACCGCTGATGAAGCCATCCGCCTGCACGAAATAGAACTGATGGATCACGCTGACGGGCACCGCCACGATGAACAGCAGCAGGAGCGGCTGTCGCAAGATTTCGCCAAACGCCTCCAACCACGCGGTGTTCTGCTTCGCATCCTTGGTCGGCGGTGTGTGGGGCAGCGTGAAGCAGTAGAGCCCCATGAGCACTCCAATGGCCGCACTCACGTGGAACGCGACAGCACGACCGGCGTTCTGTACTGCGGCGATCTCCTCGGGTGATCCGCTCGCGGGCGTGTACAGGCGAAAGAGAATCTGCCCCACCGTGATGCCGACGGCAATCCAGCCAAGCGTTCCCCACAGGCGCACGGGACCAAAGTCCTGGTCGCGGTTGGGCAGGTGGGCAAATGCCAGCGAATTGGTCAGCGCCATGGTTGGCGCGTAGACGAATCCATACAGAGCCGACAATCCGAGGAATGTGTTGAAGTCGCTCGTCACGCCCATCAGGTACACGAGGACTGCGCCGACAAGATGACTCACACCCAGGATCTTTTGCGTGGCGAAGGTGCGGTCTGCAAGTTGTCCTGCGATGAAGGGACCGAGGAGCGCCCCGATGGCTCCGGCCGAGAAGCAGTACCCAACCTGTGCGCCCGTGAACTTGAGATGCCCGCTCAGATAGGCGTACAGCACGGGCAGCCATGCGCCCCATGTCGCATACTGCAGCAGCATCATGATCGAGAGGCGTGAACGCAGGTACACGATCGGTACGGTGGCTGCAGAGGCGTTGGTCGGGGACATGGTCATCGGCGCGGAGAATAATGCCGTCGGCTGAACGCGTGGTGAGTGATCTGGGCACGGTCGCCGCTACACTTGGCGCATGCAGGATCGCAGGCAAACTCGGCAAGTCACCATCGGCGATGACCGCGTGGGACGCGTCACCATCGGCGGCGGCGCACCCATACGCGTACAGACCATGACCGCCGGGTACACCCATGACATCGACGCATGTGTCGCCGAGATCGAGCGTTACCGTGCGGCAGGCGCCGATGTGGTTCGCGTGGCCGTCCCCGAGCGCAAGGACACGGAAGCGCTCAAGGAGATTCTCAAGCAGGTGCGCATCCCCATCGTGGCCGATGTGCACTTCCACTATCAGCGCGCGCTTGAAGCCGTCGAGGCGGGCATCCACAAGATTCGCCTGAATCCGGGCAACATCAACGACCGCGATCAGGTCAACAAGGTGATCGATGCGTGCAAGGAGCGGCGCATCCCGATCCGCATCGGCGTGAATGAGGGATCCATCATCGAGCGCAAGGACAAGCAGCGGCGCATGGAGGAACTCGGCAAGTACTTCGCGGGTCACCGCTCGGGACACCTGCTGGCACTCATGATCGCCAAACTCGAAGAGTACGTCGACATCTTCCGCGATCGAGACTTCCACGACATTGTCATCAGCGCCAAGAGCATGGATGCGGCACTGGTCATTGACATCTATACGGAGATCGCGGCACGTTTCGATTACCCGCTGCACCTCGGTGTCACGCACGCTGGCACCAAGGACAGTGGCGCCATCCGCAGCGTGGTCGCACTCGGCACCCTCATCGCCAACGGCATCGGTGATACGGTGCGCATCTCGTACGCCAGCGATCACATCGACGAGGTGAAGGACGCACTCGAGATGCTCTACTGCCTCGGCAAGCGTGAACGCAAGGGCGTTGATCTCATCGCCTGCCCCACCTGCGGTCGGATTCAGGTCGATCTGTTCACCCTGGTGAAGGAAGTCGAGCGCACTCTGATGCCGGAGATTGAACTGCCCATCAAGGTCGCCGTCATGGGCTGCATCGTGAACGGTCCAGGCGAGGCGGAGGGCGCGGACGTCGCCGTCTTCGCGGGCGACCGCCGAGGCATCATCTATGTGCAGGGCGAACGGGTTGCGAACGTCGAGGAAGGCGAGATCCTTCCGCGCCTGCTGAAGGAAGTGAAGGAGTTCGAGTCGCGAGTCAAGGCTGGCAAGGCAAAGCTCGGCGAGAAGCGTGTGGAAATCCTCCCGCCTGCCCCGATTGGCGAACTCGGCAGCGGACACGCCAAGATTGCCGCGGGTCAGGTGGAGCAGTTGACGATCGGGCGAAGTTGATCGAACCAGTGCCCAGCGGCACACGAATCGCATTGCAAGGAGATCAGCGCATGAAGCGACTCACGAACTCGAATCGGCCCATCAGCGACCGGAGTGGACGGGCGTTCACCATCGTCGAACTCCTCGTGGTGATCTCCGTCATCGGGCTGCTCCTTGGACTGCTGATTGGCGGTCTGCGAGCAGCGATCACTTCGGGCAAGCAGACCAAGGAAGCCAATCGACTGAAGCAAGTACTGCTCGCGTGGCAGATGTACTGCAATCAGTATGAAGATCGCCTGCTCCCTGGTTATCTCGAGCAGTGCATGGGCGAGGATGGAGTCCAAACGGGACCGCAGGGCGGCGCATCGTGGCAGGTGCGTTTTCGAAACAAGCAAGGACAGGAACTGGCACCCGAACTTTGTCAGGCGTACCCGTGGCGCCTCGCACCATTCCTTGATTACAACTACGACGCGATCCTCGGGTGGCGTCTCGACATCGCTGAAGATCTCGATACCGCACTCGCCTTGGAAACGGATCAGGTCCAAGATCTGCCCGTGTGCCTCGCGTCCGTTGGCGCGAACATGGATGGCGCTGGCACCGAACTGCAACCCGCGTTCGGCTACAACGCCTACTACCTCGGTGGATGGTGGCGTTGGCTGAACAACGCGCCGGTACTGACATTCGCGCAGTCCACGCAGACGCAGGGCGGCACGAGCGGCACCAATGCAGGGAGCGTGACGGCGTTGGCCCAATCCAACATCAGTCGCCCTGCCGAGATTGTTGCGTTCTGTGGGAGCACTTTCCTGAACGCATCATCCAATCCCTATGACAAACTGAATGACACCCTGCCTGGTGCCCCATGGGTTGTTCCACACAAGTTGGGACCAACGGATGTGTGGGGCTTTGGTGGAGCCGTTCTGGAGTCGGTCACGCTGAATTCGGAGGGCAACCCCGGCGACGATGCGCTCTCCGCCGCCGTGCCTACGGTGTTCCGTGCCTGGCTTTCGCCTGGACCGCGGGTGCTTGCCGCACCTGCTCCGCAAGGCGACATCGGTCACCTGATGGTCTATCAGAGCCAAGCGGTTCCTTTCGAGCGCTACGGCAAGGCAGTATCGGTCGGCTGCTGCGATGTGAGTGTCAAGTTTCTCACACTCAAGGCGCTGAACGACCTTCGCTTGTGGGTCCCCGCTGCCGACACTGCACAGTTCTCCCACACAAACTGAGATTGCCCCCGACCTTTCGCGCCCGATCAGCGACTGCCCACGTGGCACGTCTGCCACTGTCACCCGTTTGGGTAATCCGCCTCCAGCGCCGCGCTCGCGATCGTCACATCGTCGGCGTACTTGATCCCGTTCGCATGCTGCTGGAGGCAGTTCATGAGACGCTCGACGTCCTCACTGCACGATCGGCTGCCCGCCAGTGCTGCGGTGACCCTCGCTGACCCGAGCATCTCGCCCTCGGCATTGCGCTGCTCTTCGACCCCATCGCTGAAGATGACGAGCCGGTCCCCCTGCGTGAGCGGAATGTCATTGAGTTCGTAGTCGAAACCCTCCACAACACCGATGGGCACACCACCCGACAGCTGCCCGCTCCGCACCGCGCCTGAGTGATCAACGATCCGCAGATACGCATGTCCCGCATCAACGATGCGCGCGCGGCGAAGGGCGGCGTCCATATTCGCCATGACAAGCGTGGCAAACTGCCCCGAGACCGCGCGGGCGCAAACAAAATCCGATAGATCACGGACAGCCTTCACGGGCGTGACCCCGGCTGACAGCGATGCATCCAGATGCGCCGTCATCGCTGCCATCAGCAGGCCAGGTCCAAGCCCCTTGCCGCTGACATCACCAAGACACAGGGTCAAACCAACGCCATCCGGGGAGACGTGGGTGGCGAAGATGTCGCCAGCCACCACTTCGCCAGGAAGCGAGAGCATCTTCCACACCACGCCATTCTTGCACCCTGCCTGTGCGCCCATCATGCGCTCCTGCACCTGACGCGCGCTGTTCAACTCTTCGAGCAGATCACGCTGGCGCTCTTCCATGTCGCGCTGCCGCAAGCGAGCGAACGCCACACCGCACCACCGCCCCATCGCTTGTGCAAAGGAGAGCACCTGATCGAAGTCCACCTTGCCCACGAACTCATCCAGGTAGAGGCATGTGTCGACTACGGATCCGGAGGGAATTGGAACGCATACCGCTTCGTTCACCCCGGACCCGATCATGCTCTGCGATGGGGAGTTTGAGAAGTCATCACGCAGACAGACGGGCCTGCCTTCCAGCGCCGCGCGGATGAGCGTGCGGCTGAGCGGACGGATCTTCGAGGAATCCTTCGGCCACTCGGAGACCACCGTCACATGTTGCGCCTGCGGATCACACCGAATCACAAGTGCGCGCTCACACTGCGTTCCATCCACGCACGAGCGAACCACCTGCTCGGCACAGATGGCTTCCGCGTCGCCAGAGTAGATCGACACCGATGCGGAAATGAGCAGCTCAAGCATCCGCTGCGAGTCGCTGCGGGCAGGCGCACTCTCCATCACCTGCACGGACGATGGTTCCACTCCCGCATCTTGCACCATCGTGGTCGACTCGGGCATCTGATCGCCCACATCCACACGAAGGGACCAGTGAATCACGCCGATGCGGTCGCCGTTTCGAAGAGCAACAGGATGGCGCGGCTCAAGCTTGGTGCCGTTGAGCATGGTGCCGTGACGGCTACCAAGATCGCTCACCGTCCACTTGCCATTGATCACGCCGATCGCGAAGTGCTGCCGCGAGACGGACGGATGGTCAATGCGCAGGTTCGCACCTGTCGACCGCCCCGCCACAAACGACTTGGTCCCCGATTGCAGCACCACGGGCGATGCGGGACACCCCCCAAGTGGAACGATGGTGCACGGCAGTTCGCTCATCAGGCGTCACTCATCCTGCCATCACTCTCAGGACAGCACCGATTCCGTCGTCCGCTCCGTGGACACAGCTTCGCCCCTCCGCAGCGACGAGTCCGGGTCGCCACCATGGCGTTCCACGCCGAGTTTCGCGCTTGCCACCAGACCTTCCATGATGCCGATCGCCTTGTCCGAGTGCGAACGGAAATACATGTACGGGAAGAGCGAAATGAGAGCGACCACCAGACCGCTTGCGGTCGCCACAAGTGCCTCTGCGATGCCCGCAGAGACCAGTCGCGGATCGCTCAGCGTGTCCTTGCCTCCAAGCAGTTCGAAGCTGCGGATGATGCCTGACACGGTGCCGAGAATCCCGAGCATCGGAGCAGCCGTGACGATCGTCGAAAGAATGTTGAGGAACCGCTCCAGCCGCGGGCGTTGCCGCTCGACCGCCGCGATGGCAATCGCATCGGAAGGCCCATCACTTGCAAGATCGGCGGCGACGGCAGCGAACGGTCCCTTGTCTTCCTCGGCAAGCACCAGCACCGTGTCGGCATCATTCATGCGAAGCGCGTTCAGCATCGCGCGGAGCCTGACGCGCGAGCCCCGCGATGCCATGCGGCGCCAGAACCAAGCGCGCTCAACGGTGAGTGTCACCGAAACGATGCTCAACACGAGAAGCGGCCACATGACGACTCCGCCGCGTTCCATCAAAAGATGAAAATTGCTCCACAGGAACTCCATGGATCGGAGCATATCGGAGGACGCGCCCACGCCACGCGGTACACTTCATCGGATGGCAGGCGCGACCGCGTGCGAGCAGGATGTGTTCACCCCCGAACTGCTCGGATCGATCGAGGGCGAACTCGAACGGCATGTCGATGGGGCTGCATATGCGCCCAATCTGCAGGCTGCCGTTCGGCACGCGCTCTTGGGCGGCGGGAAGCGGCTCCGTCCCGTGCTCTCGGTGCGGTGCGCCCAAGCGGTTGGTGGCGCGGTGAGCGATGCCCTCGCGGCAGGTGCTGCGGTCGAGATGGTGCACGCGTTCAGTTTGGTGCATGACGACCTGCCCGCGCTTGACAACGATCGAATGCGGCGAGGACGCCCGACGGTGCACGTCGCGTTCGGCGAAGCGATGGCGATCCTCGCCGGCGATGCGCTTCTTGCGCTGGCGTTCCAGTCCGCCTCCGCGACGCCGCGGCATGCCGACGCTGTTGTTCGGTCGATCGCCTGCGCAACCGCGCAGATGATCAATGGGCAAGTGCTCGACACGCTTGGAGGTCACGCTGCCGAGTCCTCGCCGCTGCAGCGGCTTCACTCGATTCATACCCAGAAGACTGGCGCGCTCATTCGCTGTGCATCCACGGTCGGGGCGATCGCGGGCGGCGCGAATAAGACGCAACTTGAGTCGATCACTCGATGGGGCGAGACGATCGGACTGATGTTCCAAGCGGTCGATGACCTGCTCGATGTCACGCAGTCCGCTGAGCATGTCGGCAAGGCGGTCGGCAAGGACCAGGACGCCGGCAAGCTGACCTACCCCGCGGTGCTTGGCATCGACGCCACACGCGCAGAGATCGACCGATTGCGCGGCTGCGCCGTGGAATCGCTCGCCAAGTTTGGTGCGCCCGCCGATCCGCTGCGGCTCTTGACCGAGTATCTCGCAGGACGCACGCGCTGATCGTCGGGTTTGGAACCTCCGCATGCGGGAACGCGAGTCATCGCTGCCACGATTTCTGATGCCGTCGAGCGGCTGATTTTTCGACACTTTCGGCATCTCGACCCTATACTGAACGCCGCGGCGCAAGCCGAGCCACCGACAACGGAAAGGTCCCATGAGCATTCTGCAGGCCATCCAAACACCCGCCGATCTGAAGGCCCTTTCCCCTGCGCAGCTCCCTCAGCTCTGCCAGGAGATCCGCCACGCCATTTGCGATCAGGTGGCTCGCAGCGGCGGACATCTCGCGCCCAACCTAGGGGTCGTCGAACTGACCGTTGCGATGCACTACGTGTTCGACTTCGCGCACGATCGACTGCTCTTCGATGTTGGTCACCAGTGCTACTCGCACAAGCTTCTGACGGGGCGGCAGCACCTTCTTCCGAAACTCCGTCAGCGTGGCGGCATGTCCGGGTTCCCCGAGCCACGCGAGTCACCCTTCGACCTCTTCTCGGTCGGTCACGCAGGAACCGCAATCTCGACTGCGGTCGGCATGGCGCGTGGCGACACGCTGAACCACGAGGGCTGGTCGCCCGACAACACGGGCGGACGACGCACGGTGGCGGTCATTGGAGATGCGTCGATCGTGAACGGCGTTGCAATGGAGGGGCTCAACAACGCTGGCACGCTCGGTCGGCAGTTCCTCATTGTGCTGAACGACAATGGCATGAGCATTGCGAAGCCACAGGGCGCAATTTCGTCCTACTTCGCTCGACTGCGCCTGTCGCAGACCTACGGCGAGTTCAAGCGCCGCGCGAAGGAGATGGCGACTCGAGTGCCAGGCGGCGAGCGTCTGAAGGACCTCTATCACCGCATGGGCGAGTCATCGAAGGCGTTCATCGCAGAAAACCACTGGTTCGAGCACTTCGGCATCGTGACTGTCGGACCGATCGACGGTCATGACCTTCCCACGCTCATCGAGTTCCTCAACGAGGCGAAGCACTTTGACCACCCGATGGTGCTGCATGTGAAGACGGTCAAGGGCAAGGGCTTCGAGTTTGCGGAGCAGGATTCCTGCACCTTCCACTCGCCGAGCCCGTTCACCTTGGAAACATTGGAAAATGAGGGATGCCGAGTCGAACTGAAGAAGGGCGGACGCTCGTTTACCGCTGCCTTCGGCGATGCCATCGGCGAGCTGATGGCTTCCGATTCGCGCGTCGTGGCATGCACCGCTGCGATGCCAGACGGCACAGGCATCAGCAAGGTCATCGAACGCTTCCCCACGCGCGTCTGGGACAGCGGAATCTGCGAGAGCCATGCGCTCGACATGATGGCTGGTCTCGCCAAGACGGGGTGGAAGCCCTTCTTTGCCGTGTACTCCACTTTCCTGCAGCGCGCATTCGATCAGACCTTCCAAGAGGCCGCGCTGCAGGGTCTGCCGGTTCGTCTGTGCCTTGATCGTGCAGGGCTTGTCGGCGGTGACGGAGCAGTCCACCACGGATTCTGTGATATCGCACTGCTGTCGGTGCTTCCGAAGGCATGCGTGATGGCCGCGATGGACGAGCCGAGCCTCAAGGCGTCTCTGGCGTTCATGGCGGAGTACGGCGAGGGCATCTCGTCCGTGCGTTACCCCCGCGACAATGTGAGCGCGCGCTTTGCCGCCACGCCGTGCCCACCGTTCGAACTCGGGCGCGCACGCCCGCTGATCACGCCGGACCACCCGGATGTGGCCGTGCTTGCCTTCGGCACCTCGGTGATCGATGCGGCGACCGCAATCGACTCGCTCGGGGATGAAGTTTCCGCTGCGCTCTACGACGCTCGCTTCGCAAAGCCAGTCGATGATCGGCTGCTGCGAACGCTCCTTGAAGCGCGCATCCCCATCATCACCGTCGAAGACCACTCGATTCGAGGCGGGTTCGGCAGCAATGTCCTTGATGCGTGCAATCGCCTCGGACTGGATACTCGGCTTGTGACGCGGCTTGCGCTGCCGGACGGGTGGATTTATCAGGGTGAACGCAAGGAGCAACTGATCGAGGCGGGCATCGACCCTGCCACGATCGCTCGCACGCTTCGCCTCGTCGCTGCCGCGCCCGTCGAACGTGCGCCATCGGCAAAGACCGCCACACATCCATCCTGAACGCACCACCAGCCGAGTCGGCTGTGGAACTTTCGGCACCTTCGGCGTTGTCCACGTGCCGCGGTCGTACCGTGGACATCGTGGCTCGTGCAGGACACCAGATGCTTGGCGCACGCGGCGAGGACGCCGGGGCGCAGTGGCTCAGCGCACACGGACTGGTGCTGCTGGCACGGAACATCCGCCGCGGGCGCGACGAGGCGGACCTTGTGTTCAAGGACCCTGCAACCAACCTTCTGATCATCGTGGAGGTCAAGACGCGCACCCAAGCGCGGGCATGGCCCGAGGCGCGCGTCGATGGGGCGAAGTCCGCGGCACTGCTTCGGCTCGCGCACACGGCATGGACCGAAACTCCACAGTGCAGCGGCGTGCGTATCGATGTGCTCGCCGTCAATCTTCCCAAGCGGGGCGATCCCGCCTTCCACTGGTTCAGGGATGCAATCCCCGTCCCACTCGCCTGGTGTCACTCGCGCGGCAGATAGCGCGCGACCGCGATGTCCGTCAGACGCCGAGTCATCTGATCGATGTCATTCGTGACCCACCGGTCCCGCAGGGACGCGAGGTAGCGGTACTGCTCGTACCGCGCCCGCTGCTCCTGCAATCCGCCGCGAATCTTCCGCTGCAGCATCGGATCGAAGATGGGGCGTGCCTCGATGATCTCCTCCGAGAGCAGGCAGAACCAATACACACTCGTGCCACGCTTCACCTCGGTCGTCGGTTTGCCCTGCTCGGCCGCAGCGAGTGCCTTGCGAATGTCCTCGGCCAAGTCGAGCCCTGAAATGCCCGACGGCGGCAACTTGTCCTGCCGCCACACGCCGTCGCGCTCCATGCCAGCGACCTTTGCCACATCGACAAATGACTCACCTCGGGCGAACCGCGCGCGGACATCTTCAAGCATGGCTGTCTCTGACTCCGTCACACGGATTCGACCGATCGTCACGATGGGAGACGGGTCAAACTCCTTCTCCAGAATGCTGTACTGCCGCTCGACATCTCGCCAGCTCACGATCGTGCGCGGCTTCACGCGGCGACTCAGCAGGTTCTGCGCAAGTGCCTCATCGCGGCGCTCCTGCAAGTACTGATCCATCGTCATGCCGAATTGGTCCTGCAGCGACTGCGTTGCCTCCGTGCGATTTCCGCCGTAGCCAGACACGGTCTGTTCCTGCACGCTCTGCAGCCAAGCAAAGAGTCCCTCGCGCATCTCTGTGGTCAACATGCCTTCCGCTTCCGCAATGATGAGTTCGTTGTTGATGTACTGCTCGAAGCGTTCCGCAACCAGCTGCGCGATCATGCGCTGCGCCGCAGCCCGAGGATTCTCAGCCACGATGCGCAGGATGCGATCCTCGATGGACTGCATGAACTTGCTTGCGTAAACGGGCCGCCCATTGATCTGCCCCACGAGGCTGTCCACCGTCCATCGACCGCCCGGCTTGACACGAATGTCCTCCGTCGGTGCGAGCGTTGCCACCGTCTTCTCCGTTCCGTTCGACTCCGTCTGAACGATCGACTTCTGCGTGGTCACCTGCTCGCCGCCACTCTCCTGCTCCACTTCGCTTGTCGATCGCACAGATGGCGGTGCGAAAACACTCGGTGGCACCTGCACGACATCGCTCGGGGATCCTGCGCTCACCTTCGAGTTGAAGTCGCGTGTCCCGACTTCAATCGCTGTTTCGGGTCGATCGACCAGCTTCCTGCATCCCGCGGCGATGACCGCAGCAATCATCACAAGGGCAAGGAGCGTTTGAGATCCGAAAGCCCTGACCATTGGAAGTCTTGACCGACTGGCCACGCGAACAGGCTACCTCGGTGAAAACATCAGTCGACCTATACTTGGCGCATGAGCAATCCAGCCCCCGAACCAAAACTGCACGTCGACAGTGACTGGAAAGCACAGGCGGAAGCTGAACGGGAAAAGCTCAAGAAGATCGATACCGAGCGAACCGAGAAGTCTGCTGCGGGTCCAGACGACCTGCCGCCCGCCGATTTCCGAACCATTGTCGGCATGCTCGCCACGCAGGCGCTCGGCGGGCTCGGCGCCTACGGCGATCCACAGACGCGCCGCGTGGTGGTGGATCTCCCAGCGGCCCAGTTTGCCATCGATCTGCTTGGCGTGCTCGATGCCAAGACCCAGGGCAACCTCACAGCCGAGGAGTCGAAGGAACTGAAGGGCATCCTGACGGAACTGCGCGCTCGATTCGTCCAGTTCGCACAGATGGTCGCAGCACAGGGCGCCAAGGGCGGCGGTGCGCAGCCTCCCATCAGTCCAGCAGCGAGCCAATCAACGGGTGCTGCAGCGCCAGCTCCCAAGAGCAAGATCATTTTCCCCAGTTGACCAAGCCCTCCGTCCCGTTTCAGGGTGCATGCCGCGGGGCCTCGCTCTGTGCTGGATTCGGCGCGACGGAGGCATCCCCTGTATGCCGACGGCGCGCATCACTCTGGATTGGATTCGGCGCGACGGAGGCATCCCCTGTATGCCGACGGCGCGCATCACTCTGGA
>VGXN01000027.1 GCA_016873335.1 Phycisphaerae bacterium | reverse complement strand
AATATCTCGACCGGCACTACGCACTCGATGGCGATTCGTCGAAGGGCGTTCTTCTGCTGCACATCGCCTACTACACGGGAATGGTGGATGCAGTCCCCCACGTGCCTGAACGCTGTTGGGGCGCGGCCGGCATGCTCATGGTGAAGCAACCGCACGGGGTTCGTGTTCCCGTGGACCGTACTGCTTGGGACCTTCAGTTTGGACCAATACATCCTGCATCTGGCGAGCGGTATCCGATTGCACGGGTGCTCGACCCGGTCACGCGCGCCGAGAGCAATGTTCACATGCCGCTTGGCGAGACAGATTTTTCCGTGACCGTCTTTCAGGAGGAAACGAAGGCAGGTGTTCGCTTCGTGGGCGGCTACTTGTTTGTGGCGAACGGACGCATGACCGCATCACCCTATGTCGTGCAAACCTACGCGTTCGATCTCGCGAACCGCCACGCGTACTACTGTAAGATTCAATTCTCGATGGTTGTCAACGACGCGGATGGCGCCGAAGAGCGCTGGACGGCGGCGACAGCCGATTTGCTTGGGCAAGTCCTGCCGGCCGTTATGAAGTGCCTGCCGGACTGGCCCGAGGTGGAAAAACTGGAATCCAAGGAGTCCTGAACCATGGCGAACACGGTCACAAAGGTGCGCGGGCAGTCCCGTCTCAACAAGAAATTCATCATCCTCATTGGCGGCTTTGTGCTGTTTGTGGGAGTCGTCCTCGCTGGCTTGTGGTGGTACACGAACTTCGCGGCGCCCGAGAAGAATGTCCAGCGCGGCGATGATTTGGTCGCGCAGGCGCAGACGCTCGAGAAGGCGGGCGATGCGGATGCGGCTTACAAGAAGTATCAAGAGGCAATCAGCCGCTATGGGCGTGCTGTCAGCAAGCAGCCCAACAATCTGGCATTCACTCAGAAGATGCTCGATGCGCTCAGCCTGATGACGCCAAAGACCGCGTCCGACGCGCAGGAGCTCTACGGTCGCCGCGAACTGCTGTTGCAGCGACGAACGCGTTCTGCGCCGCTGGATGGCAATCAATGGATGGCGCTACTCGACTCGCAGATCGAGCGTGCACGCACATTTGCGCAGTTGGAGATGTGGCAGTCTGTGGCGGCCACCGCAGAAGAGGCACTCGGCCGCGTGCCAGAGTCGGATCCGCTGTGGGGCACGATTCGTTCCATCGGTCTCTCTGCACAGTTGAACCGCGAAGAACTGCTGACGGCAGAGGACCGCACCGAGCTGGAAGGCGATGCGCTTGAAGTGTTGAAGAGCAATCCGAAGGATCCAGAACTGTGGAGCTCTCTTCTCGTCGCGGTTGGAAACGATGTGCTTCGTCTCTTTTCGGCGGGGCAAGGCGGATCAGCCGAAACCCGCGAGGAGGAGTTCGCGCGGCTGCTTTCGGAGGCCAAGGCGGCAAACCCAGACAACTCCCAGATTGCAATCGTGGAACTCATGCACCTCTCGGGCCTGCGGAGGGCCAACAATCCGCTGGCAACCCCGCAGGCCATTCGGAGCGTGCTCGATCCGCTGTTGTGGGCAGGTGGCGACCGATCATCTGACCAGCCTGGCAAGGCACAGGGACTTAGTGCGCGGGACTTGGTGGAACTCTCGGGTGTTGTCGGCTCTCTTCAAGATCCAGATGCAATCAAGCGTGTCATCGTGCTGCTCGCGTCAGCCATCGAGAAGTCGGGGACCCCGATTCTCGAGCTGAACGCCCTCGCACGACTGCAGCGGTTGACTGACGAGACCGACAAATCGATCGAGACCTACGAGAGGATCGTGGCGATGCCGGCGCCGAAGGTGTCGATGCTCGCAGCCTATGCGGATGAGGTTCGTGCAGGTTCCCTCGAAGAGGTATTCGAAATCAACTATGCGCGATTGGACGACGGCAAAGATATGCAACTCCGAAGGTCGCAGATCGCTGCCCTGAAGGCTCTCCGTGAGAGGCTTGTGGGAATCGTCGGAACGCGCGACGGTGATCTCGCCACGCTCCGGTGTGATGCAAAGATCGCGTTTGCCGATGGGGACTATCTCACGGCAATCACGAAGCTCGAGGACCTCTTTGCGCGTCAAAGGCGTGTGCCACCAGAGTTCTACCTGCTCGCAGCCTCGGCGCTGGGTCAACGCGGTGAGCAGGGCGCTGCACTGATCAAAGTCAATCAGGGGATCGACGAGTATCCCGGCATTGCGCAGTTCTACCTCGTTCGTGCGGGACTCGAGGCGCGGCTTGGGCGTCTCGCCGAGGCGAAGCGGAGCGTGCAGTTGGTCTTGGCAGCAGAACCAAGCAATGCGGTGGCGCAGCAACTTGCGGCGGAACTCGCGAAGGTTCGCGGTGATGGCATGTTGAACATGGCCGATGATGGATTGAAGGCACTCGGCAACGCAGAACAGTTGGCCAATGAGGGCAACATGGAGGGTGCGCTCACCATCATCCGGGATGCGCTGACCCGCACACCCGATGACATTCGCTTGAAGCGGACACTTGTGCAGTCGCTGCTCTTCATGGGGAAGCAGGAAGAGGCGAAGGCATCTCTGGCGGTCTATCTCGCTGAGACACCAGAGGACGGTCTTCTCAGGTCGCTCCAGATCCTCGCAGAGATCAAGTCGCCCGTGCAACGCGTTTTGGCCTTTGCAGATCAGCCGCTGTCTGATGGCAGCAAGCGGAGTGATGCCGAACGCGCGGTCTTCGTTGCACTCACCATGCTGACGCTCTGCGACTCGCTCGAGAAGCGCCTGAATGTCGTGGCCGAAGCCGATCGCGCGATGGTGCAGGAAGAACTGGCCGCTGCAAAGGCAGCGAGTCAGACGGCGACTACACGTGCACTCGAACTGGCACCTGGAGACGGCGCACTGCTCGATCGACTCTTTGCCGATGCGCTGACAGCGGACGATCAGGCGCGCCTGCAGCAGCTGCTCGCGATCGCCGAGCAGCACTCTCAGGACAAGGCCATTCCGTTCTTGATGCGCGGGCGAATGGCACTTGCGAAGGAGGAGTTTGCAAAGGCAGTGCAATCGTTCGAGCAGGCAACCGCGCTGCCCGGTGCATCTGCCGCGTCCTACCGACTTCTTGGAATGGCTCGGGAGCGGAGTGGAGACATGGATGGTGCGCGTGAGGCGTTCTCCACATCGTTCGATCGTGCGCCGAATGATCCGGTGACCATTCGGCTGTACTCCATGCTGTTGGCGAGGTCTGGTCAGGCTGCAAAGGCGCGTGAGGTGCTACGCAGTGCCATGAACGCACTGCCAGGAAACCCGGATGTTCGAAATGCCTACCTCGACCTGGAAGCGATGTACGGCAACCGCGCCGGCAGCATTGTGGAGCGCTCACGCCTGTACTCCCTGCGGCCCTCCGATGTTGACAATGCGCGTCAGTTGATGCGGCTCCTGGTTGAAACGCCCGTGACTCGTGAACTTGTTCTCGATGACAATTCGATGCCTGTCTACCCACAGAAGGAGTGGGATTCGCTCGGCAAGGAACGGCAGGACATGATCACCGCGGAGTACGCGAAGCTGTACGCGGAACGCGCGCAGAAGATCCTCGAGGCGCTCTTGCGGGGGAATCCAAACGACAACACATCGGTTCGGTTCTATGCCGCGGCCCTTCAGCGGGCAGGCCGCGGACGGGAAGGCGCCGACATGCTGCGTTCGGCAGCGGAGAAGCTCACGGGTCCGATGCAGTGGGCCGCTTGGATTGATTTGGGGGAGCTGTACTTGGAGATGGGAATGGGGAGGCAAGCGCAGGAAGCACTCGACAAGGCGATCACGCTTGATGCGAGCGCAACGAGTGATGCAGCGCGTGCGGTCTCTCAGGTGTGGTCAAACCGCCGTGTGCCGCGACAGGCGCTTGATGTGCTCGAGAAGGCCTACGCCAAGGCGCCAACGTTGGATTTGGCGCGCACCATCACTGCGCTCCGGCTGGAGGTTCGTGACTTCAAGGGGGCAAAGGAGATGAGCGCCGAGGTCGCCAAACTGGCAGGCGACAAGATCACATTCAACGACCGACTGTTGGCGGCAGACATCGCCAATTCCGAGATGGATCAGCCAGAGTTCAGCGGCTCGCCTGCCGATGAGGCTCGAGTGCTCGGCGAACTGAACAAGTCGCTCGATGAGGCGATCAAGATGGATCCCGCGAATCCACTTCCATTCATGGTGCGTGCCGCATCATTCCAGCGGCGGTATCAGAAGAGCGGCAATCCCGATATGGCACGTCAGGCGCTGCAGAATGTTGAACGAGCGATCGAGTTGCAGGGCAACTACTGGCCGGCCACAAGACTGCTCGCATCCATTCAGACCGATCGCAACGACATCGCCAGTGCGATCGATGTGTGCAGGAAGTTCGTGGAGCAGAACCCAAGGACGATAGAGGGTCGTCGGGCACTCATCGCCTACCAGTTGGGCGCAGGAGACTTTGCGGGGGCGATCGCGACGGCAAGCGCGGCGGTTGCTGAAGAGCCACGCAATCAGACCTGGCTGCAGGCACTCTGCGAGGCGCAAGTCGCGGCCGGGAAGAATCTCGATGCCGCCACGAACTACCAAACGCTGTTCAGCATCACCTCGAATCCCGATTTCCTGATTCAGGCGATTCTCCAGCGCGCGACCAACTCCCCGCCTGACTTGGTGGGTGTGCTGCGGGCGCTTCAGGCGGTGCCTGGGGTTGTGCCGCAGGTTCCATTCCTTCAGATGATGGCCGCCGCATCGCTCGCTGCAACGGGGGACACGGAGATTGCTCGGCAGCAGGGTCGGCAGCAACTGCGCGAGTGCGTTCGCCTCATCGATCCCTCGAAGGGCGTCAGTGGAGATCAGTGGGTGCTCGCCGCAAGCACGCTCTATCCAGGCGACAAGATGACGGACTTCGACAAGTTCGTGACAGAGTGCGCAGGCGCCACCCCATCGTCCGCACTTCTCGTCGGTGTCGCGCAGCGTTTCGGTGAAACTGGTCCGCAGTGGTACGACAAGTCCTTCGAGGTCGCCACCCGTGCGCTTCAGGCAGCCACGAATGATCAGGAACGTTTCGCGGCGTATCGGATGCTTGGAAACATCGAGTATCGGCGTCGCAATATGACGAAGGCCGCGGAGCACTATGAGCAGGCACTCGCGCTGCAGCCGGATGATCTGCTGCTGCTCAACAACGTCGCGTACCTCGAGGCTGCTGTGCTCAACAAGGTGCCGCAGGCGATTGAACGCGCCCGTCGTGCGCTGGCGGTGAACCCTGTCAACGCGGATCTCATGGATACGCTTGGCTATGCCCTGACGCAGAAGGGCGAGTATCCCGAGGCGATCGGGTTGCTGCGACGCGCGTCGCGTGTTCAGGCAAATCCAATGACCTACGCGCATCTTGCGATGGCGCAGTTGAAGGCGGGTTTCCGCGAGGATGCGGTCGCTTCGCTGACACGCGCGAAGGCGCTCAAGCCGGAAGAGGATGCGCAGCGCGAGATTGATGCGGTCGATCGCGCGTTGAACGGCAGTACCGGCGGCTGACAGCAAAAGGAAACTGGAATATGGTTCCACCAACATCAGGTTCGCCCCCGAACGCGTCAGCGGCGAGTGCACCGCAGCGGTCTCCGAGTGCGGCGCGGCCTCAGGCGACCGCCTCGCGTGGTGCGGTGATCGACCCGGTCCGCGTTCTGCGGCAGAATTGGAAGAAGATCCTGTGGTGGACCCTCGGCGGTGCCGTCTTCACCGTTGTGTTCCAGTTTGGTGCGCAATTCATCTATCCGGTGTACAGCGGACAGGTGGTCCTTCGTCTACGACCCCAGTTGGGCGAGGCGACCGAGATCTTCGGCGAGAACGCGACGCAGGAAGAAACCGTCGCGCGTCTTGCACAGACGGAAGCACAGCAGATGGTGATGCGAGATGTGCTGGTGAAGGCGATCTCGAGCAAGGATGTCTTGAAGACTTCGTGGCACGAGTACTACCTCGATGACAATGGACAGTTCATCGTGGATGAGGCAGTGGATGATTTGGAAGACGAGATTTCGTCGGGACACCGCCGTGGCACGCAATTCTTCGCGCTGTACTGGAAGGCACATGTGGCCGGCGATGTGCCCGTGGTACTGAATGCGATCACAACGACCTACCTCGACATACTGAACGCCGAGAGCGATCGCAAGTTCAACGGCATCAAGCAGGTGTTCGTGAAGAAGCAGAATGAACTCGATCAGCAGATCGACAGCATGAAGGCTGCCATTCGCCGCTTTATCACAGAAGAGGGCATCCCTGCATTTGAGGAGAACGCGCAG
Organism: Phycisphaerae bacterium; assembly: GCA_016873335.1. GTDB lineage: Bacteria > Planctomycetota > Phycisphaerae > Phycisphaerales > SM1A02 > F1-60-MAGs104. The sequence continues at coordinate 14,283 of VGXN01000027.1, read as the reverse complement.
CAGTCCCAGCGGGGGCTCGAAGAACTGCAGAGGCTGATTGCTGAGACAACGATGGACCTCAGTCTTGTCAAGTCCCAGCGCGGGCAACTCGATGCGAAGCTGCAGGGCCGGCTTGAGCCGTCCAAGGATGACATCCAGAAGGCGGAAATGGATCCTGCACTCATGCAACTCAACCGAGATCTCAATGATCTGACGATCGCGCTGCAAAGCAAGAAGGCGCGCTTCGGGCCGCAACATCCGGAGGTGCGCTACGCCGAGGAAACACTCGCCTCGGCACGGGCTCAAAAGGACAAGGCGCTCGACGAGATCGTGCAGCGCGACCTGAATGGTCAATTCAAGTCGGTGACGGATCGTCAGGGTGGGCTCGAAGATCTCCTGAAGAAGCAGACAGGAGACTTCGAACTTGAACGCAAGCGAATCGAGGAGTTGGCTTCGCGCGTCGCCGAACTCGAGGCGATGAAGGAGCGTCAGGAGCGGCTCCAGGAAGAACGCGGTATCGTCGCAAAGACAGTCGGAGAACTGGACCTTGCCCGCTCGCGTGAAGACTCGGTTCCCGTCGAAGTCGCGCAGCGTGCGCTCACGCCGCGCGAGTTGTTTTTCCCGAATTGGAAGGTCGTGCTGCCTGGCATGTGGGTGCTGGTGATTCTGTTGGGGGTTGGATTGATCTTTCTCAAGGAGTTCATGGATCAGCGTGTTCGGTTCGCCAGTGAACTGGCCGCGCTCGCGAGTGGTCGTGTGCTTGGCGTCATCCCCGATCAGAAGGATGACCCGACCGCACCCGCGAAGGTGTCCTTCGTCGTGCGAGAGGCACCGCAATCGGCGCTCGCCGAATCCTTGCGGCAAGTGTCGACCAACATCATCAAGAATCTTGCCGATCAAGGGGGCTCTGTGGTGGGCGTGTTCTCGGCATTGCCCGGCGCTGGCGCGACAGCGGTGATCACCAATCTCGCGTCGAGTGCGCTCGTCATCGGCAAGCGGGTGCTGGTTGTCGATGCGAATTTCAGGCGCCCAGGGCTTTGCGCCGCATTCGGTCTTGCTGAGGGCGGGCTCGGTCTCGGTGATGTGCTTGCGGGCAAGAGGACGATTGCGGATGTGGTTCAGCGCAGCCCTTCCGGGGTGGATGTGGTGGGTGCCGGCCAAAGCCACATGATCGAGTTGCTCGACACGCTTCGGATGACGGAAGTCATGAACGGCATGCGCGAGCAGTACGACCTGGTGCTGATCGATACCGCGCCGATGGCGATCGCCGCAGAGTCGATGGCTGTCGCAAACCGCATCGATGGCTCCGTGCTCGTGGTCCGCGCCATGCGTGATCAGCGTGGACTCGTCGGGCGTCTCATCGGACAACTGACGGCTCAGCGCGGGCGCTTCATCGGCGCAGTGTTGAACCGACCCGAGCAGACCGCGGGCGGCTACTACCGCAAGAATGCGGAAATGGCTTCGAAGTACTCGGCGGAGACTTCGGCGGAACCGACGGTGGCAACCCCAGCAAGCGGAGCGACGTGAGGATGATTGCGCAAGTCACCCCAGCGTTGCCGCTGCCATCGGGGGGATTGCTTGATCGTCCTGCAGTCCACGAGGTGCTCGTGGATGCGGTCGAGATTCTGAACTCGTTTGCGCCCGTGTTCATCGCTGGATTTCTTGTCACGCTCGCAGCGACTCCGATCGTGCGTTGGCTTGCGTTCGAGTTCGGAGTCATCGACAAGCCCGATGGAGAGCGAAAGGTTCACACCACGCCCGTCGCCTACCTCGGTGGTCTTGCGGTGTTCCTCGGATTTCTCGCTGCGATGTTTGCGGCGCTCGTTGCGGTGGATGGCCCCGCGGAAGACTTGGCCCCCGTGCCGCTTTCGATTCTCGTGGGTGCAGTCGCCATCGCTCTGACGGGTCTTGCCGATGACATTTGGAAGTGGGATGCGCGCCTGAAGATCGCAGGGCAACTCGTCGCCGCCGCGGCACTCGCGTATTCCAACATTGGCATCGGAGCCGTGACAGGCGTTCTCAGTCCGTTTCTTGGAGCGCCCGATGAGGTTCTGTTCACTGTGGCAGGCGCAGCCGTTCCTGCTGGAGTGCTCTACTACTGGATCGGAACTGGCTTTCTTGGCTTCGTCATCATCGCAGGATGCAATGCGGCAAACCTCGTCGACGGTCTCGATGGTCTGCTGACGGGAAGCGCCACGATCATGTCGATGGGTTTTCTTGCCATGGGGCTGCTCGTCGCGTCGACCATCGTGGTCGAGAATCCTTCGACAAGCCTCGTGGGCGTCCGTGTGGCGCTCGCATTGGCCCTTCTTGGAACCACACTCGGCTTCCTCCCTTGGAACTTCAATCCAGCGATCATCTTTCTTGGTGATTGCGGCAGTCTGCTGATTGGCTACCTGTGCGTCACGATCGTGCTGCTTTTCGGTGAGGACGGACCACCCAGCCTTGTGGTGGCAGGCTTCATCGTCTTTGGGCTTCCGATCACCGACACGACGCTCGCCATCATTCGCCGCAAGGTTGCTGGTGTTCCAATGAACACGCCCGATGCACAGCACATCCATCACCAAGTCAAGCGCCTCTTCGGATCGGTACGGAAGGCGGTGTTCGCCCTGTACGGCATCACGGCAGCCTTCACGGTGATCGGTGTCGCACTCACCGCTGTCCTGCTGCTGACAGAGACGCGTGTGCTCGTTGTGTACGCGGTCGGGGCCGCTTTCTTTGGCATCCTTGTGGCGGTGGCGGTCAAAATCGCCCTCATCCAGCGTTGGATTGAACAAACGCTCCAAGATCGGCGAGAGATCGGACGGACGGAAGCGGTGCCACGCGAAGCAACTCCTCATGCGGAGAAGTCGGACCAACTCGTGTGATGCACGGCGCTGCGGGGCACGCTGCAGATGGTCATGGTCGCGAGCATGGGCATGAGCCCGTCTTGCTTGGTTCTGTGATGGAGATGACCGCGCCGAAGCGCGGTGGGTGTGTCATCGATGCAACGGCGGGGCGGGGCGGACATGCAAGCGCGTTGGCGGCAGCGGTTGACCCAGGCGTCGTCATCCTGCTTGACCGCGATGCGGACAACTTGCGGTATGCGGTTGAACGCGTCCGAACGGCTGCGCCGCACTCGCGCATCGAGGGCGTTCATGCGGACTTTCGATCTGTCTCGTCGGTGGTGGAGCGGCTTGGCCTGCGCGCGGACGTTCTGCTCGCCGACCTCGGCGTGTCGAGCAATCAAATGGACATGCCCGAGCGTGGGTTTTCGTTCCACGATGATGGACCGCTTGACATGCGGCTCGACCGTTCGCTTCCCGTGACGGCTGCGGATCTCGTGCGCGACCTCAGTGAGTCCGATATCGCGAGCCTGATCGGCACACTTGGAGAAGATCCATTTTCTCGCGCCATCGCTCGCAAAATTGCACAATCTCGCGCCACTGAGCCGATTACGACGACGGCGCATTTGGCTCGACTCGTGCGCGAGGCATACGGCTCGCGCGCACGGTTCTCCAGACTGCACCCTGCAACGCGGACTTTCATGGCGCTTCGGATCGCCGTCAACGACGAGCTGAGAGCCTTGGAGGAACTGCTGGGGTCGATCACCTCGGCGGCGCACGCGCGCGGAACAGGGTGGCTCTCTGGCGAGGCTCGTGTGGCGATCATCTCCTTCCACTCGTTGGAGGACCGCCAAGTCAAGCGCTCATTCGCCGCGCTGGTGGACGCCGCGTTGGCTCACCGGTTGACTCGTCGGCCCGAGGTCGCCAGCGACACTGAAGTCGAGGCGAATCCAAGGGCAAGGTCTGCGAAGCTCCGAGCAATCGCGCTCGGGACAAGGAAGTCCCTCCCATGACACGAGAGCACAAACTCGCCATCGTCCTCGGCTTCGGGCTGCTGCTGTTCGTCGGCATCCTGATTTCTGATCACTTCTCCGCGGGACAGCGCCGCCCAACGGCAGATCTTGCGGCAAACACGCAGATCCGTGAAGTCCGACCGAATGCGCCGATCTCCATCCAGCCGCTTCAGGTGACTGGAACATCCGCGCCGCAGCCCGCGCCGATGCAGCGGCAGTTCGCGCAGGGTGGTGACACCGTGGCGCTGCCCCAAGGCATCGTTCCTGTTCCAGCATCGAGCGCAGATCCCGTTGGTTTTCCTGTCGAGCTGTACACGCTGCGTGAGGGCGAGACGCTCTACAAGCTCTGTCAATCCAAGTACGGCAACGGCAACTTGTGGAAGGAACTTGCCGAGTTCAACAAGGCAACGATTCCCAATCCAACCAAGATGCGCCCCGGAATGACGGTACGGTTGCCCGCAGTGCATGTCCTGCGCGGCGAAGCGGCACCCGCGCCCTCCCTGCAGCAAGTCGCGGCGCCACAATTGACCATGCAGACGCCTCAGGCTGCGCTGCCCACATCACCGCAGTCGGTGGATGGTCGTGAGTATGTCATTCAGAAGGGTGACACGCTTGGCGCCATCGCCGCGCGCGAACTCGGCTCGGCCAAGAAGTGGGAAGCCATCTATCAGGCGAATCGTGATCGCATGAAGAACCCGAGCGACCTGCGAATCGGCAAGGCGCTGCGGATTCCCGCCGATCTCTGAGATCACGGCGGTGTTCGCCAAGATCGCCGCAATCATCATCGGTGTGGGCGTTCTCGCCTGCGGCGTTCTGGCACAGCGCCAGCAACGATATGAGTTGGCGCGCGACATCTCTCGCGCTCACTGGCGGATGCTTGAACAGGAACGCACGCTTTGGGCGCTGCGCACTGAGATCGCCCGCCGCACAAGTCCCGATGATGTGCGTACGGCCGTGCAGCGGCTCGATCGGCGTTGGCGGGCGATTCCCTACCGACTCGAACCCATGCGGCTCGATGCGGTCCCGAGCGCTCCGCCGCAGCGGCGCGTGGAAGTCGGCGGATGAATGATGCGCAGCGAATTCGCGCGTGGACCCACTGGGTCGTCTGCATCGTCGTCCTGTTGATGACGGTCGCCCTCGTCCGCGTCACACAACTCAAGACGCTTCCGCCCAACAGGCTTTCACCCGCGATGGGTTCTCGCACGTCGACCTCAGTCGAACTCGCCGCGCGCGGGCGGCTGATGGACCGCCGCGGTCGCATCCTTGCCACGAGTGTGGTGGGGCATCGACTCTTCGCAGATCCCGCAACCATCTGGAAGAGCGGGCACGAGAAGATGGAGGAAGGTCTTCGCAGTGATCCGCAGGCGCTGCCCACCGCGGACCCCTTCACGGAAGCGGCGCTCTCGCTCTCAACGGTGCTCGGCCGACCAGCCGCTGACATTGAGGCGGTCCTTCGCGCGCGTGCCGACGATCGTTATGTGGTGCTCGATGCCGACCTGAATGACACGGAACTCGACGGAGTACGCAGCCTGAAGATAGAAGGTGTCGGCATCGAATCGAAGCTTGTGCGCGAGTATCCGCAGGGCTCCGTGGCCGCGCCGCTGATCGGCAAGGTCGGCTTCGAGCACAAGGGGCTCTCAGGATCCGAGTTGGCGTTTGAGAAACAGTTGGCAGCAGTGAATGGTCGACTGACATTCCTGCGCGATGTTCGGCGCAATGTGCTTCACATCGACGATGGGGACTTTGTTCCAGCGGATGACGGATCCGACATTCGACTGACGATCGACATGGTGATCCAGGACATCGCGGAACGGCGCCTCGCCGAAGCGGTGCGCGAATACAACGCGGGTGGTGGTCGCATCATCGTCATGGATCCGCATACGGGTGATGTCCTTGCGATGGCTGACATCTTGCAGAGCAGACCAGGCTGGAAGGAGATCACCACCGATCCATCGCGTCGCATCGATCCCGCGCTCGGTCGCAACCGATGCCTCAGCGATCCCTTTGAACCAGGCTCGACATTCAAGCCGTTTGTTTGGGCTGCCGCAACGGAACTCGGCATCTTCACGCCAGAGAGCAAACTGCCGACACCCAGCACGGGACCCCACCGCACCTCGTTCGGGCGCGCGATCCGGGATGTGAAGTACTACGGTCCGGTGTCGTGGCGGACAGTGTTGGTCAAGAGCCTCAACAGCGGCATGGCGATCGCCGGCGAACGCATGACCTTTGATCAGATGCGTGCGACCGTCATTGATCGCTTCGGCTTCGGCAAGCCCAGTGGGATTGGGCTGCTTGGCGAGACCAACGGTCTGATCACGCCACCATCGGCGTGGTCGAAGTACACGCAGACTTCCGTGGCGATGGGACATGAGATCGGAGTCACGCCCGTGCAGATGGCGCGTGCGTTCAGCGCATTCTGCAATGGCGGATACCTGCCACAGCCTCGCCTTGCGCTTCCCGATGCGACGACAGCGAGTGCAGCGCCTCCAAGCATGATCCAAGCGGTCTCCGCTCGCATCGCGCAGGAGTCGCGGAGTGCGTTGGAAGGCGTGCTCGTCGAAGGCACGGGGCGCCGAGCGCAGAGCGCGCTCTATCGAATGTTCGGCAAGTCAGGCACCGCGCAACTTCCAAAGCCAGCGGGGCAGGGGAAGGGCTACTTCGAGGACCGTTATGTCGCCAACTTCATTGCCGCAGCACCCTACGAGGATCCACGGGTGGTCGTGCTCTGTGTGATCGACGACCCCGACAAGCGAAAGGGGCACTTCGGTGGTTCCATCGCGGGTCCTGTCGTGCGCGATGTCGTGGATGAGTCTCTGCAGTATCTCGGTGTGAAGCCTGATCAGTTGCCGGAGCGGCGCGCATCGATTCTCGCCACGGGGCAGGACCTTCCCGCCGATGCGAAGGAACGCGTCTCCGCTGCGCTGATCTTTACGGATGTGGCGAGCGATGGAGATCTCGCCGCGGAGTCGAGCCCCGACGCGCCCGCAGCGCCCGAACGCCGCGCACCCACTCGCACGGCTGGAAAGTCTGGGGGAAGGTCCGCATCCGGCAAGCCGTCTGGAACGCAGCGAACCTCATCAAGCTCATCAAGTCGCTGACAATCCCCGTCAGCCTCACTTGGCCTTGGGGGGCGTCATCTCAGCTTTCGAATAGGGCATGAGCCCGCGGATGCGATTGATGATGAGTTGATTGTCGCTCACGAGTTTCGTCACTTCATCGGAGCATTTCCCTGTGGCACGCCCCGCTTTGCCAGACGATTTCGCCTGCTTCAGCGCTCTCTCTGCGTGATACAACGAGATGATTCCCGACTTGCCTTCTTTCTCGAGCGCCTCGGTCATCGCGCGCTGCCAGCGCGGGTTCTTTTGAAGGATGTCGTTCATCTCCAGTGCAAGGCGCGCCATCCGTTCCTGCGCCTTGCAGTACGCATCGCTCTCCGCGATCGAAAGCGTGTTGCCGCTCGCCATCTTGTCGACGGCGTCCGCCTGTGCTTGGAATGAAGCACCGAACTCGCGCGCGTACTTCGCCATATCGACGGTCACCACGGGCGGCGTAATCGTTTGCTTTGAAGGCGGGCTGTACATCGTGTCGCCCTCAGCGACTTCCAGCTCCTCCGACCCTTCGCCGCCGCCGCAGCCCAGAACGAGGCAGCACATCATCACACAGGGGATCAACATGCGCATGGGGTTTCCTCCGATTCGACTTCAGACGCCAAGCAGGAGACGTCCTGGATTCTCAAGGCAGTCCTTGACATGGACGAGGAAGCCGACGGCTTCGGCTCCATCAATGATTCGGTGGTCGTAGGAGAGCGCCAGATACATCATCGGGCGAATTGCGACCGTGCCCGCACGATGCGGGTCCTCGACAGCACGCTTCTTGATCGCATGCATGCCGAGAATCGCCGACTGCGGCGGATTGAGAATCGGCGTGGACATCAGCGATCCGTAGACGCCGCCATTCGAGATGGTGAACGTGCCGCCAGTCATCTCATCGACCGACAACTTGCCATCGCGGGCGCGCAGCGCAAGCGACTTCAGTTCGCGCTCGATGTCCGCCAAGCTCATGCCCTCGGTGTTCCGAAGGACGGGAACGACCAGCCCGCGGTCCGTGCCGACAGCGACACCGATGTCCGTGTAGTCGTGGTACTCGATCTCGTCCCCCACAAGGAACGCATTCGCGCGCGGATACTTTTGCAGCGCGGAGACGCACGCGCCGACAAAGAACCCCATGAACCCAAGGCCGACGCCATGTGCCTTCTCGAACGCTTCCTTGTGCTCGGTGCGCAGGCGAATCACCTCGCTCATATCCGCCTCGTTGAAGGTCGTGAGCATGGCGGCAGTTCGTTGCGCTTGGACGAGGCGTTCCGCCACCTTCTGACGCAGCCGTGTCATCTTCTCTCGCCGCACGCCGCGCGAACCGCGGGGCGAACTGCGGGACGCGGTCGGCGCAGATTCGGAAGATGAAACACCTTCCAGATCAGCTTTCATCACTCGCCCCGATGGTCCCGATCCCTCGACGGTGCCGAGGTCGATGCCGCGCTCCGCAGCCATCTTGCGCGCAACACCCGACGCGCGCGATCCGCCCGACGCGCGCGCTGCGCCAGAACCAGAGCCGGCCGACTCGGCCGGCTTTGTCTCAATCACCTTGCGCTTCGCTTGAGGTGTGGCCGCTGCACCAGCCGGACGCGCAGCCGAATCATCGATCTTCGCAACCAGTGTGCCGACCTTCTGCTCCGTTCCGCTCTTGACCACAACCTTCAGCGCACCCGCTGCAGGCGCAAGCAGTTCAAGCGTCGCCTTGTCGGAATCGATCTCGTTCAGCAGTTCATCCTTCTCCACCCACTCGCCATCGGACTTTCGCCACGTGCCGAGGGTGACCTCGGTGATGGACTCGCCAGGGCTTGGGATCGTGACATCAACCATGTGCTGCTCCTTGCATCAACGCTTCTGTGCGGTCGTTCGGCGGCTCGCGCCTGATCGCTTGCCCTTCGTCTCACTCTTCTCGGCAGCGGAAGCATCCGCGGTCTCTGCAGGATCTGCAGTCGTTGCGCGGGGCTCGCGTGTGGGTTCCTTCGACGCTGCCTTTCGATCACCACCAGTCTTTGTCGCCGCCGCGAGAGCAGGAAAGACTTCCAACAGCAGCGCCTTCGCCTGCTTCTCATGAACCTTGGTCGATCCGACCGCGGGTGTCGCTGAATCGGGTCTGCCGATGTACTTCAGGTTCACGCCAAATCGGTCGAGCATCTGAGCCTGCACGAAGCGGAACGCGCCCATGTTGCGCGGCTCTTCCTGGACCCAGTGCATTTCGGCACCACGGTAACGCTTCAGGACAGCTTCCACTTCTTCCGCGGGGAAGGGGGCGATCTGCTCGAGGCGCACGAACGCGCTGCCGCGGTCACCAATCTCACGCCGCTGCGCATCAAGTTCGTGGAAGATCTTGCCGCTGCAGAAGAACACGCGAGACACCATCCCGCCGCGCTGCGCCTCCGCATCATCCAAAACGCGCGCAAAGTGACCCTGCACAAGTTCCTCGCCCGCGCTCTGCGCGGCAGGAAGGCGCAGCATGCTCTTGGGCGTCATCACGAACAGCGGCTTTCGGAACGGGCGCTTCAATTGACGGCGCAGCACATGGAACATCTGCGCGGTCGTCGTCGGGTACACGCACTCCAAATTGTCGTCCGCAGCAAGCTGCAGAATCCGCTCCAGCCGAGCGGACGAATGCTCGGGACCCTGTCCTTCGTACCCATGCGGCAGCAGCAGCACCAGTCCGCACGCGCGGTCCCACTTGATCTCCGCGCTCGTGAGGAACTGGTCAAAGATCACCTGCGCGCCGTTGGCGAAGTCACCGAACTGCGCTTCCCAGATGACCAGCGCATCGGGATCGGTCTGTGCGTATCCAGTCTCAAAGCCGACGATCGCGTTCTCGGTGAGCGGGCTGTTGTACACCTCGAAGCGACCAAGCTGCGTCAGCGGCGAGAAAGTGCCGCCAGTCTCTTGGCATGTCGCCACAACGTGGCGGTGGCTGAATGTGCCGCGTTCGACATCCTGCCCGCTGATACGGACTGCCTTGCCCTCTTGCAGCAGCGTGCCGTACGCGAGCAACTCCGCGAGCGCCCAGTCGATGCGCGTGTCGGAATCCACCTTGCCGCGAGCAGCGATGAGCCGCGCGATGGTCTTGTGCGGCGTGATGTGATCGGGCACCTTCGACAGCGTTGCCGCGACCTTCACCAGCGAGGCAAGTGGAACGCCCGTCTCCACATGATCCCATGCGTAGGCATGGCTCAGCCCCTTCCAGCGGTCCGCGAAGGGCGGCACGCTCGGGCGCACAGGCTTCGCACGAACCGCGGTTTGCGCAGCATCCATGCGCTCATGCACGGACTTCGGAAGCGCATCCGCCTCGTCCGCGGTCATCACCGACTGTGCCACGAGCCGATCGCGGTAACTCGTCGCCACGGGCGTGTGCGCACGAATTCGCTTGTAGAGCAGCGGCTGCGTGAACGATGGTTCGTCCGTTTCGTTGTGACCGTTCTTGCGGTAGCACCAGAGTTCGACCATCGCATCGACACCGAACGCCTGACGAAACTCGACGGCCATCTGTACCGCCCACACACACGCCTCGGGATCGCTGCCATTCGCGTGGAAAACGGGAACGCCGAAGCCCTTGGCAAGATCCGAGCAGTAGGGCCCGCCGAATGTGCAGTCGGGGTTGGTCGTGAAGCCGACCTGATTGTTGATGATGAGGTGCAGCGCTCCACCCACGGTGTAGCCCTTCAGCAGCATGAAGTTGAAGCACTCAGCGACCGAGCCTTGGCCGGGGAACGACGCGTCGCCGTGCACCAACACGGGAATCACTTCACGGCGTTCGCTGTCGGATCGGAGATCCTGCTTCGCGCGCGTCCGCCCGAGCACAACCGCATTGACAAATTCGAGATGCGATGCGTTCGCGGATGCGGTGACCCGCACTTCACCTGAAGCGGTGGCGCGACTTCCGCTGAACCCTTGGTGGTACTTCACATCGCCGCCGCCGCGTGCGAAAGATTCGGTCCAAGACTCGTCGAACTCGGTGAGGACCTGCTCGTAGGACTTGCCGAGTCCATTGCACAAAAGACTGACCCGCCCGCGGTGCGCAAAGGCGAAGCAGAACTCTCGTGCACCGAGCGCTGCGCCCGTCTCAAGCACGCTGTCGATCATCGGGATCAGTGTCTCGGCACCGTCGAGCCCGAATCGCTTTTTGCCGACATAACGCATCGCAAGGAAGGACTCGAACGCGTCCGCATCGACAAGCCGCGCCAGAATGCGCCGCTGCTGCTCAGGTCCGAACCCCCAACGCCCGCGCGTCTGTTCGATGCGGCGCTCCAGCCACTGCCGCTGTTCGAGGTTCGACACGTGCATGTACTCCACGCCACAGTGCCCGCAGTATGTTCGCTCGAGTTGCTCGATGATCGCGCCAAGTGTCGCGGGTGAAGTGATCGGCAGCGAGCCTGCATCGAATGCCTGTGCAAGGTGCGCGTCATTCAGTCCGAGGCTCTCAAGCGTCAACGCATCGGGGAAAGGGCGGGTCGTACCGAGCGGATCGATGGTCGCTGCAAGATGCCCGAATTCGCGGTACCGGTTGATCAGCGCATCCACGCGGCGCTGGTCTTCGGCATGCTGACCATCGACTGCCGCTCCAGCCGCAGGCGCCGGGGCGCCCGCCGCCGAACCTGCACGGGTACCACCCGATGCATCCCCTGAAGCGCCCGCGGATTCCGCTGGCGCGGGGCGAGACAGTCCGAGATCGAAGCCTGCAAAGAACTGCCGCCAAGAGGGATCGACCGACGCCGGATCGACCGACCACTTGGCGTACAGGTCATCGATGAATGCGGCGTCCCAACTGTTGACTGACTGCCGTGCGGCGCGATTCGATTCCGACTTGTCGTGCCCTGAATTGGTCACGGATGGCTCCGCAGGATGGGGGTCTTCAGCGGTCGGCACGGGCGCCGCTCCGCGGAAGACGAGTGTAGCAGAATGACCGTGGAACCTTCAGTGTTTGCCCCACTCGACGAGCATCACAGCAGTGCCGCGGGGTCGATGTCCACCGCCATCACCTCGCCAGGCTTCACAATGCCTCGCGACCGTGCTGCGGCGATCAGTCGCTGCAGCGCGCCCGCCGTCTCCGCAATCACCTCCACTTGAACCCGCCAACGGTCGGCGATGCGTGCAATGGCACAGGGAACAGGTTCGCGGACGCGACTGCCGCGGCTCTCTGGCAACGCAACTAGACCGCCACGCAGGGCCGCAGCGATGCGATTGGCTTCGCTTTGCGAGTGATGACGAACGATGATCCTCGCCATGCGATGCACGGGAGGCAGGCCGTGGCGTTCACGCAACTCCACCTCACTCCGAGCGAATCCTTCATAGTCGCCGCGAGCCGCAAATTGGATCGCGTCCGCATCAGGCTGGAAGGTCTGAATCACCGCGCGTCCGCCGGCGTTTCCACGACCACACCGCCCCGACACTTGCGCAACAAGTTGGTAGGTCCGCTCGCTCGCGCGGAAATCCGGCATGTTCAGCGCAGTGTCTGCGCTGATGACGCCAACCATCTGCACCTTCGGGAAGTCCAGCCCCTTGGCGATCATCTGTGTTCCAAGCAGCAGGCGAATCTCGCCGCGAGCGAAGCGCCCGAGCACCTGATGAAAGTCTTCGGCGCGTTCCATCGTGTCGCTGTCGACGCGCGCAATGCCGGCTGCGGCGTGGAGTTCGGGGAACATGCGCTGCAGTTCCTCCTCGACCTTCTGCGTGCCAAGCCCAAAGATGCAAACTCGCTTGCTGCACCGCGGGCACTGGGAGGGAACGCGCTGCTCCGCACCGCAGTGGTGACAGCGCGTGATGCGGCGGCCTCTCTCCTCGGGCAATTGGTGAACCACCATGCCGGCCTCGCAGTGGTCACACTGCAGCGTCCATCCGCATGCATGGTCGGGACACGCGATCCAATTCGCATAGCCGCGTCGGTTCAGCAGCACGATCGCCTGCCCATCGCCCTCCAGTGCGCGGCGCAATCCATGCTCCATCGAAGGGCCGATCAGCCGCACGCGGCGGTCGGTGTGAAGCATCGATTCTGCACGAAAATCCACGACATCCACGCGGGGCACAACGAGTCCAGGCGCGCGTTCGGGCAGTCGATGCAGCGTCGCCACGCTGCGGCGCGTGGCGTTCCACCAACTCTCGAGTGACGGTGTTGCACTCCCGAGCAGCACAGGGCACTCCGCCAGATGTGCGCGGCGGATTGCCACATCGCGTCCGTGATAGCGCGGCGCCTGATCCTGCTTGTACGAGCTGTCGTGTTCCTCGTCGACGACCACGAGCCCGAGTTGCCCGTCGGGAATCGGCGCAAAGACAGCGCTGCGTGCGCCGAGCACGACCTTCGGCTCACCGCTTCCCGCCGCGAGCCACTGCTCGTGTCGCTGTGCGGCGGTGAGCCCCGAGTGCAGGATCGCAATACGGTGCTTCGGCAGGCGCGCCATCACGCGCCCAGCGGCCTGCGGTGTCAGCGCAATCTCGGGCACGAGCCACAACACCGATTTCCCCTGCAGGAGAACGCGCTCCGCCAAGCGGAGATACACCTCAGTCTTGCCCGAACCCGTGACGCCAAAGAGCAGATGCTGGCTGAACGATCCGAGTACGCCACCGACGCTGTCCACGATCAACTGCTGCGCGGGGGTGAGTGCGGGCGGCGTTCCATCCATGTCAAGACCGCTCCGCCACTTTGCTTGAACGGTGGTCTGATGAATGGCTGTGAGGTGTCCGCTTCGCACGAGCGCGCGCACGGCTGCGAGCGTTCGGGCGCCTGCAGCGGCGGCGAGATCGCGCGCCTCACACGGGCGCTGCGAGGCGGGCATCGCGGCGAGTGCGTCGAGCACTCGGCGCCGAGATGGATGCACGCTGCCGTCGGGCTGCGGTTGTGTGAGATCGACCATCAGCCGCGTCGTTCTGCCAATTCCTGCGCGCACCGCGGAAGGCGTGATGGACTGCAGCGTCACGCCGATCGGCGTGCAGTAGTACGACGCAACCCACTGTGCCAAACGCACCAAAATCTGCGGCAGCGGCGGCGTGTCACGGTACACCGCCCGTACGGATTTGATCTTTTCCGCGGGGATTTCAGGTCCTGCCAGCTCCGCGCCACCGACGGCGACGACCACCCCGTCCACCGAGGCGTGACCGCGTCCGAGCGGGACGGCAACATGATCCCCGAGGTCTATGGCACCCAGATCGGCAGGCACCGAATACACAAGACCCTCGGGATGTCGATCAATGCCGCGCCCAACAGCCACACGCACGAATGATGTCGCCGTGGCGTTCACCGCCGCCGACTGCCCCGCGGTCATCTCGCGCCAACTTCGCCAGCGACGAGCAGTGCGGTGCGTGCCTGTGACTCGCGCATCGTGGCCTCCGTGAGCGGCGTGCCGCTCTCCATCAGTTCCACGAAGCAGT
>VGXN01000026.1 GCA_016873335.1 Phycisphaerae bacterium | reverse complement strand
GCGGCTCGAGATCGATGCGATTCGCTCGGGAGTGCCGATCGCCACGACGAACAAGCGTGAGATCGGGGAGTTCGAGGAGAAGTGCGAGCGGCTTGGGATCACGCCGCCGCGCGGTAGCGCTTAGAACTCTTGGGAGGGGCGGCTCATGCGGCTCCACCCGGCGCGGGTCACTCGGTCAGCGTGGATCGCGTGACTCCACCTTCACATCAGACGGAAGCACGGTCACAAGCCCCACCAATGGCTGCGTTTCATCGCGCTGAATCTGCGTGATCACAATGGGCGTGGGTGGGCGAGTTCGCCAGAATCCACCTGGCTGCGGGCACTGCCCCCACTGGTCGCGGAAGTCCTCGATCTCGACCTCGATCTGTTGCCCCGCATGGAGGCGTTCCACATGCTTGACGAAGCGGCGGTTGATCCAAATGTCAATGTTGTCGTAGTTGGTGCTTGTGGCATTGATGAAGCGGATCTGTGTCTGCTGTGGAACGACCTGCACCTGCACGACGCTTTCCTGCTGCAGCGCTTCCGGATAGGGGCGCGTCGCCAGTGTGGGGTCGTACAGATTCGCGTTGCAGCCGACGGCGAGCAGCGCGGGAACCGCAAGCGCGATCTGGAGCAGTGCATTCCATCGACTCCGCATGATGAGCCCAGTGTAGGGAGCCCCACGAGGTGCGCTCGTGGAACGCAACTGCTGCGCCCGCTTCCAGCCCCGCACACGCATCGGATTCGCATGCGTGCGGACTAGACTCGAATCATGAGCGTTGAACTCTCGCCAAGCGAGCTTCCGCCGCGGCGACTGTCGCGACCCGTTGCGGAGACCGCGCGCAGGGCGCGGGTCGATCCCCGCGTGCAGGCGCTCATCCCGCGTTTCGACGCGCCGTTCTTCCAAGCCGGGTTGGCGGGATATTCCGATGGTGCGATGCGACTGGTGGCACGCCAGCACGGCTGTCCGTTCTGTGTCACCGAGGCGCTGCTTGACCGCACACTGATCCACGGCGGCAAGGGCAAGATCCGCGAGGACCCGGATCTCATCGCAACGGAGTGCGGGATGGGCGAACTGGAAGACAATGTCGCCGCGACCGTCGATGACCACCCGCTTGCGGGGCAGATCATGGGATCGCGCCCCGATGAGATGGCCCGCGCAGCGGACATCCTTGTCGAGATGGGGCATGATGTGGTGGATGTGAACCTCGCATGCCCAGTCCGCAAGATCAGCGCCAACAACCGTGGCGGTCATTTCCTTGCGCATCCCGCGGAAGCGGTGGACATCCTTCGCGCGGTGCATCAGGCGGTTGCAGGTCGGGTGCCCTGCACGGTCAAACTGCGGCGCGCGTTCGATGACACGCCCGAGATGGCTGCCCATTTCGAACGAATCTTCGACGCGTGCTATGAGATCGGCTACGCATGGGCAACGGTGCACTGTCGCACGGTGCGGCAAAAGTATCTCGGTCCGAGTCGCTGGGAGTTCCTCGAGGACTTGACGCGCCGACGCGGCGACCGAGTGATCTTCGGTTCGGGCGACGTGTGGACTGTCTCCGACATCTTCGGCATGCTGGATCAGTGTGGCGTCAGCGGTGTCAGTGTTGCGCGCGGCTGCATCGGCAATCCATGGATCTTCCAGCAGGCGCGTGCCATGATGGCTGGACTGGAGCCGGAGCCGCCGTCGCTCCTGCAGCAGCGTGCCGCGCTCGAGCGGCACTTCGAGTTGGCATCGATCCTTTACAGCGACGCTGCGACCAGTCGCCGCATGCGCAAGTTCGGCATCAAGTTCGCCGCACACCATCCGCGTGCGGAGGAAGTGAAGGCGGACTTCATCCGATGCACCAGCGCGGAATCGTGGCAGGCAGTCATGGACCGCTGGTATCCCGCCGAGTGCTCGAAGTCTCAGTTGGCGTTGGGATTGGGAAAGCCCAACCACGCGTAGAAGACGCTTCCATCGCCCTGTGGACAGGGTGGAACAGGAATCACCAGGCACTCCACAAGTCCATCGTCCCACAGGCGGACTGGACCGACTCTGCTCCAACCAACGACCGCGTCGGCACAGGGGACTTCTCCTCGGATGGTGAGTCCGGACGACGTCCCGGCGAAGACTTGCCGCGACTGATTCGGGTCGACAAAGGCCACCGCCACACACCGTCGACCCTTTCGGTCGCCAGCGGGAGCCTTCTGAGTCGTGGCGTCTTGACTCGGCGCACTGGGCGTTGCGTCACGCGCCGAAGTCCCGCGCGCCGCGATCAGCAGCGCAAGCGTGCCGCCAGCGATCACACCAGCACCCGCCCAACCGATCGATCCCCATGCGAGCGAAACTGTTCTTTGCTTCATGAAGGACCTATCGACTGAACTCACCACCGCCATTGAGATCCTCCGCCGCGCGTGTGGCAGTAAAGATCAGCACTCGCCCGGGTCCTGCGGTCTGCTCCAAGTCGCCCAGTCGCGCTGCAGCGATCCACGGCTGTGGCTGGGCGCTGATCGCCACACCCCACCCATCGTGAACCTCCGCCACTGGCTGGGGTGACTGGAGGCGAGCGGTCGCCACCCACGATCCGCCGCTTCGATCAAGGACATGCACGCAACCGCTTCCCTCAAGGACCACCGAGTCATGCCCCGAAGTGTCGAGTGCGCATGCCTCGGTCGCGCCAACGGCAAGCAGTGGGCCGCGCAGCGCGAGGGACATCCCAAACGCCTCGGGGCGGATGGCGCCTGCGATATCACAGACCGATTGTGGCGGGGCAATCGACTCTGCAAACCGCACACGAAGGGCACCCACCCGATTCACTCGCCAGAGATGGAGCTGGCCAGTGCGTTCCATCGCACCGCGCCCCGTCCACTCGCGTGGCGCACCCACCGCAATGAGGTCGCCATCAATGCCAACAGACGCGCCGAACATTCCGCCATGAGTCGGCGCGGGGGAGTGCAGTACCGCACCATGATGCCAACCCATGTGCTCGGGCTGTGTCGACAGGAAGTACAGATCCGCGCGACCCTGGTTCGGGAACGAACCCTCGGCCTGCGACCAGCCGACCACGATCACATCGCCATCCATCGCAAGAGCCCGCCCGAAGCGCCCGGTCATCTCGCCCGTTGGCGAGGGGAAGTGCGCGGCGTGTTTCCAGCCGCCGCTGCCTTGCACAAAGACATCGCAGCGACCCGACGCGAACGCTTGCCCAGAGTCATCGGGTGATCCAACCACGACATGGACACCATCCGTCGCGAGGGATGCGCCAAAGTGACCGCCTGCGCTGCCTCTCTTGCCCTCCGCTGGCGAGTCAAGCACTGCCGTCAGTCGCCACTCCAGTCGCGGTCCGCTCCGATCGAGCGCGTAGATATAGACACGCCCGACTTGAAAGCCATCAGGCCAGCCGAGTGCGCCCATCTCGTAAGGTGCGCCAACGCACAGCAGCGAGCCGCGCGGATCAAGTGCCACGGACAATCCGAACCCCGAGGAAGTTGAGCCCTTCGGATGCGGGATCACGGCGAGCGGCGAACCGCAGCCGATGGCGGGTCGCCAGAGCGTGACAGTTCCAGCGTCAACCCCGACATCACGGTCAATGCCGCTGCCGACCGCCAGCAGTCCGTCGGTACTGGCCGACACGCAACTGCCAAGTCCAAGCGGCAGCGTTTCGGGTGGCGCGATCAAGTCGTGGTGATGCTCCCACGCGCCTGCGCGCGCTGCAGCGAGCACACCGCTGCTTCCGATCATCAGCAGCAGGAATGCGAACGCTCCAAGTACCGCCCAGCCACGCCGACGACGAATCTGTCCTTCCTTTGCCCCCGGTCTTTTGGTCACGCAGATTTCCCTCCCAAAGTGGAACGAACCGAAACTAGCACGCGGCGCGCGTTCTCCCCAGAAGCGCACCGAATTTCTTGCCCACGGTAGAAATGCTCGCCATGCACACCGAGACATATCTCTACTCCGATGGCGAACAGCGATGCGAGGGGTTCGTGGCGCGCGAGGCGGCGCTCGCCTCGCCCGCACCTGTCGTTGTCGTGTGTCACCACTGGTGGGGGCGCGACACACTCATGGACTCCCATGCACAGCGCATGGCGCGCCTTGGGTACATCGGCTTCGCGGCGGACATCTACGGCGGACATGCGGTCGCCAAGACGCCCGATGAAGCGTCCGCGCTGATGAGCGGGTTCGCGAACGACCGCGCCAAACTTCGTCAACGGCTCCGTGCAATCGTCGCCGCCGCACGCCGCATCCCAGGGGCAGACGGACAGAAGGTTGTGGTCATTGGCTTCTGCTTTGGAGGTCTGTGCGCGTTCGATGTTGCGCGTGACGGATGCGAAGGCGTTGTGGGCGTGGCTGGGTTCCATGCGCTGTTCGCACCACCGCAACTCGGCGAGCAGAAACGAATCTCCGCGCGAGTGCTTGCGCTGCACGGATATGCCGATCCGATGGCGACGCCCGATGCGATGGTCGCGTTCGCGAAGGAGATGACCGACGCGGGTGCGCACTGGGAGATCGATGCATACGGCAACACCGTGCACGCCTTCACGAATCCCGACGCGAACGACCGCGCGCAGGGGATGGGCTACGACGAGCGCATCGCCAACCGGGCCTTCAATCGGCTCGAGTCGTTTCTTCGTGAGTGCTTCGGTCGGTGAACGCAACCGACGCCGCACATCGGCGACGTGCCGTGCGCGCAGGGATTCGCTCCCGTGTCAGCGTCCGCGTTGCCCGCGGCGACCGCGCTTGAATCCCTTCTTGTGTCCGCGTTCGCCGCGCGGCGCGCCACGCCCGCCCACGAACCCCTTGTGCCTTCGGCCTTCGGCGGGCGAGTCCTCGCTCCGTCCGACGCCAATGCGCGCGGCGCGGATCGTGCGCAGCAGTTCCAGTTCCATCTGCCGCGTCGCGAGATCGATCGCTGCAATCCGCACCTCCACTGAATCACCGATGCCAAGGCTCGCGCCGCTGCGCGCAGCGGAGAGGCGACCGGTGCTCTCGCTGCGCACCCAGCGCTCGCCGCGACCCACATCGCGCAGGCGGATCATCCCGTCCACCAGATACTGATCAAGCATCACAAACACGCCGCCGCCACCCGGCGAAACGCCTGTGACGACACCCGTGAACGTGTCCGCTCCATGCTCGTCGCGCAAGAACTGCAGAACGAGGAAAGTGCGAAGCGAACGCTCGGCATTCTCCGCCTGAACCTCCGTCTCGCTGCAGTGCTCGCCGCACTGCACCAGTGCGTCCGCGCTTTCGACGCGCGGATCTTCGCGCAGACGATCAAGCAGTTCGCGCCGCCGCTTGCCGCCAGGCGGACTCTTGCCGTTGTTGGTCTGCTCCGCCCACGCATCGAGCATGCGGTGCACCACCAGATCGGGGTAGCGGCGAATCGGACTCGTGAAGTGCAGATAGTGCTCGCTCGCGAGTGCGTAGTGTCCGATGAGCGCAGGCGAATAGGTCGCCTTCGCCATCGAACGCAGCACCGAGAAGTGGATCGCGCGCTCGCTGTCCGTTCCACGAGTCGCATCCACGAGCGCCTGCAGATCCTTGCGCGTGGGCTCATCGGGAAGCCGCACCTTCGCGGCGCGCGCCGCCAGTCGCAGCGCTTCGACATCGTGGAACGACGGCTCCGGGTGGATGCGCCGCAGCGCGGGAAGACCGAGTGACGCGAAGAGCCGCGCCACAGCCTCGTTTGCCTCGACCATGAACATCTCAATCAGCGTGTGGGTGAACGCAGTGTCCTCGGGCTGCACATCGCAGACGCGGCCATCGGCGGCGAACACGAGATCCGAATCAGGCAGCGCCAGCACCACCATGCCGTCGTTCAATCGGCGCGCACGCAGCAACTTCGCAAGACGCTCGCTCAGGCGAAGCTCCTCGAGCAGCGCATCATCGATCGGCGTCTCGGTCTTCGAGTGAATCTTCGCCTGCACAGGATTGCCGTCGATCGCCGCTTGTGCCTCGAGATAGGTGAGGCGCTTGCGTGATCGAATCACCGTGTTGGCGTATCGCTCGTACAGAACTCGCCCCGTTCCATCGAAGGTGATCCACACCGTCTTGGTCAAACGCGGCACGCCCTCCTGCAGCGAGCACACGCCATTCGAGAGCGTTTCCGGCAGCATCGGAATGACGCGGCGGGGGAGGTACGCGCTGTTGCCGCGCGCGCGCGCCTCCTCATCGAGCGCGCTGCCGCGCCGAACGAATCCTGCGACATCGGCGATGTGCACCGCGAGCGTCCACTCATCGCGCACGGCATCGAATGCGATGCTGATGGCGTCATCGAAGTCGCGCGCATCGGGCGGATCGATCGTGAATACGGAGGTCGCCGTGAGATCCTCGCGTCCCTCCCACGGTCCCTCGCGCTGCGTCTCGAAGTCACGCGCGGCTGCGGCAGCCTCATCGAGGACAGCATTCGGGAACTCCTCATGCAGTTCGTACATCGCCATCACCGACAGCGTTTCGGCATCGGGTTCGCCCGCGACGCCGAGCCGTCGGATGATCACGCCTTCGGCGCGCGCACGCATGTCGGGGAATCGCGTGACTTCCACGATCACCTTGTCGCCCTCGCGTGCATCCTTCGCGCCTGGATCGCGCACCACGATCGGTTCGGTGAGTGCACGACCGTCGGGCAGCACAATCCACCCGCGCCCCTCCCGCTGCAGTTGGCCGGGGAAGCGCGTCTGCTTGCGTTCAAGCACTTCAAGCACGCGTCCCGTCGGGCGTGCGTCGGGCGCGCGGTCCCAGTCCTTTCCGCGCCGAATCACCGCAACGCGGACTCGGTCGCCGCTGATGGCGCCGTTCACATCGTGCTCGGCGACGTACAGGTCGCCTTCCCGAGAAGGGACATCGGGCACCACGAAACCGCTTCCGTTTCCGCGCGCGCTGATGCGGATGCGACCAGTGGTCTCATCCTTGAAGCGCGTGAGACGCACGATGTCGTCGGCGCTGATGTCAATGTGGTCTTCGGTCGCGAGATCGTCGATCACGCGGCGAAACTCCGCGGACTGTCCCTCGCGGATGCGCAGTTGCTGCTCGAGTTCCCGCGTGCGAACAGGCTTGTAGCCGTTGTGCCCGAGATGACTGAGAATCTGTGTTCGGAGTGCGTCGCTCACTTCTTCTTCCTCTTCCGCGTGCTGCCTTGGGAACGCCCTGCGCGCCGCGGACCATCGCGCCCAAGTTGCAGCACATTGCCGATGCCGCGGCCCTCGCGAGCATGGTTCTTGCCGCGCTCTGCACTTGGCGGTGTCGCCTTTGGCTTCGTGGTCGCCTTGGCAGTCGTGGATGAATCCGCATCCGTCGACGTCGCACTCGCCGCGCCTTTCGCTGGCGAGCTTGCGTCGGTTGCGGGTGTCGCTCCCGCATCGCTCTTTGGTGCCGGCGTCTTGGCGGCATCTGCCGCCGACGACTCGCTCTTGCCAGCGGCATCCTTCGCGCCGCGTTCCGACTCCTCGCCCTTGCGATAGGACTCGCTGCGATAGTCCGTCTCGTAGAAGCCGCCGCCCTTGAAGATCACTGCGCCGCCAATGCCGATGCGGCGTTCCACCTTGCGCGCACCGCAGCGTGGGCAGGTCCGCACGGCTGAAGCGGTGATGGACTGGAACCGCTCGAACTCGAAGCCGCAGCCGCGGCAGACATATTCGTATGTCGGCATGGTTCAGGTGGCGGCGCGCGCGACCGCGACCTTCGCAGGACGCAGCGGCACATCGCCAAGGCGATACCCGGCTTGCATGCACTGTGCGATGCGTCCCGCGGGAACTGCACTTGTGGGCTGCTCCAACACCGCTTCATGCAGCATCGGGTTGAACTCATCGCCCGCCGCCGGATCGATGCGGTCCACGCCGCACTGGGCAAGCGCCTTCAGCAGTTCGGTCCGCAGCAGCGTTACGCCATCGGCGAGCTTGTCCGCAGGCAGCGACCGCAGGTTGTGTCCGAGTGCCACATCCATGTTTTCAAGCACGGGAACGATCGCCCGCGCAACAAATGAGATGCCGATCTCCCGCGCGCGCGACTCATTCTCCCGCGCACGCCGCTGGAAATTCTGGAAGTCCGCGAGCACGCGCACATACGCCTGCTGACGTTCCTCGACTTGCCGCTGCAATTCCGCAAGCGGATCGCTCTCGGTCCCCGTTGTGGACGGTGCGGCATCCGACGCATCCGAGCCCGCGCCCTCTTGGGCGGCATGCGCATCATCCTGTTTGTGCTTCGGTTTCACTTCCATCTGTGCATCTCGTTCCTGCGTGTTCCTTCCGTTGGACCTTCGTATGCGCCTCGAAAATCTCTCTGGCGCGTCAGGTCTCGCTTCCTGCAATCGAGTCCTTGATCTTCTTGAAGAAGCTCTTCTCAGGTGGTCGGATCTCCTCACCGTCCGTGCCATCGAGTTTCGCGAACTCTTCAAGCAGCCGACGCTGGTCCGCGGAAAGCCTACGCGGGACAACGACTCGCAACCCGATCCGCAGATCACCGCGCCGTTCAGGCTTGCGAAGGTGGGGGAGTCCGGCGCTCTCAAGCGTGACGATGTCGCCGTCCCGTGATCCTTTGGGAATGTCCACATCCTGCGGACCTTCGAGCGTCTCGACGCGAACGCGCCCGCCGAGCGCCGCGAGCGGGAAACTGATGTCGCGCGTGCAAACCAGATCATCCTCGACGCGTTCAAACGACTCATGATCGCGCACGGCGATCACCACATGGAGATCGCCGCGTGGACCTTTGCCCGCCGCATCCGCTTCCTGCGGTGGAGGCTCGCCCTCGCCCGCGACGCGGATCACCTGACCTTCCGCAATTCCCTTGGGAATGCGCACGGAGAGGCTTCGTTTTCGTGGAACGCGCCCTGCACCGCGGCACTCGGGGCATGCCTCACTGATGACAGTCCCCCGTCCGCGGCAGTTCGGGCAGGTCGTCACCATCCGGAACATGCCGCCGAGTCCCGCCTGTGCCACTTGCCCGCTGCCGCCGCATGTGGGGCACTGAATCGGCTTGGTTCCCTTCTTCGCGCCGCTTCCCTCGCAAGCGCCGCACACGTCGCGGCGCGTGAAGTTCACCTCGACCTCCTTGCCACGCAGTACATCTTCGAGCGTGATCTCGACGCTCGTCTCGAGGTCGTAGCCGCGCACAGGACCGCGCCGCTGCCGCCCGCCGCCGAATCCGCCGCCGCCGCCGAAAATGTCGTTGAAGATCGAGAAGATGTCGTCGGGCCGCATCCGCGAGAAGTCATGACCCGGCGCTTGGCGGAGTCCCGCGTGCCCATACTGGTCGTACAGCGTTCGCCGCTGCGGATCGGAGAGAACCTCGTACGCCTCCGCGCAGACCTTGAACTCGACCTCCGCCTTGGCATCGCCAGGGTTGCGATCGGGATGCCACTTCATCGCCATGCGGCGATAGGCGCGCTTGATCTCGTCGCCCGAGGCAGTGCGTTCGACGGAGAGCACCTCGTAATAGTCGCGCTCAGCAGGCATGATTCATCCTCGCCGCTCGGAAGCGATCCAATGAAAGACGGAGGACCGCGTGGCAAAACGCCGCGCGATCCTCCGCCGTGGAGTCAATGGATTCAGGAGACCGCTCCCTCGGTGGGTGCGGTCTCTTCCTTCAGTTCCGTCACCAGCACATCGGTCGTGAGCATGAGCCCCGCGACGCTGGCGGCGTTCTCGATGGCGGTCTTGGCCACCAATGCGGGATCGATGATGCCCGCCTTGATGAGATCCTCGTACTCGCCGGTCGATGCGTTGAAGCCGAACGCGCCCTTGCCTTCGAGCACGCGGTCTACCACGACGTCGCCGTCGGTGCCGAAGTTCGTGGCGATCTGCCACGTCGGTTGGCGAAGCGCCTCGACCACGATGTCGTAGCCGAAGACCTCATCGTCTTCCGCCTTGCGGCGCGCGTTCTTCACCGCATCGATCGCGCGCAGGAACGCCACGCCGCCACCGGCGACATAGCCCTCCTTCGCAGCGGCGCGTGTGGCGTGCAGCGCGTCGTCCACACGGTCCTTCTTCTCCTTCATGGAGACTTCCGTTGCGGCGCCGACATGGATGATCGCCACGCCGCCCGTCAGCTTCGCGAGGCGCTCGTTCAGCTTCTCGCGGTCGTAGTCCGAAGTGGACTTGTCGTGCTGCGTGCGAATCTGTGCGATGCGCTCCTGAATCGCGCTCTTCTTGCCCGCACCCTCGATGATGGTGCACTCGTCCTTGGTCACGACGACACGCCGCGCGGTGCCGAGCTCGTTCAACTCGACATCATTGAGCGTGCGACCGAGATCCTCGGCGAAGAATGTGCCGCCCGTCAGCGTGGCGATATCGCCAAGCATCGCCTTGCGGCGATCACCGAAGCCAGGCGCCTTCACCGCGCAGATCTGCAGCACGCCGCGGAGGCGGTTGACCACCAGCGCCGCGAGCGCCTCGTTCTCCACCTCTTCCGCGATCACGAGCAGCGGCTTGCTGGCAGACGCGACCTTGTTCAGCAGCGGGAGGAAATCGACGAGATTGGAAATCTTCTTCTCGTACACGAGGACGAGTGCGTTCTCAAGAACGCACTCCGCCTTCTTCGGATCCGTCATGAAGTAGGGAGACAGGTAGCCCTTGTCGAAGCACATGCCCTCGACATAGTCGAGTGTCGTGTCGGCGGTCTTGCCTTCCTCGATCTCGACGACGCCTGTGGCGCCGACCTTGTCGATCGCCTCGGCGATGAGCGAACCGATCTCGCCATCGTGATTCGCGCTGACCGTGGCGATCTTCGTGAGATCATCTCGGCCCTTGCACTTCGTCGCGGAAGCGGTGATCGTGTCGCCGGCGATGCGTGCGGCATCGTTCACGCCGCGCTGGATCGCGACGGCGTTCGCGCCCGTCGCGACGAACTTGAGTCCACCGTTGAAGATCGCCGACGCGAGCAGGGTGGCCGCCGTGGTGCCGTCGCCCGCAATGTCCGCGGTCTTCTTCGCCACCTGCGCCACGAGCTTTGCGCCCATGCTCTGGAACGGCTCCGAAAGTTCCACTTCCTTCGCCACGCTCACGCCGTCCTTCGTGACGGACGGGCTGCCGAACGACTTCTGCACGATCACATTGCGCCCTGCGGGACCCATTGTGACGGCGACCGCCTTCGCGATCTGATCGACGCCGCGCTTCAGTTCTGTGTGCGCTGCGGTCGAGAACTTCATTTGCTTGCTGGACATGTGTGTATGCCTTCTCTGGGGTTTGTGTCTCGTTCCGATCAGCCGTCAATCACGCCGAGCAGTTCGCTCTCGCGGATGATGAGGTGGGGCACGCTCTTGATCTCGATCTCGGTGCCCGAGTACTTGCCGAAGACGACCGTGTCGCCCTTGGTGACGGTGGGCTTCAGGCGGGTGCCGTTCTCAAGCAACTTGCCTGGACCGACGGAAATGACCTTGCCCTGCATGGGCTTCTCCTTGGAAGTCTCGGGCAGGAAAATCCCTGACGCGGTCTTGGTCTCTGGATCGAGAGGCTTGACGACGATGCGGTCTTCGAGTGGTCGAACGGTGCTCATGTGTGTTCTCCGTAAAAGTTGTTGGTGATTCGTACAGTTGTGATAGACAGGAAAAATCGTGTGTTCAGCGCAGGGGGATCAGAAGTCCATGCCTCCCATGCCACCCATGCCGCCCATACCTCCCATGCCGCCCATGCCGCCCATGCCGTGGTCATGTCCGTGGCCGCCGCCCTTGCCTTCATCCTTTGGCTTCGGCGCCTCGGTGATGATCGAATCGGTGGCGAGCAGCAGTCCCGCGACGCTCGCTGCGTTCTGCAGCGCCGCGCGGTCCACCTTGGCGGGAGTGATGACGCCCTGCTTCAGCAGGTCCCCGTAGGTGCGGGTGAGCGCGTTGAAGCCTTCGCTGCCCTTGAGCGCGGAGACCTTCGCCACCACGACGGATCCGCGTTCGCCTGCGTTCACTGCGATGGTGGAGAGTGGAACGACCAGCGCCTCGGCGACCGTGTCGACGCCGAAGACTTCGTCGCCTTCGAGTTGCTCACGGACCTTCTTGAGACCTGGGATCGCACGGATGAACGACAGTCCGCCACCAGGCACAACGCCTTCAGCGACGGCAGCGCGCGTGGCGTGCAGCGCGTCCTCGACGCGTCCCTTCTTCTCCTTCAGTTCGGCCTCGCTGCTTGCGCCCACCTTGATCTGCGCGATGCCTCCCGCGAGCTTCGCGAGGCGTTCCTGCAGTTTCTCTCGGTCGTAGTCGGAATCGGTGTGCTCGATCTCGCTGCGGATCTGGGTGCATCGACCCTGAATGGACTTTGTGCTGCCCGCGCCTTCGACGATCGTGGTGTTGTCCGAGTCAACGGTGATCTTCTTTGCTTGCCCGAGCTGGGAGATCGCGACCTTGTCGAGATCGATGCCGAGATCCTTCATGATCGCCGTGCCGCCCGTGAGGATCGCGATGTCCTCGAGCATGGCCTTGCGGCGGTCGCCGTAGCCGGGCGCCTTCACCGCGCAGACATTCAGGACGCCGCGCATCTTGTTGATCACGAGGGTGCTGAGCGCCTCGCCCGTCACATCCTCGGCGATGATCAGCAGCGGCTTCTTCGACTCCATGACCTTCTCAAGGAAGGGCACCAGCTTGGTGACCGAGTCGATCTTGTCCTCATGGATCAGGACGAGTGCCTTGTCGAACTCGACCTCCATGTCTTCGGTGTTGGTGACGAAGTTCGCGCTGAGGTAGCCGCGGTCGAAGCGCATGCCTTCGACGACATCCACGATCGTGTCGCGCCCCTTGCCTTCCTCGACGGTGATGACCCCGTCCTTCCCGACCTTCTCGAACGCCTCCGCCATGATCGTGCCCACTTCCGAATCGTTGTTCGCGCTGATCGTCGCGACGTGCTCGATGCCGCCTTCGACGTTCGCGACGGGGCGCGAGAGCGATGCGATCGTTCCCGTCACGCTCTCGACGCCTTTGCGCATGCCGCGGATGAGCGCGTTGGGATCTGCGCCCGCGGCGATGAACTTGAGTCCGCTGCGGAAGAGCGCTTCGGCGAGCACGGTCGCAGTGGTGGTGCCGTCGCCCGCATCGTCGGATGTCTTGGTCGCCGCCTCCTTCACCAACTTCGCGCCCATGTTCTCCACCTTGTTTCGGAGCTCGATCTCTTCCGCAACGGTCACGCCGTCCTTGGTGACCGATGGTCCGCCCCAACTCTTGTCCAGCACTGCGTTTCGTCCGCGTGGGCCGAGCGTGCTCTTGACCGCATTGGTGAGCTTCTCGACGCCCGCGAGAAGTTGCTTGCGGGCTTGGGTATCAAAAGTGAGATCCTTGACTGCCATGGTGTTCTCCAGTTTCTTCAGGGTTCGAACGGTTCTTCAGGAAGGGGTTGGCACATTGGGCGCGCAAAGCGCGGAGCAAGGGGATAGCAAATCACGTGCCATGGAATGAAAACTGGTTTATCACTTGGAGAATGCCCTTGGCAGTGCTCCGATGGGCTGTGCCTGCAAGGGGGCAACGGCTTGTGCCAAAGCGGCAGAGCCCGACCGTGGACAGCAACTAGCCTCCCCCAAAATGCACCAAGGCACCCGTCGAACCCCATCGATCATTCTGCCTGCCTCCCTGGCTGCGGCGATCTGCGCGGTCGGGTTCGCAGGGCACGCTCGCTTGTCCGTGCGACCGCAGGACGCCGCACCCGCTTCAACGCCGCCGATTGTGGCGCCGGCACCCGCGTGGCCGACCGATGATGCGGGACTCCAGACACTCGCCACCAAGGTGATCAGCAACTGGTTCGATGCACTGTCGCGCGGCGACGGTGCTGCGATCGAAGCGCAACTCTTGCCCTGCGCGCAACTCGTCGCGTTTGATGGCGTGACGGACCGCGCGCTCTCGGTCGCGCGCGTGAAGGACAGCGCAACCCACGGCGTTCAGGTTTCCAATGTGGTCGCCACGCGCGTCGGTGATGCGCTGGTCACCACGTGCCTCGTCCGCGCGCAGCAGAAAGTGGGCGGCGCCGACCTGAGCGGCGAGGCGCCGCGCATCGGCGTGTGGGTTCCCTTCGATGGCGGATGGAAGATCGCCGCGTGGGCATCGCTGCAACAGCCCTCGCCGCGTCCGGCACCCGCAGCGCCGACATTCGCGGGGGAGACCGCGCTTGCCGCCGAGGGATCGGCGATGCTGACGCGCTTTCTTGATGCGCAGCGCGCGAAGGATCTGAAGCCGTTCGAGAAGATGCTTGCGCCAGGTCTGCAGGTGGTGAACTTCAAGGGGCAGAAGACCCGTGCGGATCTCATGCAGGGTGCGAGCCACGCCACCACCGAACCGGCGAAGTTGAACGATGTGCGCACCACGCGCTGCGGCGAACTCACCATCGTCACCTGCAACCTGTCGATGCAGCAGAAGATCGGGTTCACCACGCTGCCCGCGGATCCCGCGCCGTTTCTCGCGGTGTTTTCGGGTACGGGCGATGCGGCGACCGTGATCGCACTCGGCAACACAAACCGACCGAAGTGAACGCCGCGCGCGGACGCGGCTCGTTCGTTCGATTCAGTTCGGCGACTGGCCTTGCGCCGTCGGTTCCACCACGCGAATGACATCCGCCAGTTGCGGCGGCGGTGCGGTCAGAATCTGGCGAATCCACCAGAAGTTGATCACCAGATAGATGCCGCCGAGCATCAGGAGTCCGCCGGTGACGAACGAGAGCGCACGCAGCACGAGCGCGAGATCAGGTGAGGCAAGCGATGGCAGCACGCTCGCGCCGAAGGATGTCGAGAGCGTGATCGCGCCCGTGACCGTCATCGTGTCGAGTGACTGACGCGCGTGGCCCGCGTGTCGGAAGCGGCGGCATCGCCTTCCGAGCGTGGCGGCGAAGCGGTTGAGCCCCGATGCCGCGATCGTGGCGGCCGCCAACTGCACGGTCAGGCACATGAACCACAGTCCGATGTTGGAGAGATGCGTGATGGACTGCAGGTCAACGAACACGCCCACGCACGCGGCGAATGCGGCGGCGCACCAGATCGATACGCCCCACAGAAGCCGCTGCCGTGCTGCACCCGTCTCCATCATGAGCACCTCGTCGTCGCGGCGTGCGAGAAGCACGGCGGAGAGTGTGAATGTCAGCGCCGCGAGGCACGAGAGCACGACCGCGAGGCGATCGACTGGACCACCGTCGGGCGGCAGCGGCGAACGCCCCAGTTCGGCGAAGCCGCGCGCGATCATCGGCGAGGTGACCGCAACGAGCCACAGCAGGATGCCGATGCCGACGCCGAGCAGGGCCGCCGCCACACGACGAGCATGCAGGGGGCGAGCGAGTGCTTGTGAGGGAAGATCGAGTGTCTCGACGAGCGAAACCATCACTGGCATCGAGCACTCCGGGCAAACGCCGCTTGGCAGCAGCCCGCGGAGGATGTGTCCGCATCCGACGCAGCGGAGATCGTGGGTGACCGCCTTCGGTTGCACAGCACAAGCGTATCCTCGCCGCATGGATTCCATCGCAGCGTTACGGCAGGGGATCGCGTCGGTGTTCTTCGGGAACCCGCTCGCGGTGGATCGCATCGTGTGCTGTCTGCTCGCACGCGGTCACCTGCTGATCGAGGACGTGCCGGGTGTCGGCAAGACGATTCTCGCGCAGACCATCGCGCGCAGCCTGCGCTGTTCGTTCTCGCGGATCCAGTGCACGCCCGATCTGCTGCCCACCGACATC
Organism: Phycisphaerae bacterium; assembly: GCA_016873335.1. GTDB lineage: Bacteria > Planctomycetota > Phycisphaerae > Phycisphaerales > SM1A02 > F1-60-MAGs104. The sequence goes on along the minus strand of VGXN01000026.1, from coordinate 6,108 downwards.
ACGGGGGTTGCCGTCTTGGACCGTGGGTCGGGATCGCTGTCATTCCGCCCGGGACCGGTGTTCGCGAACATCGTTCTCGCCGATGAGATCAACCGCGCAACGCCGCGCACGCAGAGCGCACTCCTTGAAGCGATGGGCGAGGGAACGGTGACGGCGGAGGGGCAGGTGCACACGCTGCCGAGCCCGTTCCTCGTGGTGGCAACGCAGAACCCAAGTGATTTCACGGGCACATTCCTGCTCCCCGAGAACCAACTCGATCGTTTCCTGATGCGGATCAGCCTTGGCTATCCGGGGGCTGACGATGAGGCGCAGATCATTCTGCAGCAGCCTGCACGGAGCGCGCTTGCGCGGCTGCAGCCCGTGCTCGATGCGCAGCAGGTGCTGGCGCTGCAGGTGGAGGTGGATGCCGTACGGATCGATCCAGCGCTCGTCAGTTACATCATCTCGGTCGCGCACGCCACGCGGCAGCATCCGCAGTTGCACCTTGGCGTCAGTCCGCGCGGGGCGCTCGCGCTGGCGCAGGCCTCGCGCGCGGCGGCGCGGTTTGCGGGGCGGGACTATGTGGTGCCCGAGGACATCGTCGACAGCATCGAGCCCGTGTGCGCGCACCGCGTCGTCCTCCGTGCAGGTGGGAGCGGTGACGCGGGTGCGCGCGTGGTTCGTCTGCTGCGCGAAGTGCTTGAGTCGGTCGCGAGCCCCGCGTAGCGCCGGAAGCGCGTCGCGCGGCGTTCACAGCAGCGAGAGCGACGGGACTTCGCTCCCGAGCCGCAGCCATGTGATCCGAAGGATTCGCCAGACGCCGTCCTGCTCGCGTACCACTTCGAAATGCCAGCGTGTCGGCACCGTGCCCGCGGAGGATGCCGTCGCCGTGCGGCAGGCAATCTCCACCTCGCCTGTCTCGGCGGAGAGTGTCCGCGCATCGATGGAGAGAAGCGTGTTTGACTCGATGCGGTGGCGTCCTGCAAAGGAGTCGAATGCCCGGTCGATTCGATCGCGCCCCTCGCCCGGACTGTTCAGGCGACCCACATGGATGGAGGCGCGTTCACTGAAGCAGTTCTTCGCCGCGGCGACATCGCCCGCGACCACGGCCGCGACGAGCTGCTCGACCCTTTCCTGCGCGTGCTCGCCTGGGGTGATCACACTCCAGCCGATCGCGGCGGCGAGCGCGCCAAGCAGCAGGGGCGCCGCAGCGCACGCGACCAAACGCAGGGAACCGCGCTGCAGGCCGATCCATGCGGTGACCGCCGCCGCTGCGATACAAAGCAGCAGGATCCAGACAGGATGTTCGGCAATCCACAGCAATTCGAAGAGAGCATAGGAATAGGATGTGGCGCTGTGAGCCAGTCGGTGTCCGTCAACTTCTCCGTGCCGATCGCGCTGTTCCCGCTGCCAGGCGTGTGTCTGCTGCCGCACACGGCGCTGCCGCTGCACATCTTCGAGCCGCGCTACCGCCAGATGGTGGCGTGTGCGCTCGAGCCTGTCGCGCGCGGCAAGCAACCGCTGCCGATCGCGATCGCAAGCATCGAGCCGGGCGCATCACCGAGCATGAGCCCCGATGCGCCGATGGAGAGACGGAACCCGCCGCTGCGCAAGGTGGTGTGCGTCGGTCACATCGTGCAGCATCAGGAACGCGACGATGGTCGATACGACATCGTGCTGCAGGGACTCTGCCGCGCTGCGATCGATCGGTTGGATGAACCCACGGCGGCGCGCTGGTATCGACAAGCCATGTTGCATCCGATTGAGAACCCGCAGCGGCGAGTACGCGGGCTCGGGCGAGTGCGCTCGGAGATGCGATCGATGCTGTCAGGGCTGCGCATGCAACGGTTGCACGCGGCGCGCACGATCGTGGATTGGATCGAGCGACCCGAGCTGTCGAATGAAGTGGCGCTTGAACTGGTGGCGTTCGCGATGGTGCGGGATGAGGCGCTCCGCTACCAGTTGCTCGCGGAGCACGATGCGATGGAACGCGCCAAACTGATCTGGGGAGACCTCTGCCGCATGGACCGTTTCATCGCGAAGGCGGAGGCGCAGAAGTTGCGCGTCCCGCCGCGTGGGATGAATTGGAACTGATCCGTGGGGCGCCAAGCGGGCGAGGATGCCGAGCAGCGCTGGCTCGCGAAGTCGGAACCCGATGTGTATTCGATCGACGACCTGCGCCGCGACGGTTCGACGTGGTGGGACGGGGTCCGCAACTATCAAGCTCGGAACTTTCTGCGTTCGATGCGGGTCGGTGACCGCGTGCTGTTCCACCACTCCAGCGGTGATCCGAGCGGCGTGGTGGGCACTGCGGTCGTGGTGGGTGTGGCGCAGCCCGATCCCACGCAGTTCGATCCGCGGAGTGAGGGCTTTGACGGGGCGTCAACGCGTGAGGATCCGCGCTGGTGCGCGGTGAAGGTGCGCTTTGAATCGCGATTCGCCCTCCCTGTGACGCTGCAAATGCTGCGTGCCGACCGTGCACTGTCTGGCATGCGGATCCTGCAGCGGGGCAATCGACTTTCGGTGACGCCTGTCACCGCAGCGGAGTTCACTCGCGTGGTAGAACTCGGCGGTTCGTAAGCGATGGCACGATGGCGTAGCATCGCAGTAAGCGTCTGGGGCGCACGGCCGGCGCGTGCCTGCCCGCCCCACATGCGCTGCGCGGAGTATCGAAAGCGATGATGAATCTTCTCGGACAAGCGTTGGTTGGAATCGGAATTCTGGTGTTTGTGATCGGCGGTCTCGTGCTGCTTGCCATCATGGTCGGTCTCTATGTGATGGGCGTCTACAACTCGCTGCAGCGACTGCGCGTGGCGACCGAGGCCGCGTTCAGCGGCATCGATGTTCAACTGAAGCGTCGTCATGATCTGATCCCGAATCTCGTCAATACGGTGCAGGGCTACGTGGCGCATGAGCGCGGCACGCTTGAGGCAGTGATTCAGGCGCGCGCGGCCGCGATGAAGGGCGGCACCATCGCCGAGCGTGGCGAGGCGGAAGGGCAACTGACCAGCGCACTCGGGCGTCTGATGGCGGTCGCCGAGGCATATCCCGACTTGAAGGCGAACCAGAACTTCCTGCAGTTGCAGGGCGAGTTGTCGGGTCTCGAGAGCGGCATCGCGCAGTCGCGCGGCGGCTTCAACGGATCGGCGCAGGGTTTCAACGCGACGCTTGCCCAGTTCCCCGCCAACATCGTCGGGCGGCTCTTCGGGTTCACGCCATTCGATTTCTTCAAGGCGGGCGAGTCGGACCGTGCAGTGCCAGTGGTGAAGTTCTGACGATGGGTCGAGCAGGGCGCCCGAAAGCCCTGCGCATGCGAGGAGCGGTCACGGATGGCCAAAGAACGAATCGTGTCGGCGACGGCGCAGTCGGATGATGAGGCGACCGCAGTTCCGTCGATCCGTCCGCAGCGCATGGCGGAGTATGTCGGGCAGTCGGCGCTGAAGGAGCGGCTTGGCATCGCGCTCGCTGCGGCGAAGCAGCGGGGGAAGCCGATGGAGCATGTCCTGTTGCACGGACCGCCGGGGCTTGGCAAGACGACGCTCGCTTATGTCATTGCGAATGAGATGGATGCGCACGCGTCCGTCACCAGCGGACCCGCGCTGACCAAGGCGGGCGATCTTGTGGGCATGCTCACTCGGATGCAGGAGTGCGATGTGCTGTTCATCGATGAGATCCATCGGTTGCCCGCATCGGTCGAGGAGTACATCTACCCGGCGATGGAGGACTTCCGAATCGACTTCACGGTCGATTCGGGGATGCACGCGAAAGTGGTGACCGTGAACCTGAAGCCGTTCACCATCATCGGTGCGACAACGCGACCTGGTCTGCTGACGCAGGCGCTGCGAACGCGCTTTGGCATCACGCATCACTTGGGCTTCTACCCGGAGGGTGATTTGCTCGCGATCCTCGAGCGGGCCTCGCGCATTCTCGATGTGGGTTCGGTGGCGAAGGATGCCCTTGCGATGATCGCATCGCGCAGTCGCGGCACGCCGCGCGTGGCGCTGCGTCTGCTCCGCCGCGTTCATGACTTCGCGCTCGTGCGCGGCGACGGATCGATCGGCACTGGCACGGTCGATGCGGCGCTCGAGTTGGAGTCGGTGGATGCGGTCGGACTCGATGCGCTCGACCGCAAGTACCTGACGACGCTTGGCGGCGTGTACCAAGGCGGTCCAGTCGGCGTCGAAGCGCTTGCCGCATCGATGGGCGAAGATGGCGGCACGCTTGAGGATGTGGTGGAACCCTTCTTGCTGCAGACCGGATTCGTCGCCCGCACACGGCAGGGCAGGCGCATCACCGCCGCGGGCGCGAAGCATGTGCATCTCGCATTTTCGCCGACGGCGGAAGATCGTTCGAGCCTGTTCCCCGAATGACCGGCGCGGGAAGCCTGGGCTACTGCTCGGCGAGTCCTGGCACGAGTGAGCCGCCCTGCGCGAGAGATTCTGGATCAATCGCGAGTCTGGCGCCGCCCGCTCCAGGAATCTGGATGCTGGCGTTGAAGGTGGTGAGATCGGTGATCTTGTTGTACGAGGCGCCAATGGAAAGGAAGAAGTCGGGGAAGGTTCGCGTGAGGGCTGCGGAGAATGCGCGGAAGTCCTTTTCGACGAGGTCGTACTGGGGCGCGACGGTGAGCGCATACTTCTTGCTCAACTGGTACGCGAATCCGCCCTGTAGGAACTCGTCGGCTGGGTAGCCGGCGACACCGAAGGTGTTCACATAGCGGTACTCCGCAAAGACACGCACATCTGGCGACTGCTGCACGCTGCCGCCGATGGTGCCACGCCCGAGATCGGTGAGTCCGAAGCTGTTCAGCGAGTTGCCGCGGTCCTCGAGCAGGTAGGTGCCTTGCCCGTACAGCGAGAACGCATCGCTCAGTTGCCAGGTCGCGTTGGCATAGACATGGTCGCCCCACTGCGAGTACTCGGGGCGCCACGAATAGAAGGTGGGCATGGGCGACTGCGAATACTGCAGGCCGAGCGGGTCGGTCGCGGTGGTCGTTGGCTGCAGCGAGTTTCCTTGATTGTCGACCGCTGCGCCGACATTCAGCACGAGCCAATCGACGGAACGCCAGTTGCCCGGACCGCCGCGCATCGTCTGCAACTTGTTGGAGATCGCGGCGTGCGCAACGGCGGCGCCGGAAGTGGCCTCAATGTCCTGGTCGTACACAGGCATGCTGAGCACGCTCTGCGAGTTCCAGCCATACCACAGCGTGGCGCTCGGCTGGATCACATGATGAAGACGATTGAGATCAAAGAACGCGCTGCGCACGGAGTTGTAGTTGGCGGTCCACTCAGTCGAGAAGCGGCTGCCCACGCCGGCGAGGGCTCGCCAGTCCGAAGCATCAGGGTTGTAGTCCTTGAAGTTGTTGAGGATGTACGCGGCGACTTGTCCATGCACGAAAGGCACCGCCTTCAACGAACCAAACTGGAGTGGCATGGAGAGTTCCTGCCGCGTGAAGATGCGCGAGCGGGTCAGCCCGTCATAGCCGGCGGACTCGTAGGCATCCTTCACGCTGAGAGTGGATGGATAGAGCCCAGATGTCGAGAACGCGAGCGATGAGATGCCGAGCTGCGAGGGTGATCCCGACTGCAGGTCGAGCCGCATGAGATTGCCCGAATACTGCTGCGACCAAGTGACCGTATCGCCGAAAAGTGAATCGCCGTAACGCTGATAGGCCAGTTCCGGCAGCTTGTCGGTGATGTAGGGGCGCGAGGCAAGGATCGATGCGTTGGAGATGAAGTTGTTCGGGTTGTACTTGAGCAGCAGCGACAGAGAATTGTTTGCGTCTTGCCAGTTCAAGTAGCCCATCGTCTCGTACTCGCGGCGATTGAGGTAGTCGTTCTGCTTGAAGATGGACGCGTAGGTGGAGTCGCTGAAGACGGCAAACTCGACTGCCAAAGTGACATCACTCGCAAGGTTGCCGCGCCAACTGCCCTCAGCATCGCCGCGGTACTGGATCGGACTGGTGACGAGTCCTCCTGCGGCAGTCTGTTCCTGGTTCCCAAAGTCGTACAGACCCATCGCGCGGATGTTCGCGGAACTTCCGAAGATGTTCGCCTGCGCCGAGACGCCAAGACCCGCCGCGTTCTTCGAATACGCCTCCTGCAGCAGTCGGACTTCCGTCAGCGGTTC
>VGXN01000025.1 GCA_016873335.1 Phycisphaerae bacterium | reverse complement strand
ACTTCGGGTGGCACTTCGGATGCTCGAGCGATTGCCACGAGGTCAAGGCTCTCTCCACTCAAGACGCCGCGCGGCAGTTCCTTTTCACGCCGCATCGCCCACTCAAGTTTCGGCCAGCGAGCCACCTGCTCATCACTCAGAATCGCCTGCACATTCTCGACGAAGCGATCATGCAACTTCCGCTTCTCCGCAGTCCAGGCATTGATCGGACCGAGGATGACGCCCATCGCACCTTGATCACCGGCTGCGAGAATCTGATCCTTCATCGCCTTCATTCTGTCCTTCAAACCCTCGGTGCCGAGTTTGAAACTGTCGGCGTAGTCGTTCAGGAGGCTCTCAAGAACCGCCTGCTGCGAGTCATCGAGTTCGAGCACATCCGCAAACACCACCATGTCGCGTGAGAGGAAGTCGGGCTGGAACGCCTCAATGAAGCCAGCGTTCGCTCCGAGTTGCGCGTGGGCGACTGAGCAGGGGGAGACAACATGGATTGCGGCAGCAATGGCGCATGCAACAAGTCGTCGCGGTGTCCTCATACAGGTACTCCTCCGAGGTGCAATGTGGGGAAAGGTCTTTCTCACCAATTCATGAACGAACAAGTCAGAAATGTATGCCACCGACGGAGAGCGCCTCGATCGGTCTGGGCCTGCGAACTTCATCGCCCACGCCCGCATCATACAGTTATCAGACGCTAGCTTGCACTTCGTACGGTGCGCTGCTCGATTCGCTTCTCGCTGACTGTTCTCACGAGGCGGTCCACAAAGATGGCGGGGGTGTGGATCTGATCTGGGTCAAGTGTCCCCGCAGGCACAATCTCCTCGACCTCTGCGATGCACACTTTGCCGCAGGCAGCCACCATCGGATTGAAGTTGCGGGCGGTCTTTCGGAAAATCAGATTGCCGACCGTATCGCCCCGCCAAGCTTTCACGAGGGAAACATCCGCGCGGATGCCGCGCTCCATCACGAACGTGTCGCCATCGAACACTTCGTGCGGCTTTCCCTCGGCAACGAGCGTCCCGACGCCCGTCTTGGTGAAGAACGCCGGGATGCCAGCGCCGCCTGCCCGAAGGCGTTCCGCAAGGGTGCCTTGGGGAGTGAATTCGACCTCCAGTTCACCCGCCATGAACTGTCGCTCGAACTCCGCGTTCTCCCCGACATAACTGGAGATCATCTTGCGAATCTGCTTTGTTTGCAGCAGCAAGCCGAGCCCCCAGTCGTCCACGCCCGCATTGTTGCTTGCAACGGTCAGATTGCGAACGCCGCTCTCGCGCAGCGCCAGAATCAGTTGCTCAGGTATGCCGCAGAGCCCGAAGCCTCCGACGGCGATCAGCATGCCATCCTTGACCACGCCTCGCAGCGCATCCGCACATGATGGGAACACCTTTGTTGCAGCCATGGCGCGAGTGTAAGTGCCTGCCGAGATGTGCAGTGCTAGGCTCGACCCGTGCATCCGCTGCTCCTGCTGCTGATCCTGCTGTCCGCCATCCCCGACACCATGGCGGCACCCGTGGTGAAGGAACTGCTCGTGGATCGCTACGGGGCTTCAGCGCCAAGCGCACAGATTTTCAACGGCATCAATCTGCTCGGCGCGCTCGCCGCCGTGCCGCTCTTGTGGGCGACGCGCCGCAACTGGGGATCGCGTGCTGTTCTCATCACCGCATCACTCGTCGATGGCGCACTGCTTGCGGTGATGGCCTTGCCGCTCGGTATCGCGTGGACGCTCGCGCTTCGCTGCCTCGAGGGGGTGACGGATGTGCTTGTGTTCGCGGCACTCTTCGACATCGTGCGTGGGCGCTCCGCAGGTCGTGTCGGAGTCGGGCTTGGCATCGCGTCATCGCCGCTGCTCATTGGCCTTGGTCTTGGGGCTGTGCTTGGCGGAGTTGTGGTGCGGCAAGCGCAGGGCGTTGGCTCGGCGATGTGGCTCTTTGGAGTCTCCGCCGCGCTGAGCGCACTTGTCGGAATCCTCGCCTGGCGTTGGCAGCGGATCGACTCGTTCCCGCGCACGCCAATCCGTGCCGCGGATGAATCGGTGGCAATCGGCTCGATGACGGAGCGAGTGTGGCCGCCGCTGGCGATGGCGTTTGCGGATCGCGCCACGGGCGGACTGCTCACGGGAACGCTGCCGATCGCGCTTGCGCAAGTACTCGGCTACTCGCCGTTGGTTCGCGGTGTGTTGGTCGGGCTGCCGCTGCTCCTGATGGCCCTCGGCACCGGTCCCTGTGGGTGGCTCTGCGATCTTGCTGGTGCGAGGCGTATTCGACTCGTGTCGGGGCTGTGCTACGCGGCATCCTTTGCGCTCCTTCCTGCCGCGAGCGCCAACCCTGCGGCGCTGGGTCTCGTGATGTTCATCGTTGGCGTGTCGGCGAGCGGACTCTTCGCCAGTTCCGTGTCGCTGACAGTCCAGTCGGGCGCATCAGCCGTCACACTCGGCGCATTCCGCGCTTCGGGCGATCTTGGATTCCTCAGTGGAACGATTCTCTCGGTGCTGCTGCTGGCATCACTCGGAGGTGCGGAACCGACCTTCGCCGACTATTCCGCGGTGCTCATCGTGTTCGCTGCATTCCACCTGTTGACGACAGTCGTCACGACGCTCGCACTGCCGCGCCGCGCGAAGGCAACTCCCTAGTTCGGCGGGAGCGAGGAACGACTCAGTTGCGGGTGACCGCCGAAACAGCGGTCCACCTCGGCGACTCGGAGACCAGCGCAAAGCGCAGTTTCTCCAGTGCCTGGTTCTGAATCTGCCGAACGCGTTCCTTCGTGACGCCGAGGATGCCGCCCACTTGCTCGAGTGTCAACTGCGACGACTCGATCGGACGGTCCAGCCCGAAGCGGTGGAAGATCACGCTGCGTTCAATCTCGGTGAGCCCGGCGCGGTCCTGCGAAATCAGATCGGTCATCTCACGGACGGCATCGGCTTCGCGTGACGAGCGGACTTCGCTGACATGGTCGGCGCGCTCCAACTCCGGGTCGAACTCCACGGGGAAGTGCTTGCGGTGCTTCTGCGTCTTGATCCCGAGTCGGCTGTACGCCTTCAGGATCGCGCGGCATGCGTACGTGGAGAACTTGAACCCGCGGCTGAAGTCAAACTTGTCCACGGAGCGCATCAGCGCCATGTTGCCTTCACTGATGAGGTCTCCGAAATCGAGCTCAGCCGATCGCACCCGCTTGGACATCGCCAGCACGAGCGCGAGATTGGTCTCCGCGATTTGCGTGCGGATCGCCTCGGCTCGATCGAACCAGCCGAGCAGTTCACGCGCCAGTGGAGCGTTCAGGCCTTCGCGCTTGATGCGCCGCTGCACCTTCGCGGCGCAGAAGCGCGCGAAGTTCAACTGCGCGAAAATCACACGCTCCTGCGCTGCAGTCAGAACCACCGAGCGCGGAGCGTTTGGCATTTGAAGGCTCTCGCTCCCAAGTCGATCACTCAAGAGAGGCTGATACCACTTCGTGTCGGGGCAGGGGACCGGCGATGGATCTTCCATGATGCGGCGCTGCGCGTTGGCACGGCGGAAGTCCGCACTGTCCACAAAGTCAATCTCCTCAAGCATCAACTTTTCCACTGTTGCGCGCTGCGCGTCGGTGAAGTTGCCCTGAAGGCGGGTGGTGCCGAACGCAATGGACATCGCTGAGCGTCGAACACTCAGTGAACCCTCATCGCGAATCGCGGCGCGTCCGCGGGGTGTCTTCTGTCGGGGCTGTGCGCTGATCTTCGGCATGTCGATTCTCCGTGGGTGGTGCCAGTGTGGGGCGCAGGACCGAACATGTGACGCCTCCATGACTTTGGCCGTCACAGCGGCTCCGCACAGCAGCACCGCCTCTTGCATTGATACGGCTGCGATCGTCCGAGGGTTTCCTACTTTGTGATTTTTTTCACAAAGTCCCCCCGTGCCCCCAAGACAACGCTCCAAAGATCACGCAGCATTCAACAACAGGGGCGTTTGTTGCTTTTGCAGTAGGGGCTGGCGCTCAGGCGGTGGGTCGGTGGACGCAGCTTTCGGCCGGCCTCCCGATCGAGCTGGGCAGAGGCGCCAGCCAGCCCGCTGCGTGCAGCGACGGCTCCCCGAGGCTCAACGGTTGGCTGCCTTCACTCAGGCTTGCCGCTGGCCTGGTCGTACACCCACTGGTCGATCGCGCGCTTGCAATCAAGGACTTCGCCTTGTTTGAAGAACAGACCGAGTTCTCGTGCCGCGGCTTCTGGGCTGTCCGAACCGTGCACAAGATTGAAGGAGTTGGAAATGCCGAAGTCGCCGCGGATCGTTCCCGCAGCAGCCTTTGACCCAAAGGTTGCGCCCATCAGGTTGCGGCAGACGCCGATGGCGCCCAAGCCACGGAGGGCGAGAACCACGACGGGTTCGCTTGTCATGAAGCGCACCAGACCCGCATAGAACGGCTTGCCAGCGTGATCCTTGTAGTGCTCCGCAGCAAGCTCCTGCGAAATGCGCATCAGTTTCATGCCGACCACTTGCAGACCCTTCTGCTCGAAGCGGGAGGTGATCGCGCCGATCAGACCGCGCTGAACCGCGTCTGGCTTCAGGATGATGAGGGTGGTTTCCATGGGGAGATGATCCTTCACAGTGGGGGGCGTGAACTCCGTGCCGAGGCGCATTCGATCGCCGACGGGGGGGGGATGGTAGCGGCGAGTTTCGGCCGCGTGAGCAGACGCGCGCGGCGGGTCGGCTGCATTTCCGCATGGGTTTTTGCCGATGCTCGGGCATGGCTAGTATCGCCGCCGGCATGGACGCCTCACCCAAGACCCGCTCCAAGTCTGCTGTTGCGCGCCGCGGCGCCACGGCGGAAGAGATGGCGCAGAAGCAGCGCGAGATCTCCGTCAGCGAGTTCTTCGCCAAGAACCGCCACCTGCTTGGCTTCGACAATCCTCGCAAGGCGCTCATGACCGCGGTGAAGGAGGCGGTCGACAACGCGCTCGATGCCTGCGAAGAGGCGCACATTCTTCCAGACATTCGTGTGGAACTGCTGCAGCGCTCCGAGACGCGCTTCAAGGTCACGGTGCGCGACAACGGTCCGGGCATCGTCCGGCAGCAGATTGAAAACATCTTCGGTCGTCTGCTCTACGGATCAAAGTTTCATCGGCTGAAGATGAGCCGTGGGCAACAGGGCATCGGTATTTCCGCGGCGGGCATGTATGGACTGATGACGACGGGCCAGCCCGTACTCATCATCTCGAAGACGAGCAAGAAGAAGCCCGCGGTCGAGGTGCTGTTGAAGATGGACACATCGAAGAACCGTGCCGATGTGGTGAGCGAGACGGAGCACCCAGAAGATGATGGTCTCTTCTCCGAAGGACGCGGCACGCAGGTGAGCATCGAGATGGAGGGGCGGTATCAGGGCGGTCGGCAGTCCGTGGACGAGTACCTCGACCAGACGGCGATCGCGAATCCGCATGCGCGCATTACCTTCGTCAATCCGTCGAACGAGACGATCGAGTACAAGCGCGGCACAAACGAGCATCCACCGGAAGCGAAGGAAATCTTGCCGCATCCGAAGGGGATCGAACTCGGCACACTGATTCAGATGGTGGAACGCACCGAGCGGACGCAGATCGGCTCGTTTCTGCAGGAGGAGTTTTCGCGTGTCTCGCCGAGCGTCGCGAAGGAAATCTGTGAACGCGCTGGAGTCACGAACCGCACGTGGATCAAGCAGGTTGGACACAAGGAGGCCGAGGCGATCTACAAGGCGATCCAGGAGGTGCGCATCATGGCCCCGCCGACGGATTGCCTCGTGCCGATTGGCACCAAGGCGCTGCTGTCAGGGCTTCTCAAGGGCGTTCGCGCGGAGTTCTTCACCGCGTGCACCCGCCCCGCCGATGTGTACCGCGGCAATCCGTTTCTGATCGAGGTCGGCCTCGCCTACGGCGGCGAACTGCCCAAGGATGAACTCATCCGCGTCATTCGCTATGCCAACCGCGTTCCACTGCTGTACCAGCAGTCCGCCTGCGCGTCGTTCAAGGCGGTGCTTGAGACATCCTGGCGCAACTACGGACTGTCGCAGTCGCGCGCCTCGCTTCCCGAGGGACCGCTCGTGGTGATGGTGCACATGGCGAGCGTGTGGGTTCCCTTCACGAGCGAGTCGAAGGAGGCGATCGCCGACTACGACGAGATCCGCAAGGAGATGAAACTTGGGTTGCAGGAGGTGGGGCGCAAACTTGGCATCTACATGCGCCGCAAGCAGCGCATGCGACATGAGGGTGAACGCCGCAGCATCTTTGAGCGGTACATCGGCGAGATCGCGCAGTCGACCGAGTCGATCACGGGCACCGCCGCGAAGAAGGTGTACGACTCGCTGATGCGCGTCGCCAAGCGCAAGACCGAGGAGGCGGACGCCGTGCTCGATGATGAGGGGCGACGCGTGAAGGATGAGGACTCGCTCGGGAAGGACGACTCGGTGGTCATCATGGAGTCGCGCATCGCTGCGGCGCCTGCGGAGGCGGGTGGTGATGACGAGGCCGCGCCTGCGAAGGGCACCAAGGTGCAGGGGTCGCTGTTCGGTGAAGACGAAGCGCCGCGTTCACGGCGCAAGCGCGGCTCAGGCAACTGAACGGGCGCGGAGGACGCATGGCACGCAAGACCACATCGGCATCGGGCGGCACAGGCAGCAGCGAGTCGGGCACGCGGCGCGCTGCGGGCGCGATGGGAAAGGTTCGCGAGGAGACGCTTGGCAAGATCGGATCGCTTGGCAAGGCGGTCGCGAAGACCGCGCTCGCCGAAGACGACCCATTCGTGAATGTGCCGATGCGCACGATCTCGAATACCTCCTACAACGAGAAGCGCCGCCTGCTTGAGATGGGCGATGCCACGCTCCGAAGGAACCTCTTCAATACGGCGCAGGCACGAAAGTTCATGCAGACGCTGCTGCTGTCGAAGGGCTGCAAGGATCTGCTCGAAGCGCAGAAGACGCTCAGCCTCCGCGGCATGTACTACAAGAGCCTGCACACGATCGCGGGCACGAAGGAGAAGACCTTCGAGGATCAGGAGGAGTCCGACACCATTTTGGAAGACATCGAGGTCGCGCTGACCACGCTGCGCGAGAACCTCAATCTCTTTGCCAAGAAGCGCGGCACGATGGTCGGCAACATCACGGTCGTGGACAATGGCGACACGATCGACTGCCGCCGCATGGGGACGGGCGGTTACGCCATCCCGTCGATCTGTGAGCCTTCGATCATCCAGTTCGGCAAGTGTGAGGCGAAGTTCGTGCTGCATGTCGAAAAGGACACGGTCTGGAGCCGCTTCAACGAGGACCGCTTCTGGGAGAAGCACAACTGCATCCTCACGGAGGGAAGCGGGCAGCCTCCGCGCGGCGTGCGTCGTCTGCTCTATCGACTCAACCATGAACTCGGTCTGCCGATCATCTGCTTGCTCGACTGCGACCCGTGGGGGCACTACATCTACTCCGTCATCAAGCAAGGGTCGATCAATCTCGCCTTCGAGAGTCAGCGCATGGCCATCCCCGATGCGAAGTACCTCGGCATCCGCTCCGCGGACTACACGCGCTGCGAACTTTCCGACGATGTGAAGATCGCGCTGAACGACCGTGACACGGAGCGCGCGAAGCAGATCGCCGAGTACCCGTGGTTCGCGGGCAAGAAGCACTGGCAGAAGGAGATCGCGCTGATGCTTCGCAATGGGTTCAAGATGGAAGTCGAGTCGCTCATTACGAAGGACATCTCCTATGTGACGGAGGTCTATGTGCCGGAGCGACTGAAGGCGAAGGACTGGATCGACTGACGCGCGATCAGGCTGGTATGGGGCCGGAGGCGGAGGTCGCAGTGGGGGCTTGCGGCGGCGCCGCCATCGGAATCCGAATCTGGAAGTCACTGCCCTTGCCGACTTCACTGAAGAGCGTCAAACGTCCGCCGTGTTCCTCCACGATGCGGCGTGCCACAGGCAGTCCGAGCCCCGAACCGCCGCGGCGTTCCGTCACATAGGGCCGGAAGATCTCTTCCTGCCGTGCGGGGGCGATGCCGGGGCCCGTGTCGATGACGTGGATCACCGCCTCTGCTGGCTGTCGCGCGTGCGCGGGCGCGTTCTCCACACGGAGAATCAGCTCCTTCCGCGCGTCTGCTGGATTCGCCTCCATGGCCTGCATGGCGTTCAGCATCAGATTCAGCAAGGCTTGTTTGATGAGGTCCGCATCGATCGGTGCAGTCACTGCGTCCTGCGGCAGGTCCGTGCGCAGCAAGACGGACGCAGCCTCCGACTGGGGCAGCAGGAAGTCTCGGAGCTCGCCCACCACATCGCGGAGGTCGTGTGGCTGACGGTGCAGGCGGAATCGTCCTGCGTAGCGAAGGAAGTCCTCCAGAATCGCGCGGATCCGTGTGGTCTCGCGTGCGAGTGAGTCCACCTTGCGAATCAACGGCACGGCATCGGCTTCGGGCAGGTTTGCATCGATCACCCCCTCGCGCAGCAGCTGCGCGTTCAGCACAATGCTCGAAAGCGGATTCTTGATCTCGTGCGCCAGACCGCTGGTCATCGCGCCGAGTTCCGCCAACCGCTCCGCTTCGATGGACTGCCGCTCCGCGCGGAACGCACGTTCGATGCGGCGACCAACCACGGCGTACCAAATGATGGATGCCAACAGCAGCCCCAGCCCGAAACCGATGATCAGTTCAGCCGATGGCACGAGAGGACCAAGATAGAAAACAGACGGGTGATGGAATGAACAGCCAGACCGGGGTCGCGAGTGACTTCCGCTTGGAAGCCCGACCGACCTGTCTCACGCAGTTGTGGTCGGCGCGCGGCTGGTCGCCTTTGCAGCCGTTGCGGCCCAGCCCTTGGGACCGCACTGCGCGCTGTACTGGACCTTCTCGCCATCACGCAGGGTGCGAAAGCCATGCTCCTGATCGATCACGCTGAAGTGGACAAAGATGTCCTGCCCCTGCGGACCAACAATGAAGCCGAACCCCTTACGAGCGTCAAACCACTTTACGACGCCTTCACAGTTCACGATCTTCTCAGTGGTATCTGACATGCATTCCTCCACGAACCGGGAACTCCGCGAGAAATGAACAATTCGCTCGCAAGTGAAACCCACTTGGAAACTCCAGGTGGGGTGACGCTGGACAATGGGGATTGTGCATCAGAAAACGGCATTGTGCAACTTTGGCATCCGAAGAAGTGGCCGATACCTGTGGTTTTGACTCCACTCGGACCAGAAGGAAGTGGCCACGGCTACCGTTTGGTGCGCGTCGGTGACGGGGGTATGTCACCGTACAGGCAGCGTCCTTCAATCGGAACGTTCTCTCAAAGCGAAACTTAGGCGCTATGCATTCGCATAACGCCCCAGTGTGGTTGAACGAAGCCTCGGCCTGGGTCAGCGTCGGTCGCGCCCACCGCCACGGCGATCGCGGTCGCGTCCGCCACCGCCATCGCGGCGATGGCCACCACCGCCGCCGCCGCCACCACCAACATTCTCGCCCTCGCCGCCTGCGGCGACGAGCGCCGGATCTGGCGGATCGAGCAGCGCCTTTCGGCTGAGTTTGATGCGACCGGTGTCATCCACGTTGATGACCTTGACCTTGATTTGGTCACCGATCTTCACCACCTCAGTCACGCTGCGCACGAAGCCGTGGGCGAGTTCGCTGACATGCACCATGCCGTCGGTGCCGGGGGCGAGTTCCACGAAGGCACCGAACTCCTTGATCGAGACGACCTTCCCGTCGTAGACCGTGCCGACCTTGATCTCCGCGCCGAGCGCTTCGATCTCCGCCTTCGCTTGCGCGGCAGCTTCGGCGTTCGAGCAGGCGATGAAGACTGTGCCATCTTCTTCGATGTCGATCTGCGCACCGGTGCGCTCCTGAATGCTGCGGATCATCTTGCCGCCAGGGCCGATCACCTTGCCGATCTTCTCGGGGTCGATCTTGACGATCGTGATGCGTGGCGCGTTGGGCGAGATGTCGGGGCGCGGCTTGGCGAGCACCTTCTCCATCTCTCCGATCAGGAACAGCCGACCATGCTTGGCGCGCTCAAAGATCTGAACGATCTCATCGATCTTCAGTCCGCGTGCCTTGAGGTCGAGCTGAATGCCGGTGATCCCATCACGCGTACCCGAAACCTTGAAGTCCATCTCACCGAAGAAATCCTCTTCGCCGATGATGTCGGTGACATGGGTGACGCGTCCGTCGCTGCTGGTGAAGCGACCGACGGAGATTCCTGCGCAGGTTGCCTTGATTGGCACACCCGCATCCATCAGCGCGAGACAGCCGCCGCACACGCTCGCCATGCTCGATGATCCGTTGCTTTCGGTGATCTCGCTCGTCAGGCGGACGGTGTAGGGGAAGTCCTCTGAACTTGGGAGGATCGCCAGCAGCGATCGCTCTGCGAGCGCTCCGTGGCCGATCTCACGGCGACCGGGACCCGTGATGCGGCCCGCTTCACCCGTGCAGAATGGAGGGAAGTAGTAGTGCAGGAAGAACTTCTTGGCGTACTCCGGCAGGAGGCCGTCGACGATCTGCTCGTCCTTCGTGGTGCCGAGTGTGCAGGTCACCACGGACTGCGTCTCGCCACGCTGGAAGAACGCCGACCCGTGCGTGCGGGGCAGCAGTGCGACGCTCATGTCGAGTGCGCGGATCTGGTCGAGACCGCGTCCGTCGGCGCGCACGCCCTTCTCCGCCACGAGGTAATGCGTGATCTTCTTCTCGAGAAGACGCAGGCTCTCCTTGGCTTCGCGCAGGCGCTTTTCCGCGGCGAGATGATCCGTGTAGCTGAGCCCTGCGGGCACGGCGAACGAAGACTCGATGACCCACTTCTTGATGCGGTCAACTTCGTCATTGCGCGCCTGCTTGCCGTGGATCTGGCGCGCCTTCAGCAGTTGGTCATACGCCTTCTCCTTCACAAGCGCCATCACTTCCGCGCTCGGCGCCACAGAGTCGCCCGCACGCTTCGCGGGGGCGCCGCTCTTGGCGCGCAGTTCCTCGATGAGTTCCAAGATCGGCCGAACGCCCTTGTCGTAGCCGAAGCGGATCGCCTCAACCATGTCGGCTTCGCCGATCTCTGCCGCACCGACTTCGATCATGTTGATGCCGTCGCAGTGGCCCGAGAGCACCAAGTCAAGGTCGCTGAACTCCATCTGCGCTTGGGTCGGATTGATGACGAAGGTCGGCTGGTCGTCGATGAAGATGCGACCCACGCGGACGGTCGCGACGGGACCGTTGAATGGGGCGTCGGAGAGATGCAGTGCTGCCGCAGCGGCGCTGCAACCGAGCACATCCGAATCGTTCTGCCCATCGTGCGACAGAACGAGGACCTGCAGTTGCACCTCATCCACGAACCCCTCGGGGAAGAGCGGTCGGATCGGGCGATCCATCATGCGCATGGTGAGGATTTCCTTCTCGCTCGGAGGACCTTCCTTCTTTCGGAATCCACCGGGGTACTTGCCTGCAGCGGGCGCCTTCTCGCGGTAGTCGCAGGTGAGCGGGAAGAAGTCGATGCCGGCGCGGGGGTTGGCGCGAACGGCGGTTGCGAGGACGACGGTCTCGCCATACGTGGCGACGACGGCGCCGCCCGCGAGCTTCGCGATTTTGCCGGTCTCGAGGCGGTACATACGACCGCCAATCTCGCGTTCTACGGAAACATGCTGTCGAGTTGTCATGATTGCCTTTCAGTCGATGCGTTGCGGGGCGCTTGTCTATTGGATCGCGCCGCGCGAGGTGATGCCACAGGTCTCAGAGTCGAGGATGCTGCAGCGGAAGATCCCGGTGTGGCAGAGGCTGGAGCGCAGAAAGCGCTGCGCGCAAGCGACTGCCACCCACGGGGGTGAACGATGTGTCGGTTACTTGCGCAGGCCGAGCTTCTTGATGAGCGACGCGTAGTCCGCACGCCGAGTCTCCGCGAGGTAGCGGAGCAGGCTGTTGCGCTTGCTGACCATGAGGAGCAGTCCCCGTCGCCCCGCATGATCCTTGGTGTGTGCCTTGAAATGGTCCTGCAGCGAATTGATCCGCTGGGTGAGAAGCGCAATCTGCACTTCCGTTGAACCACAGTCCTTGTTGTGCTTTCGGTGCGCCGCGATGACGGGCGCTCGCTCGGTCGTTGTGATCATGGATTCCTTATCTGACCCCCGTCGCGGGGGCGTTTCTGTGCCTTTGAGTTGAGTCACGGAGGGTACCGCGGGTCGGCGGGCGGGTCAATGCAATGGCGACTGAACCGCGCATTATCCGATAACCGCCCCGCGAGGATGTGCTGGGGCAGGAATGCGCGTTTCGACCGCCTATCCTGCCTTGTATGACGACCGCGACCAATTCGCTGCGCAGCGCCTCGGATGAGTGGGTGGTGCTCGCCGCATCGATTGAGCAGGGCGGCGGGGCAAGCGGTGCGGAACGGCAGCACCGCCATGGGCGGCTCACTGCTCGCGAGCGCATCGCACTGCTGCTCGATTCCGACACGCGTTCATTCGAGTGCGGGTTGATGGCGGCGTGGAACATGTACCGCGAGTACGGCGGTGCGCCAGGGGCGGGCGTTGTCACCACCATCGGCAGCGTGCAAGGCAGACTCAGCATGGTGATCGCAAACGACGCGACGGTGAAGGCAGGGGCGTTCTTCCCGATGACCTGCAAGAAAATCATTCGTGCGCAGGAGATCGCACGCCGGGCGCGACTGCCGCTTCTGTATCTCGTGGACAGCGCGGGAGTCTTTCTTCCGCTGCAGGAGGATGTGTTTCCCGACACCGATGATTTCGGGCGCATCTTTCGCAACAATGCGGTGATCAGCGCGGACGGCATCCCCCAGTACGCGGCGATCATGGGCAACTGCGTGGCGGGCGGCGGCTATCTGCCCGTGCTCTGCGACACGCTTCTGATGACCGAGGGCAGCGGGCTCTATCTCGCCGGTCCTGCGCTTGTGAAGGCGGCGATCGGACAGGAGGTCTCGAGCGAGGATCTCGGCGGCGCGCAAATGCACGCGCAGATTTCGGGAACCATCGACTTCCGTGAGAAGGACGACCCTTCGTGCATCGATCGGCTGCGACGGCTGATGGATGCGAATGCCGCCGTGCGCACCGCGGTGCAACCTCCCTCCGAAGCGCAGGCGCCGTCGCGCACGGGCGAGGCGGTCTACGACATCCACTCGAGCGAGTCGGGCAGTCAGTACGACATGCGCACACTGCTTGAGTGCTTCGTTGATCGCGATTCGATGGATGAGTACAAGTCGGAGTACGGGCCTTCGATCGTCTGCGTCTACGCGCGCATCGGCGGTTTTCCAGTGGGCATCGTTGCGAATCAGCGCTGCATGACCGAGCGGCGGATGGCGGGCGGCAAGACCGGGCCGTCCACGGCGAAGTGCATGCCCGCCGTGATCTACGACGACAGCGCGGACAAGGCGGCACGGTTCATCCTCGATGTGAACCAGCGGCGCATCCCGCTGCTGTTCGTGCATGACACGACAGGTTTCATGGTCGGACGCGACAGTGAGCAGGGGGGCATCATCCGAGCGGGCGCCAAGATGGTGAACGCGATGAGCAACTCGGTCGTTCCGAAGATCGTGCTGATCGTCGGCAACTCGTATGGCGCGGGCAACTACGCGATGTGCGGACGTGCATTCGATCCGCTGCTGACGCTCGCGTGGCCCGCCTCGCGCTGTGCGGTGATGGGTGCTGCGCAGGCGGCAAACACGCTCCTGCAGATCGATCTCGCCGCACGCGAGCGGCGTGGCGAGGTGATCGATGAGACGATGCGGAAGCAGTTGCTTGCGGCGATCACCGCGTCCTACACGCAGCAGCAGGACATCCGCTACGCGGCAAGCCGCGGCTGGGTCGACCGCATCATCGAGCCCCACCGTACGCGCGAGGAACTGTTGCTCGCCGTGCAGATCGCGGCGCAGGCACCGAGTGATGGTGCGCTGCGGACGGGCGTTCTGCAGACCTGATCGGTGGAATCGAGGCGCGCATGCAGGACGTGGTCGTCGCAAGCGGCAATCCGCACAAGGTGGAGGAGGTTCGCAGTGTGCTCGGTGCGCTCGGTTGGCGCGTGCTTTCGCTGCGGGATGTCGGCGCAGGCGATGCGCCCGAGCCTGTGGAGAATGGGACGACCTTCGCGGAGAACGCACGCATCAAGGCGCTCGCGTACGCATCGCTGGTGGGGCGGTTGGTGCTGGCGGACGATTCTGGACTGGTTGTCGATGCGCTCGGTGGCGAGCCAGGGGTGCATAGTGCACGCTGGGCGGGCGTGGACGGTGATCGTGCCACGCGCGATGCGGCGAACAATGCGAAGTTGCTGGCGCGTCTTGCAGGAGTGCCCGATGCACAGCGCACGGCACGCTTTGTGTGTTCGATGTGCGTGGGGGGGAGGGATGGAACGGTGATCGCGCAGTCGGAAGGGGTCTTCCACGGCTGGATCGGTCACGAAGCGCGCGGCGGCAACGGATTCGGCTACGACCCGCTCTTTCGCGTGCGATCCACCGATGTGTCTGGAGCAGAACTGACGCCGCAGCAGAAGAACGCCCTGAGCCACCGCGGCAGTGCCACGCGCGCGATCGCGCACTCGCTCGCGCGGCTCGCATCGGTCGCGCGGTGAGCATGCCGCTGCAGCTTCCCATCCTTCCGCTCGCGACGCCCCATCAGCGCTACTCCTGTCATGGGTGCGGCTCCTGCTGCCGCGACTTTTCCGTGCAACTGCGCGCTGTCGATCTTCAGCGCATCAAAGCGCAGGGGTGGAGGACCGAGCTGGGCTTCGACCCAGTGATTCGTTTTCGAGGGCAGCACTATTTGCGGCAGCGCGCAGATGGCGCGTGCGTCTTCCTTGAGGCCGATGGCAAGTGCCGCATTCATGCGCGCCACGGCTTCGCGGAAAAGCCGCTCGCGTGCCAGATGTTTCCGTACACGCTCTCGCCGGATGCACACGCGTCGAGGCTCGGCGTGAGTTTCGCGTGCGGCAGTGTGACGGCAAACCGCGGCGAACTCCTGCGCGGTCAGGAAGCGGAGGCGCTGCGGATCGCGCTCCGCGGGATTCCGGAGTCACTTGCCGCAGCGCCAGACGCATTGCTTGCGCAAGACCTTCGCTCGCAATCTGGGGAACTTGGTTCGCTCGAGCGGCGACTGGTCCGTTGGCTCGACAGCGCCCATCCGCTCTGCGTTCGGATCGATGGACTTGGTTGGATTGCGCAGACGCTTTCGGCGGCAAAGTTGGCGTCGGTTCGGGGCGATCGATGGACAGAACTGCTGGACATTCTGCTTGGCGCGCTTCCTGCTGAACTGTCGATGCCGATTCTCGAGCCGCCAACGAAGCGTCAACTCGCAATGTTGCGTGGCGCGGTCTTTGCACGCACCGAGGATCCCAAGCCCCTGGCGGCGGGTGCTCCGTCGCGCGCGCGTGCGATCTTGCAGCAGTTGCTGCGGAACTTTCGCTGGCAGCGCGGGCGACCCACGGCGCTCGTTCCAACGATCGGCATTGGTTGGCCCGTTGGTGCGCGATTCGGTGCGGTCGATGCGATGCCGCCGGCGACGGAATCCGATGAGTCCGGTCCGATCGACGAACTTGTCACACGATGGCTGCGCGCGCGTATCGAAGGTGGGCGTGTGTGGGGCAGCGGTGCCTATGGCTGGAGCGCTGTGGACGGAACTGCCGCGCTCGCGCTCGCCGTGGCGTCGGTCGGATGGGTCGCGCGTTGGCATGCTGCCGCGTGCGGACGGGCGGGCGTGACGCTTGCGGACATGCAAGCCGCGGTGGGACGGATTGATCGCACCGCGGGGCGCGCGCCGTGGCTTGGCGGTGCCGCGGAACGCTGGCGAATCGCCTATCTGCTCCGCGACAATGGCATGCGCCGTGTGTTGCGCGCTCAGTGGTCCACGTTCGTGCCGTTCGACAGCACCTCAACACTCCACGCGCACCCTGCGTGAGGGATGCAGTCTCGGTAAATCAGGCGGTGCCCTTGCCGATCGATGTGCGCATGTCGGTATCCGCGTTCAGGTTCTTCATTCTGTAGAAGTCCATCACGCCAAGATTGCCGCCGCGGAACGCATCGGCCATCGCGCGCGGGATGTCGGCCTCCGCAAGAATCACGAGCGCGCGGTTCTTCTGCGCTTCCGCGTTGTACTCCGCCTCCTGCGCCACGGCCGCAGCTCGTCGCTGCTCCGCCTGCGCCTGAAAGCGCTTCGTGTCGGCTTCCGCCTGCGCAGCCTGCAGTTGCGCTCCGATGTTCTCGCCCACATCGACATCGGCGATGTCAATCGAGAGAATCTCGAATGCCGTTCCAGAGTCAAGACCCTTCGCGAGCACTGTCTTGGAGATTCGGTCGGGGTTCTCGAGAACGCTCTTGTGGTCCTCGGCCGATCCGATCGTTGAGATGATGCCCTCGCCCACACGGGCGATGATCGTCTCTTCCGTCGCACCGCCGACGAGCCGCGCGATGTTGGTGCGAACGGTCACGCGCGCCTTCGCTTTCAGTTGGATGCCGTCCTTCGCCACCGCATCGATCGTCTGCTTGCCCGAGTTGGGGTTTGGGCAGTCGATCACCTTCGGCATCACGGAGGTGTTCACCGCGTCCACGATGTCGCGTCCTGCAAGGTCGATGGCGACGGCTCGATCCCACGCCATGTCGATGCCTGCCTTCTCGGCGGCAATCATGGCTCGCACCACATTGGTCACGCGACCACCCGCAAGGAAGTGCGCTTCCATTGCCTGCGTGCTGATATCGAGCCCCGCCTTGCGCGCACTGATTCGGTTGAGCACGATGACCGACGAGTTGACTTTCCGAAGGCGCATCATGATGAGGTCGATCAGGCTCACGGGTGCGCCGCTGAGCCACGCTTGCAACCACAACTGCACATACTGGCCGACGATCAGGAGAAAGATGAGTCCGACAACGGCAAGGACCGCAAGACCGACCCAAGCCCACGGCTCAAGAGCAAGCAGATGTGTGATGGTCATAGGGAGTGAATGCTACCGCGCCCGCTGTTCACGGACCTTGAGTTGCCCTTCGAAGACTTCGATGACATCGATGGCGGCACCTTCCATGATGAAACCACTTTCAGCAATGGCGTCCATCCGTTGACCGTCAATGCGTACAAAGCCGACTGGACGGAGGGTCGTGACCGCGATCCCGCTTTGTCCGACCAGTGCCGACAGGCGCGCCGTCCGCTCCGCTGCCGCCTTGCCGCGCGCCGCGACCGATGGATCCGCACTTTCCGCATTCATCGGATCGCCGTGCGCTGCGCCGTCCGCACCCTGCTGAAGGATCATGCGCCGTGCAATTGGCGTGTGCGACCACACTTTGAACACGAGCAGCAGCACCACAGGACTTCCTGCGCACAGCAGTGCGAGATACACCGCACCATAGACCGTGTCATAGATGAACATGGATGCAATCGATGCCACGGCGGCGACACCAGTCATGATGGCAAGTGCTCCACCCGTCGGCACAAAAAGTTCGAGCACCAACAGAACCAGCGCGAGAGCCAGCAGTCCGAGCGCAACGAAGAGATAGACCTCTTCGCGTGGAGCGGCTGCCGCGGCACCTTGCAGAAGCGCGACCATGCTCATGCGTTTCTCTCATCCTTCGATGATGAGCGTTGCGGCGTGTTCATCGCATCGGGCATGGTAGGTTCGACTTCGACCGTGCCGCCGCGTACGGCGACGACGCGGACTTGGGCGCCCGCCTCGACGAACTCACCCCTTGTGCAGGCATCGCGCAGTCGGCCGCCGAGGGAAATCCTGCCCGATGGGCGAAGTGTCGTGATCGCCACCGCGCTGTCGCCAACCTTTGGCATGTTGGTTGGGGCACCGAGCGACGCGGAGCCCGCCGCCGCCTCCGACTGCAGGACTGCGCGGCGGAGGAGCGTCGACTGCGGCAGCGAACGAGCCGCAAACCAGAGAATCGCAGCGGAGCCGAACAGCGACACCAGCACGGACCCGATGCCCAGAAACAGCTGCTGCTGACCGACTGCCGTCGAGAGGTCGCGTGTCACGAAGCTTGAGACAAGTCCGCCCAGCAGAAGTGCACCACCGATCACGGCGATCCACCCGCCTGTGGGAAGCACGATGATGTCGAGGGCAACGAGCGCGAGCCCGAGTAGAACAGCGATGAGTTCCCACCACTCCGCGAGCCCGACCAGTACGGGTGCACCAACGAGCAGCAGCAGTGCGGCGGCAGCCACGCTGCCAAAGAAGCCGAAGCCCGGCGTAAACCCCTCGATGACAAAGCCAACCAGCATCAGCACGATCAGGGCGATGCGCACCGGCCATGACACGAGAAAACGGGTGAGCGATTCCGACCAACTCTCCTCGAGGCGGTCGACGGTGGTTGCGCCGAACCACTTGGCCAGTTGAGCATCGTCCGCAATGATGCCACGCGCAAGTCCAAGTTCGATCGCTTCGCGCGGGTACAGCACCAACAGCTGATCGGGGCGCGTGACCTGCTCCACCAGCATCCAGTTGGCGCGGTCCGATGCGGTCAATCGTGCGCGCGAGCGACGAGGTTCCGCGTCCGGATCTACTTCCTCTGGTTTCTCGGCTTCCTCGGCCGGTTGCGAAGCCTTCGTCGGCGACCGATTGGAGAACATCGGCAGCAACTGCTGCGCGATGTTCTCCTCGCCTGCGGTGGATGGCGGATCAGGCACATCGGCGAGAGCAGCCTTGGGGGGCGCTTCGCCGAAGAGATCTCGGTACTCCTCCTCGTCCACAAGGGCAGTGCGGTCACCCTCCACCGAGCGAATCAGCCACAGCGCACTGCCCAGGCGCACGAACGCCGTGACCAGGTGTTCGTCGTATCCGCGCGCTCTGGCGCTGTCGACCACTTCGGCGATGAGTGGAGCTTCCAACTTGGCGCGTTCGGTGGCCGGCAGTGGGATGAGTCCTGCGCCCGGAATCGCCTGGATCGGTGCGGCATCACCGAAGGACGAACCTGGTGACACGACGATCTCGCGAGCCGCCAGTGCAATGATGGTGCCTGCCGAGAACGCGCGTGGGTGGATCCACGCCACGGTATTCGGTGGGAACTCCTGCTTGATCATGTGGCAGATTCGCAGCGTCGCCACAAGATCACCGCCTGGCGTGTCGATCTCGAGCACGATGGCTGTGGCACCGCGCTGTCGTGCAACCTCCACGCGGCGTTCCAGAGAAAGCGCTGTGATGTCATCGATCGCGCCGCGGATTGGCAGCACGGCGATGTGCGAAGCCTGGCGCTCGGCGGGAACCGCCTGCGGCGCTCGGGCATTCCCGGGAAGCGCAGTCAGCGCAAGGAGGCAGAGGATCAGTCGCAGTGGATTGCGCCACCCACACCTGCGGTGGAACGGCTCCATGGCACATATGCTAGTTGCGAGAGAACGGCATCCGCGAACGAAAAGACCCCGGCAAATGCCGGGGTCTTGAGTGGACAAACAAATGGGCCTTGGCGGTCAGTCCCACGATGCGACATGCGTCGTTGTCGCACCGCTACCTGTGACTTGTGTCACGATCTGGATCAACGAATCACGGCCGTTCGCGGTGGGTTCCGCGAGGAAGACATTGTCGAGGATGGCTGTGCTACCCGTGCCGATGCGATCGAGACCTTCCGGGGAGAAGGTGCGCTCAAATGTCACGTGGTTGTCGTTGTGAATCAGGTTGCCTTCCCACTGGTCCTTGTCACCGTGAATCCTGAGCGTCTCGGAGGCTCGGTAGTCGTTCGCGGCCAAGGAACCGTTGACTACGCCACGGTTGCCGAGGACCACAAACTTGGAGTTTCCTGACTGACGCCACTCACGGCGACGTCGTTCGTTGTTGAGCAGCGGCATGGTGGCATAGGACGTTGCGGATGAGTTCAGGACTGCACCCGTTCCCTGAATTCGGAAATTGGATGTCCCTCCGCCGCCACCGCCGTCTGGGGTGTCGCCGTCCCAGTATATGTCCGCAGCTGGTTTGTAGGCATTGAAGTTGTAGTTGGTGCACTGCCCAACCTTCGAACTGGTCTCAGCAGGGGAGATCAGAAGCGCGGGAGTGAAGAGTTGCTTGGCAAGGCACGCCGACCACATGTTCTGGTGGGAGTTCTTCGCCTCGTTGAAGTCACCGCGACCGGGGATGTTTTGCCCAGCGATGGCAAGGCGATTGATCTCACCTGGTAACGGGTAGCGCTGCCCCTGCGAATCGTTGTTGGACTCGGTGATCCAACCCTTGTGCAGTTCCTTGACTTGCGTTGCGCACTTGACTTGCTGCGCGTTCTTGCGGGCGCGTGCGAGGGCGGGAAGGAGGATGCCCAGCAGAAGGGCGATGATCGCCATGACGACGAGCAATTCGACGAGCGTGAATCCACGATGGTGTGACTTCATGTTGTTTCCATTCGAATGAGAGGCTTGCCTGGAAGATCGCATGGTTTTTACTCCTCTTGGGTCAGTTTGCGGGGAGATTGGCGTCATAGACCAACGAGCCGTTGTTTTCCTGAACGGCGGTCCCGATGGTGAACGCAAGAATGGAATCGCCCTGCTTTGCAGCGCCAGTCGCTCCCGATTGACCGCATGCGAAATCCATATTGAAGATGTTGTCTCGCTCCAGAGTGGATCCAGAGTTCGGGCAGATGAAGGACGTCTGCTTTGGGTAGAAGGTGTTGGTGATCTCAGCATGGTTGTCACCAAAGATGATGTTCCCACTCCATTCCTTCTTCGTCCCGTGCAGCAGCAGCGTTGGGCTCTGTCTGTAATCCGCGGGCAGCGCGGCAGCTGTGGTGCCCTGATTCAAGTGCCTTACGCCGCGTGTTCCAAGAAGAGGACGGCTGCTATCCCCGTTGGCTCGCCATCCGAGTTTCTTCCGCTCGCCAAACAGAGGTTGGTGGGCAAAGGACACGTTCGACACCGACGTCGGCGTGCCACCGGGATTGGCCTGATGGATGTTCGCAACGAAGGTGTCGTCCCAGTAGCCAGCGGGGTTCGTGTCACTGTTGTCGAGGGTTGGGTCGTAGGCGGCGTAGTTGTAGGGCTGATCGGCTGCGAGCCCAATGGTCGATGCCTTCCCCTTCTCCACCGCATTCGAGCCTGGATACTCGGTGGGACCGATCAGGACGTCCGTGTTGAACAGTTCACGGGCTACGCAGGCTGAATAGAGGCGCGCCGTGTTGTTGAACGCGAAGTTCTCGAGACCTTGCCCCTGAGTTTGGACTCCGCCGTAGGCTCTTCGGTTGTAAAGCCCGGGTGTTGGGAGCGAACCCTGACTGTTGTTGTTTGACTCAATCACCATGGACTTGTGGATCTGCACCTGCTGTGTCGAGTCCTTCATCGAGCGCGCCTGATCGCGTGCCTTTGAGAGAGCGGGCAGCAACAGACCGATGAGCACGGCGATGATGCCAATGACCACGAGCAGTTCGACGAGTGTGAAAGCACGGCGGGGATGTCGGGTGATGTTGTCCATAGTGATGATGTTCACAAGAGTGCGTCTGTCTTCTGGACTCCCTGCGGATGCAGGGAGGCCTACACATGAAGGAGTGCGGGGGATCTACCGCCGTCACGGCGTGACGAGAAAACGGTGGAGCCACCTCTCAAGCGCGAACGAATGCTGCGAAGCAATCGACCCTTCCGCAGCGCCCAACCCGAACTGGTGACCCAGAACGGTTGCCAGCCAACGCCAAACACAGACTCGCAATGGAAGCCTGATGCGCTACGAACGGGAAGCCACGAATTGTCGGCTTGCGGGTGGGTAAGAGACGCCCTCGAAAACAAGGGCAATCAAGACAGGGTGAGCCAAACACGCGCTCGGTAAAAGTACCCGCCAGCCAAGATGTCCAACAACTATCCTTACGAGAGTACCCCCGATTCAGGTTGAGTCAAGTTCTCACTTCCAATTCATTTTTTCTCCCCGCCCCCCCCCACGCACATGACCCAGTCCATTTCCAAGCAAACCCAGCCCCATTCGCCAACGAGGGCGCTCGCCAGCCTCGGACTTGTGCTGCCGCCCCCGCCCAAACCGGTCGCGTCCTATGTGCCTTGCGTACGGACTGGCAATCTCTTGATCGTCAGCGGGCAACTTCCTTTCCGCGATGGCACACTTTTGGCAACCGGGTTGGTTCCAGACCCTGTCTCGGTCGAGTGCGCCCAAGAGGCAGCTCGACAGTGCATCCTCAACGGACTTGCTGTGGTGGCGGGTGCGTGCGGCGGATCTCTCGATGGCGTCGCGCGCATCGTGCGGCTTGGCGTCTTCGTCGCGAGTTGCGATGGATTCACCGAGCAGCCAAAGGTTGCCAACGGTGCGAGTGACCTGCTGCAGCAGATCTTCGGCGAGTCGGGGCGTCATGCCCGCGCGGCGGTTGGCACCAATGCGCTGCCGCTCGGAGCGAGCGTTGAGATTGAGATGATGGTCGAGGTGCGCTGAGGAGTCCGCGTGCCGCACGCCGCGGCAGGCGCGTTCACTTCAGGATGACGAGCGCGAGCAGCGCGAGGCACACGACCGACAGCAC
>VGXN01000024.1 GCA_016873335.1 Phycisphaerae bacterium | reverse complement strand
GTCCTCGAAGTTCAGCCCATCCGGCGGAGTGATGAAGTCAGCCTCCGTGAATGTGGTGGTGGGTTCAGCAACGACGAGGTAGCCATCGCTCGGCATCACAGCGCCATCGAGCGGAAGTGCCATCTCCACAATTCCCTTGTAATCCGCAGGCACTGTCGCCGTTGCGGCGCGGTCGCCCAGCACAATGTAGGTGAGCCCTGTCAGTGAACTGCCTGGCGTGCCGGTGAACTCGACATACTCGTCCACATCGGTGCCAGGCATCTTGGTGCGGATCTCATTGAACGCAAGCGTCCCGCCACCACCGCCGCCTCCACAGGTTGGATTCGCTTCGCCTGAAGTGTCTGCTGGGTCGGCCGGATCGCTCACGCCGACATTCCACGCATTCGTATCGGAACAGCGCCAGATGTGCGCGGGTGTTGTTGCTCCGGCCGGACCGACACGTGTCGCTGTGTAGACAAAGTCACTGGTGATGCCATCTGGTTGCTGCGTGGAGACGAGTGCCACCGAATCACCCAGCGCATCCCACGGCGTCACATCGAGTGTGCCGTCAAAGTTCGTATCCAGAAACTGCCCATCGACCCCAGTGAAGGCGGACACAAGCAGGAAGGTGACATTGTCTGGGTTCTCAAAGTTGAGGACTGCCACCTGATCAGGTGTGCCGAACTGATACGTGGACTCCGCCACCACGAACACCCCCGACGCGCCAATCGATCCTTGCAACGCAACGACTGACTCAATCCGACCGTTCTGCGAGGGGGGCGTTGCGAAGTCGTCATCGCCGATCACCACCAAATAGAGCCCGCTGAGTGAAGTTCCGGCCGGTCCGCGAAGTTCGACGTACTCGCTGAGGTCGAGCCCAGGTTGGTCCACACGGACTTCGCTGATCATAATAGCCTGCGCAAGGGCATCCGAGCCCAGCACGCAGGATGCAGTGACTGCACAAGAGATGAACGTCCGAGTCATTCGGGGTGTCATGATGGTCTTTCTCCGTACCGCATGGGTA
Organism: Phycisphaerae bacterium; assembly: GCA_016873335.1. Taxonomy (GTDB): domain Bacteria; phylum Planctomycetota; class Phycisphaerae; order Phycisphaerales; family SM1A02; genus F1-60-MAGs104. The sequence continues at coordinate 21,371 of VGXN01000024.1, read as the reverse complement.
GCAACTGGGCATAGCAACAACACACGACGCGGCGCTCTTCACGCCGTCCGTTTCTGCAATCTAGCCCCAAGAGTGGGCTTATGCCATTTCTTTTTGGTAAATTTCGCTATCGAAACCGGGGACGACCTACATGGCCCCCAGTTCGGGGCCCAGTTCGGGGCCCAGTTCGGGGCTCACTTGGTCGGTTCGTCGTCAACCACCTTTGGTGCAGCCGCGGGAGCGGACGGCGTGGGTGCGGCGGAACCGGGCTCTACTGCCATCGTGGTTGGGACAAAGTAGGGCATGAGGTAAACATCCACTCGCCTGTTTTGGGCGGCGCCGTTTGGACCATTGGCAACGAGCGGTCGGTACTCCCCATAGCCGGCGATGAGGAACCGCGAAGCCGCGACGCCATCCTTGTTGAGCGCATCACGCACAGCAATGGCGCGGTGGGCCGACAGGTGCATGTTGGTCGGGTGCTGCGCCGCGGACTTTCGGATGGGGACATTGTCGGTGTGACCCACGACCACGACCTCGAACGGCGAAGCCTCGCTCGAGTTGAGGATGGGCGCGAGCGCCTTGAGTGCGGCAATGGCACTGGGCTTCAGTCCAACGGATCCGGGATCAAAGGTGAAGTCCGCCGCGAACCGAATCATGCCGCGCCGCTCATCAAACTGCAGCAGATCGGGATACATGGCTGCCAGCGCCAACAGGGCCTTGTTCAACTCATCGGGCAGCGGCCCGCCGCTCATGTTGCCGACTTTCTTCAGGAGCTCCTCGTAATCGGCGAGCAGCTTTTCGACATCAACGTTCTGTCCCTTCCGCAGCGCATCGAGCGACGCAAGATCGCCCGCGGCTTGCGCGAGCTGCGACCGAAGTCGCGATTCGTTTGCGCGGCATGTGTCGAGATCGCCCTGCGTACGGAGCAACTGCTGCTGCTGCGAGCGGTACGCGAGTTCGAGATCGTTGTACTTTTCCTGCGGCACGCACGCGGACAAAGTGCCAAGCGCCAGTATTGACGCCACCATCGACGCTTTGAGTGCGAACAGGGTTGAAGAGCGAGAGAGCCGAGTCGACGCGTCCGTTGCGTTCATGGGAATGACCTCCGTGTTGGGAGCGCAGTATAGAGGAATATCGGTCGTCCTGGGGCGTCTGGCCGCTTGGGAACGACATTGTGGACGAAATCTGCAAGGTTTCTAGCAGAACCCCGATAGAATGGGGTATGGCAACTCCCCAGAGTCTTGAGCCCGATGTGGCCACAATCAAGGCGGCGGCGGGACCGTATCCCATCGATGCGCTGCGCTTTGTTCAGGCGGGCTTTGGGCATGCCGCCAAGTCCGATTCCGCCCAGCGCGGGCGCATCGAAGCGGAGTCCCTGCAGGAACTTGACCGCCCTGAGAAGCACATGAGCGGGCAACACCTCTGCTTCAGGCTCGCGGAGTTTGCGATTGAGCAGTACGGACTGATGGCGCCGCTGGTCCTGCGTCGTTGGAACATTGAGCGCACCGATGATTTCGGTCGCATCGTGTATGCGCTGATTGAACTGGGCTACCTGCGGAAGTCTCCCGACGACTCGATTGATGATTTCCGCGGTGTGTACGACTTTGCAGAGATCTTTGGGGACGATCGCCTTCGCCAGTTTGTGGGTGGGACCACCAACTGATGACCCCATCGGACGGGAGCGATCAGCGCCCGACTTCGGCACAGCCAAGTCCGCCCGGCAGTTTGTCGCGTCTTCACATTTGGCAGGTGCAGGCCTTTCGCGATGTGCTTGTCATTGCCGTGGTCATTGGCGTGGTGTGGGCTGGCTACGCGCTGCGGTTCGTGACCGTGCCGCTGCTGCTCGCATTTCTGCTGGCGTATCTGGTGGAACCGCTTGTGCGTTGGATGTGCCGCGTCCTTCGCATGTCCCGAAGTGTCGCCGTCACATCCCTTCTTGCGGTGTGCGGCATGGCGCTCGTTGCCGCAGTGCTGCTCATTGTGCCAACGGTGGTCCGGCAAGCGGAGGATGTCGTGGCCAAACTGAAGGGCGGCCAGTTCGACTCCTGGATTGACAAGGCTGAAGCGGTGTTGCCCGTGGAGTACCGCGCCGAGGTGAAGCGGGTGCGGGCATGGATCTCGCCAGAGAAGACCCCACCTGCAAGCGAAGGGAATGCGAGCGCCGAGAGTGCGCCCACCGCACCACCCGCGATGATCCCAACTGCTGCGCCAACTGTGGTGACTGGAGGTGGTGGGCTGACGGAGACCTTCTCCAAGGCCCTGATGAGTCAAACAACCTACAACACGCTCGACAAGATTGTGGGTCTGTCAGGGCTCCTCTTTGCGGGTGTGCTGGTTCCGTTCTACTTCTGGTTCTTCAGCGTCTCATTCCCCTCCGCGGTCGAGTTCCTTGGCAACCTCGTTCCCAATGCAAACCGCGACCGCGTCTTCAAACTGGCCGCGGAGATGGACGCGGCCGTGGCGGGGTTTGTTCGAGGCCGAATCCTGATTGCCTTTGGAATGGGTGTGATGTTTGCCATTGGCTGGTGGATCATCGGCGTCCCGTATGCGCTCATGCTTGGCATGCTTGCAGGCATGCTGTCCATCGCACCGTATCTCGGGCTCGTTGTCCTGGTTCCTGCCATTGGACTGCTCGCCGCACAACAGCTCCAGATTGCGGACGAAGCGCAGCGGCTGGCGTGGTACTGGATCTTCGGCGGTCCGCCCTTGGTGTTCGTGATTGTGCAGTCCATCGAGGGTTACATCCTCACACCAGTCTTTGCAGGCAAGGCGACCAACCTTGCCCCCGTCTCCATCTTTGTCGCGGTGCTTGCTGGCGCGAGCGTGGCCGGTGTCTACGGGATGCTGCTGGCGATCCCCGCCGCGGCGTGCACCAAGATCCTGATTCGCGAAACGGTGATGCCATCGCTGAAGCGGTGGACGGATGGGAAGTCTTCGGATTTCTTGCCCCTCGACCGCGAATAGCCGAGCCCGCGGACTCAGCGCTTGGGTCGCTGCTTGAACTTTGGCTTGGGAGCTCCGCCCAGCCCGCGCGGCATGGCTCCACCGGGCATACCCATGCCACCAGTTCCCGCCATCTCTCGCATGGCGCCCAGCCGACCGAGCAGCCCACCGCCGCTCATCTGCTTCATGACCTTCTGCATCATCTCGAACTGGCGCGTCAGTTTCGACACATCCTGCGCCTGCGTGCCGCTGCCCGCAGCGATGCGTCGGGCGCGACTGCGGTCGATGGTTCCCGGCTGAGATCTTTCCGCACGGGTCATGGACAGGATCATCCCTTCCATGCGATTGAACTGTCCTTCGTCGACATCCACATCCTTCAGCATCGAACCGACGCCTGGCAGCAGTCCCATGACCTGCTTCAGCGGACCCATGCGGCGAATCGATCGCATCATCGAGAGGAAATCGTCCATCGACAACTGCCCCTTCGCCATCTTCTCGGCAGCGGCGGCAGCTTCCCGTTCGTCCACTTGCTCCTGCGCCCGCTCGACCAGCGCGACGACATCGCCCATGCCAAGAATCCGCCCGGCCATGCGCTGCGGATCGAAGGTGTCCAGTCCATCCCAGCGTTCGCTGATGCCGACAAACTTGATCGGCGCTCCAGTGACCTTTCGAACCGTGAGTGCTGCGCCGCCGCGCGTATCCGAGTCGAGTTTCGTGAGGATCACGCCATCCACCTGCAGCCGCTGGTGGAACGCCTTCGCACTGTTGACGGCATCCTGCCCCGTCATGGCGTCGACAACGAGCAGGCGTTCGTGCGCTTCCACGGCGCGGTCCACCGTTTCGAGTTCGCGCATCAGACGGTCGTCGACATGCAGTCGGCCAGCGGTGTCGATCAGGACCACATCGAAGCGCTCGCTGCGCCCGCGTTGGATGGCGCGCTGCGCCACAGCCACAGGGTTGCCCGGCGCCTTGCCAAGTTCATCGCCGCAGGCATCGAGCTCGCCGTGGAACGCGATGCGAGTTCCGGGTGCCGCGGCTGCCGCCCCCTCGATCACGATACGAAGTTGATCCACGGCAGCGGGGCGCTGAAGATCGCAGGCCGCCACGAGCACGCTCCGTCCACGCTTGCCGATCCACGCCGCGAGTTTGCCGCACGTCGTCGTCTTGCCCGCGCCCTGCAGACCGCAGAGAAGGATCACCGTCGGTCCGGGCTCCACGAACGAAAGTTCTGCCGCCTTCTCGCCCATCAGCGCCACGAGCCGTCGGTGGACGATGCCGACCATCTGCTCGTCAGGCCTCAGACTTGAAAGCACCTGCGTGCCGAGCGCATCGCTCAGCACTTCCGCGCAGAAGGAGCGCGCGACATCCTGATGAACATCTGCCTCCAGCAGAGCTGTCTCGACGGACTGCATCGCCTCTCGGACATTGGACTCCGAGATCTTGCCACGCCCAGACAGCGTCCGAAGCGCACCCGACAGACGATCCGTCAATGATTCAAACATCGCTTGGGAATCCTAGCGCGGCGCGTGCGGGGCACGCGTGCTCTTCTTGTTCTTCAGCCAACCGAGCAGCGACTTCTGCTCCCATGTGTTCACGCAAGACTGCCGCAGCAACCCACCGCGGCGCGCTGTCGCAACGCCGTACCGAAGATTGTCCGCATCGTCGGCCGTGTGAATGTCGCAGTCGATCGCCACAAGCGCACCTGCCGCGACTGCCATCTTGACGTGGGTATCTCGAAGATCCAACCGACTCCAGTGACAATTCACTTCCAGAGCCGTTCCCGACTCTGCAGCAGCGGCCGCCAGTTCATGCATGTCCGGAGCGAGTCCTTCGCGCCCAAGGAGGATGCGACCCGTCGGATGCCCGATGATGTGAACGAGCGGATGGGTGATCGCGCGCAGCAGGCGTTTCGTGGCTACCGCGGGTTCCTGCCGAAGTGCGGCATGCGGACTTGCCACCACCACATCGAGCCGCGCAAGCGTCTCATCGTCGTAATCCAGCCGACCATCCGCGAGAATGTCCACCTCACTGCCCGCAAGAAGGCACAGCGTGGGAAAATCCGCCTGTGCAGTGCGAATGGCATCGATGTGGCGGTGCAACCGTTCCACGCTCAGCCCATTCGCTTGCGCACTTGCCTTGCTGTGATCGGTGATCGCGAGCGTATGAACACCGCGCGAGACAGCGAGTGATGCGAGTTCATGAATGCTGAGCGATCCATCGCTTGCAGTCGTGTGCGCATGCAGCTCGGCGCGCACGTGAGATGTTTCCACGAGATCCGGAGCTGCCCGTGCAAAGTCGCCGCCGTGGAGTTCACGCAGTTCGGGCGGCAGGCAGTGAAGGCCGAGCGCGGCATAGATCGACTCCTCCGTGTGTGCGGCGACAAGCGCACCGAGCGGTCCGTCCGCCCCGCTTGGCGCCTGATGCAGCCCGTACTCGTTCAAGCGCATCTTTGCAGCGATGGCGCGCTCACGCAGGAACACATTGTGATCCTTGCTGCCGGTGAAGTAGAGCAGGGCGGCACCAAATACCGCATCATCGACGATCCGCAAGTCCACCTGCATGCCACCGGTCAACAGCGCGGCGCAGCGCGTCTCGCCATTGGCAAGGACGCGATCGATGAAGGGCAGCGACAGGAACGCCTGTCGGACCGAATCGTGGTCATCGCAACTGACGAGGAGATCGAGGTCACCGACCGTTTCGCGCCCCCGGCGAGCACTGCCGGCAAACGCAGCCTGTCGGACACCGACGGTGGTTCGAAGCGCCAAGAGCATCGCCTCTGCGATCGGCACCGCCTGCCCAAGGCGGAATCGAGTGGGTTGCGCTCTGGCGGCTTCACGCGCCGCAACCGCTGTGCGGAGATTCTCGATGGTCTTGGCACCCATGCGATCGACATTCGTGAGTGCTCCAGAGTCGATGGCGTGCTTGAGCGACTGCAAATCGGTCACACCCGCCTTGTTCCAGAACAGATGGACTGTCTTCGGACCGACCCCTTGCAGCGTGAGCAGTTCAAGCAGACCTGCGGGCACTTCGCTTCGGAGACGTTCGAGTTCGGCGATCCCTTTGGTCGTGGTCAACTCAACGATCTTTGCCGCGATGCTCTCCCCGATGCCCTCAATCTTTCGCAGCGCAGGTGGATCGGCAACCGCAAGGGCACCGAGATCCTGCGCCTCGGACTCTGCGGCGCGCGCGGCCTTGCGATAGGCGTTCACCTTGAAGGAGTTGGCACCCGTGATGTCCAGAAGATCGGCAATCGCCGTCAGTGTGGCTGCGATCTCGGCATTTGTCGGCACAGAACCACCTCCGAAGGGCGGGGGGAAAACGCGACCAGCAGGACTCGAACCTGCAACCCCGAGCTTCGTAGGCTCGTGCTCTATCCAATTGAGCTATGGTCGCTCCGAAGCGCTTGATGATAGCGAAGCGGACGCTGTGTCGGCGGCAGGCGACCCAAGAGTGACTGCAGCGCTGGGGGCAGTCGTAACTTCCGCCGAACGCACAAGCACGTTGAGGAATCCAGGCAGGATCACCGTGCCGATCCCACAGACCACGGCGGCAATCCACGGCCAGCGGCTCGGCACGCGTTCGACTTCTTCCGACCTCGCAGATGGTGGTGCAACAAGTGGAACCGTCGCAAGCCGCAGGTAGTAGAGCGCGCTGACCGCACTGTTGAGCACGGCGATCACCACGAGCGCGAACTGATCGGCTTCGAAGGCGGCAACAAAGAGGTACACCTTGCCAAAGAAGCCGAGGAAGGGGGGCAACCCGACGAGCGATGCTCCAGAAATTGCAAGCATCCACGCCATCGCAGGCTGCTTCTGCCGAAGACCTGCCAGGTCGTTGATCTCGTTGATTTCCTCGCCGCGGCGCTCGAGAGCAGCGATTGCGGCGAAGGATGCCGTGGTCATCACGCCGTAGGCAAGCAGATAAAAGCTGATCGCCTCGATGCCGGCGGCACCGCCCGAGAGGAGACCGATCACCAGATACCCAGAGTGCGCAACCGAGCTGTACGCCAGCATCCGCTTCACCGACTTCTGCAGCAGGGCACCGACATTGCCGAGGGTCATGGTCAGCACGGCGACCATCCACAGCACCGCCGTCAGCGGCGTGGGCAAGCCTGCGTAGGGCACTCGAACGCCATCGCCGTCCACAAGGGAATGCCCCGTCCATCCGACGCATGCGAGCAGCACGATGAGCACCACAAAGCCCGCGACCTTCGGCACGAACGCAAGGAATGCCGTGACGTGCGTCGGCGCTCCCTCATACACATCGGGTGCATAGAAGTGCATCGGCACAGCGGTGATCTTGAAGCAGAAGCCCAACACGGCAAGGATCAGCCCTGCGAGTGCCATCGCATCGATGCCGCTGCCTGCCGCCTGTGCGCCGAGGGCTGTTCGGATGCCCTGCAGTTCCAGTGACCCCGTCGAACCATAAATCAGTGCGAAGCCATAGAGGAACACTGCAGTGCTGAGCGCCCCGAGGAAGAAGTACTTGATGGCGGCCTCGCCGCTGCGACGCGATGAACCGCCGACAGCGACCATAACGTAGGTCGGCAGCGAGACAAGTTCAACCGCCAAGAAGATCCAGATGAGATCCGTTGCGCTGCACAGCAGCATCGCACCGATCAGACTGAACAGGACGAACGCATGAAACTCGCCCGCGACCACGCGCTGCGGATCGAAGGTCGTTCGGCCGCGCGCCACCGCTGCCTCAAAGCTGCGGTCCACCGACCCTGCGGACACGAGGACGAGCAGGATGCCCATCGCCGCAAGGAGCGGTTTGATGAACGCGCCGAACATCGGCAAGACCAGTTGCGCTTCCTGTGCGCGCGTTTCGGTCCACGTGATCGGCATTACTGCAAGCGATGCGATCAGCGCAAGGCAGGTCAAGATGGGCAGGAACGCCCGCACGGAGTGTCGCCGCGAGAGCCCGAGCACCGCAGCAACAACGGCAGCGCCGAACAGGAGAATCTCCGGAGCGAGCAGCATCAGCCGCGGTCCGATGGCGTCCATCAGCGCACCCCTCCATGCTGCGGGAGCTGCGCCAAGTTGGAGGCATCCGCAGCGTCCGCTGCCATCTGTGCCTCGCGTTCCTTCAGCTGTCGAACCTCGTCCGGGTACTTCGCGAGCATTCGAGTCGCGCAAGGCTCGATCGCCTTCAGCATCGGCTGCGGCTGCACGCCAAGCCAGATGCACGCCACGGCGAGCGGCGTGAGCACCAGGATCTCACGCGCGCTCAAGTCGCTCGGCAATGTTCCCTGCGCTGCAGCGTGGTCATGCGCTGCATCGTGGTGGGGCTCACGCAGCGGTCCCCAGACGATCTTGCCAAGGAGGATCAGCAGATACATCGCAGCCAAGATCAGACCGAGCCCGGCAATGACGGCAAAGCGCGGTCCGAGCACGCCCGGGTATCCGCTCTGCCCATCGTGTTCAGCGATGAATGTGCCGCCGAGGCAGAGGAATTCCCCGATGAATCCGTTGAGCCCTGGCAGACCGATGCTCGCCAAGGTGAAGAGCACCATGAAGGTCGCCCAGACAGGCATCTTCTTGGCGAGACCTCCAAGAACATCCGTGTCCTTCGTGTGGTAGCGCTCGTAGAACATGCCGATGCAGAGGAAGAGCGCGCCCGTCGAAAGCCCGTGGTTCACCATGTAGAAGACGGCGCCCTCCGCGCCGACTGGATTCAGAGCGAACAGCCCGAGCATGCACAGCCCCAGATGTGCGACGGATGAATACGCGATGAGTTTCTTGGCGTCCGTCTGGACCCAGCAGATGAGCGACGCGTAGATGATCGCGACGATCGAGAGCACTGCCACAACGACCATCAGTTCTGCGCCGCCTGCGGGAGCCATGGGCAGCGCGAAGCGGTAGTTGCCGTAGGTGCCGAGTTTCAGCATCGCCGACGCGAGAATGACCGAGCCAGCGGTGGGCGCCTGATCGTGCGCAAGCGGCAGCCACGTATGCAGTGGGAACAGCGGCACCTTCACCGCGAAGCCGATCATCAGCGATGCGAAGAGCCAATACTGGGCGCTTGCCGGCAGGCGCACGGCGGTTGCCGTCAAGGCATCGATGTCAAACGTCCATGCTCCGCTCGACACGCGGTGCTCCCACGCGACATAGATGATCGCCGCGAGCATGAACATCGAACCGAGGAATGTGTAGAGGAACATCTTGATGGCGGCGACGCGCCGCTCCGTGCCGCCGTACACCGCAATCAAGATGGTCATCGGAACGAGCGTGAACTCGTATCCCACATAGAAGAGAATCGCGTCACGCGCGGCGAAGGCAAGAATGATGGACGCACCAAGCAGAAGGAACCATCCGTAGTACTCCTTCACGCGCTCGGTGACGGCGGTGTACGAGCCGATGATGCACAGCGGCATCAGGAACGCCGTGAGGAGTGCGAGCAGCAGCGAAACGGTGTCGAAGCCGACCGAGAGGCGGATGCCTGCGGCATCAAGCCACGCGGGTCCCGCTTCCACGGGGTGGTACTGACCGTTGTTCCAGGCGGGAAACTCGAAGGCAAACAGCGTGAGTGCCGCGAGCGAACCGAGCGTGGCGAGCAGCGAAATCCACTTGGAAAGTCGGACCGACGCGACCGCCACCAGGGCTGCGCCGATCACTGGCATGAGGATGCTTGTCCAGATCAACGACATGTCACTCGAACCCTCGCAGCCAGACCCATGTCATCCACGCGAGCACCAAAGCGACGCCAGCCACCATCGAAACCGCGTAGCCCTGCAACGCTCCACCGTAGAGCGGACGGAAGAGTTTGCCGGCGGCGATCGGAATGCGCGCAATGCCGTCGACAAGTACGCCATCGAGGAAATGCTTGTCGCCGAAGTGCAGGACTTGCGACCCGAGCCACAGCGGCAAGCGGAAGAGACCGTGGTAGATCTCGTCCACGAACCACTTGCGTTCCATGCAGATGGGCAGCCAACGGATGAACCAGTTGGCCAGCAGCGCGCGGCGCAGTGCGTCAGCGGATGCGCGGGAGAGGAGATGCAGATAGGCGGCGATCAGAATGCCGCCGATGGAAGCGGTGGCGCCCACCACAAGCAATCCAGTATGCGCGTCCATACCCAAGACGGTGCCGAGCGCGGCGTGGTCGGCGTTTGCGCCTGCGCCAGGCGCAGCCGCATGCTCGACAGCCTGCGCGCCCGCCGCAGCACTCGAGCCAGCGATCATCTTCTGCGCCCAGTTTGTGCCGTGCGCGAAGGCTTCGTTGTACGCGGGGAATCCCGCTGCCACGGTGCCGATGGCAAGCAGCGCGAGCACGGTCGAGATCGCCCACTTCGGCGCATGCGGGTGGAACCCATGGTCCGCCGCGTGCCCTGCCTTCGCGGCGTGGGCGTTCCCATGACCGTGCGCATCCGGAGATGCATCGGCGTGATGCCCATCCGCCGCCGGCTCGAAATGCACGGGACCGCAGCACACGCGGAACCACACGCGGAAGGTGTAGTACGCGGTCAGCGCCGCGGTGAACAACCCAAGCCACCCGAGGAACACGAAGTCCCAGCGAGTGCTTGTCAGCGCCTTGAGCAGAATCGCGTCCTTCGAGAAGAACGCCGCCGTGTAGGGGAACGCAGCAAGCCACAGGCAGCCGATGAACATCGTCCAAGAGACCAACCGCCAACCAGGAATGTGGCGCACTCCGCTGAGTTTGCGAAGGTCGAGCTGCCCGGCGAAGCCGTGCATGATGGCGCCCGCCGTCAGAAAGAGCAGCGCCTTGAAGAAGGCGTGCGTGAATGTGTGATAGCACGCACCATAGGTGGTGCCGACTCCAAGCCCGAGGAACATGTAGCCAAGCTGGGAGATGGTCGAGTAGGCGAAGACGCGCTTGATGTCGTACTGCGCCATGCCGATCGTTGCAGCGAGCAGCGCCGTTCCACCGCCGATCCACGCGACCGTCGCGAGCGCTTCGGGGTGGAGCGCGAAGAAGGGATACATGCGCGCAATCAGGAACACGCCGGCGGTCACCATCGTGGCAGCATGGATGAGCGCCGAGACGGGGGTCGGCCCCTCCATGGCGTCGGGCAGCCAGGTGAAGAGCGGGAACTGCGCGCTCTTGCCAAACGCACCGAGCATCAGGAGGAAGGGAATCAGCGAGACATCCCAGTCCACGACCGTCTGCCCGCCGCTGTTCATCGCCTGAAAGAGCTGTGAATACTGGAGCGTGCCATAGTTCGCCCAGAGCATGAAGATCCCAAGCGCAAGCCCGAGATCGCCGATGCGGTTCATGATGAACGCCTTCTTGGCTGCCGCAACGGCTGACGGGCGCTGGTAATCGAAGCCGATCAGCAGGTAGCTCGCGAGTCCGACGCCCTCCCATCCGAGGTACAGCATCACGAGGTTGTCGCCCATCACGAGCGAACTCATCGCGAAGAGAAAGATGCTGATCCCAAAGAAGAAGCGCGCGTAGCCCGCGCCCTTCTCCGTCTCCATGTACTCGCTGGCGTAGAGCGCGATCAGCGTTCCAAGCCCTGTGACAAACAGCATCCAGAAGAGCGTGAGCGAGTCGATGTACAGCGCGCAGGGCGCCGTGAACTGCTGGAAACGCCCATCACCCCAGGCGAAGGACATCCACTCGAAGATCGGCACCTGGACGGGACCGCTGTACGCGTTGTAGGCGCGCAGCACGACCACGAACGATGCGGCGAGCGCGAGCACGGTGAAGACAGCGGGCAGTTTCCCCGGCAGACGCGCGATCGCGCACACCGTACACAGCACCGCGGAGACGAGCGGCAAGAGCAGCGCCAAGCCGACCCACGCCAGTTCGGGTGCAACGACTGCCTGAGGAATGGGGAAGTCCGCGCTCATGCTTCTCCCAAGTCCGACCACACCTCGGCGCTCAGCGTTTCGCGGCGCCTATGCAGCAGGACGACCAGTCCAAGCGCCAGTGCCGCCTCGGCTGCGGCAACCGTCAGGATGAAGATCACAAAGACCTGCCCCGAGACATCCATGTGCATTCGGGCGAAGGTGACCATGGCAAGCGCGGCCCCTTGAAACATCAATTCCGTGCAGAGAAACATGATGATCATGTTTCGGCGCACCATGAAGCCCACGAGCCCGATGACAAACAGGAGTGCGCTGATTGCCAGTGAGAGCGAAATCTGCGCACCCGAAGCCGCCGCGAACGCCTGCCCGATGCCCTCCACGGCTGTCGATGCCAACGCCGTTGCGGGAAGGGCGATCATCCGCGGCTCCTTGCAGGCGATGCTTCGCTGCCCGCGAGTCGATCAAGGCCAGCGAGTGCACGACGCTCATCGTCCGCCAACTCCGACTGCCGCCGCGCAAGCACAACGGCACCGAGCATCGCCATGAGCAGGATCACACCGGCCAGTTCGAGGCTGACGGGAAAGCGGGTCACAAGCGACATGCCAACGCGAGATGTGTTGTCCAGAAGCAAACTCGGTGGGAGCACGAGATCGCTGGCAGTGTCCGAATCACCGCGCTGCACGGACACCACAGCAGTCAAATCGCGCTGCGTCTCGATCCACTTTCCGTTCGATCGCGGGACGACCACCCGCACCTGCGGATCCGCGCGGCGTGCGCGCTCAAGCAGTGCGTCTGGCATCCGACCGAGGTCACTCCAGGCGCGGTCGACGGCGGCAATCTGATCCGCCGCAGCATCCGCCGTGCTTCGAGGTGGTGCGAAGATCACGGATCCGAGCACCGCGAGCAGCACGAACCCGCATGTCACCGCGGCGGCGGGCTCTCGCGCAACGCGGTCGTATTCCACAGCGTCGGCGCCGCCCGTGTCCCCGGGCGATTGCTGGGCAAGCATGAGCACAAAGAGGTAGGTGATCAGGATCGCGCCCGCGTAAACAATCACGAGCGAGAAGGCCACGAACTCGGCGCTCAACAGCACAGAGAGCGCGGCGCCGCTGATCACCACAAGCACGAAGTAGAGCGCGCTGTACACGGGGCGGTGATGCGTGATGACGCGCACGGCCGCAGCCACCGAGATGAACGCACACAGTGCGGTCATGCCCACATTGCCGAGCGCACTGTCGGGCACGGGGATGGCGCGGACGATGGTCACGAGAATCCAGGCGATCGATGCGAGCCCGAGCACCGTTCCAGCCATGCGCACCTTCTTCGCAGCGGGCAGCAGCAGCATGAGAAGCGCCACCGCTGCAGCAGCACATGCGGCATAGAAGATCGTCGGAACCATGAGGTGGAGACTGCTCGCTCGAATGACTGAGGTGCGGTAACGCACATCCGTGTGCGCGGGGTGGAAAGATAGAGGCGATCCACGGAACCTGCAACGAAGCCGAGGGCTACCATACGCCGCGGCATGTCCCACATGCGCCGAACTCTGCCGAACGCCATCACCGTGGCGCGGCTTGGACTGGCCCTGGCGTTCTTCGTAGTTGCGGGAAACCTCGACACGACGGATGGCGCTGATCCATCCCGCGCGTGGACCGCGGTTTGGATCTTTGTCGTCGCCGCAGTCACCGACATTCTCGATGGGTATCTCGCGCGGCGCTGGCAGGTGGTCACGTCCTTTGGGCGAATCCTCGACCCCGTCGTCGACAAGGTGCTCGTCATCGGCGCGCTTGTGCTGCTCAGTGCGGCGCCGCTGGCCCCAGCGAGCCGTATCGTGCCGTGGGTTGTGATCCTTGTCGTCACGCGCGAACTGCTCGTCACAACTGTGCGGGCAGTCCTGGAAGGGCAGGGGATTCCATTCCCAGCCGACCGCTTCGGCAAATTCAAGATGTTTGTGCAGTGTGTCACGGTGCCGTTCTGCCTCGGGGCAGCCGCGATTCCAAATCTTCGTCAGAGCATCAGCTTCGTGCAGTGGACCGATGCCCTTGTCTGGTTGATGGTCGTGGTGACCGCTGCCAGTGCGCTTCCCTGTCTGTCGCGTGCAACGGCGGCGCTTCGGCAGCACGGTGCGAGGCACTCGGCATGACAAGTGGGCATCGGATGCCATCGCCCGAGCTCGGCCTGTGGCGCGCACTCGTGCTCACATCATGCGGACTTGGTCTTCTGCGCCCCGCGTCTGGTTCGTGGGGATCGCTGCCGCCCCCGGCGCTGGTCTTGGCATTCGTGTGGATGGGGTTCCCGTGGTGGAGCGTGTCCGTCATGCTCGCTGTGCTCGCGGCTCTGTCGACGATTGGCTGCATTGTGTATGGCGAGGCCGCAGAAAGGTCCTTCGGCGAAAAGGATCCATCCTCGGTGGTGCTCGATGAGACTGCTGGCTGCGCCGTCACGCTGCTCGCAGTGCCTTGGTGGATGGTGCTGACCACCGACAGCGGAGCACTTTCACGCGCCGCGCTGATTGGTGCGGTTGGGTTCTTCTTCTTCCGTCTCTTTGATGTCTGGAAGCCTGGCATTGTGCGCGACTTGCAGAATCAGCGAGCAGGATGGGGAATCGTGCTGGACGATCTCGCGGCGGGTGCGTGGGCGTGGCCGCCCACGATCCTCTCGTGCGCCATTGCGCTGCGCCTCTTCCCGGTTGCCGTCTAAAGCGGCCGAACGGTCCGCATGTCGTTTCGCGACTCCAGCACGGTGCGGAGATTGCACAGATACCAGCGCCAACTCTCGCCGTCCTCCGCCATGGCGATCAGCGACTCCGGCTCGGGAGCGATGGGTCCCATGCGCAGGATCACTTCCGCACCTTCTTCCACAGATGGCTTCACGGTCCACTCGATCGGGATCGTGCAGTCGCCGCTTCGCGCAGGCCACGCCCAGGCAACGGTGCCACCCGGATCGAACGCGGTGATTCCGATCGTGAGTGTGCGGCGGAACTTTCGATCCCAGCCAAGAACGATGGAGCCGCCTTCGCGCAGATCAATCCGCGCGGCAACGGGGAACCAACGAGTCAATCCCGCTTCCGTGGTCAGTGCAGAGAACACTTCCTCCGGATGCGCGGCAATGGTCTCGCGCAGCACTGTCCAAACGCCATGTTCGTCTTGTACGACCAATTCGGATCCTCCGTAGTCACGTTCCGTCACGCCGTCTCATGCCGCACCAAATCTTCATACGACTCACGAGACCGAATCGTTCGGTGCGTTTCTCCGTTCACCAGCACCTCCGCCGGCAGCGGATGGCTGTTGTAGCGGCTCGCCATCGCCATGCCGTACGCACCTGCCGTAAACACGGCCAGCAGGTCACCGCGCTGGACAGGCGGCAACAGGCGGTCCTCGGCGATGAAATCGCCCGTTTCACAGAGGGGACCGACCACTTCCGTGCGGACAAGTCCGGGCAGGATGAGTTCTCGAGAACGACGCTGTGGGGCCATCCCCGCCGCAGGTTCGGTGGGCCAGACAAAGTGGAACGCACCGTAGTGGGAGGGACGGAGCAGCGCGTTCATGCCCGCATCGCAAATGGCAAAGCGGCGATCGCCCGACTGCTTCACGTACTCCACCCGCGTCAGCAGAATGCCCGCGTTCGCGGCGATCGTGCGCCCTGGCTCAAGAACGATGCGCAGTCCAGATCGAACACGGTCGCGCAGCAGAGGCACAATCGCCGATGCATAGTCCGCGGCGAGCGGCGACTGGTCGCTCTCGTAGTCCGCGCCGAATCCGCCGCCGAGATCGAGCGTGTCAATCGGGAAGCCGCGCCGCGCAAGATCGTCGATCAACGCCAGCGCCTTGCGCACGCTCTCGAGGTACGGGTCCGTGGTGTACACCGGCGAGCCGATGTGCAGATGGATGCCAGTGAGCGCGATGTGGGGATCCGCGCCGTATGTGCTGAAGAACGCAACGGCACGCTCGAGGTCGACGCCGAACTTGCTCTCGCGCTTTCCCGTGGTCGTGTAGCGGTGCGTCTTCGGATCAACGTCGGGATTCACACGGAGTGCGGCGCGTGTCCGCACGCCAAGTGTGCGCGCAATCCGCGCGAGATTCTCGAACTCCATCTCGCTCTCCACATTGAACAGCCCGATCTTCGCGCGAAGGGCACCCTCGATCTCGCGGTCGCTCTTGCCGACACCCGCATAGACAATCCGCTCGGGCGGAACGCCAGCCTTGGTGGCGCGGAACAGTTCGCCGCCGGAGACCACGTCCATCCCGGCGCCGAGCGATGCGAGCAGCGAAAGCACTGCAACATTCGAACAGCACTTCACCGAATAGCAGATCAGCGGATCCAGTTCGCGGAAAGCGTCCTGCAATCGCGTGTAGTGCTCCCGCAGTGTGTTCGTTGAATAGATGTAGCACGGCGTGCCGACTGCTTCGGCGATCGTGTGCACGGCGACACCCTCACAGTACAGCGAATGGTCCTTGTAGCGGAAATGGTCCATGCGGCGTCGAAAGCGCGACAAGCATAGGGCGCAGCGGCACGCAGCGGCAGTGATCAGGTCGTGGACGGCGGCTCGCCCGACGACACCTTCGCTGAAGTGCCAGCGCGCATCTGAAACGCCCATCCGCCGACCGCGAGCGCGGCGCCAAGGAAGACCCATCCAAGGGGATGTGACGGAGCACGCAACGCAGGGAACCAACCCTCCAGCAGCGGCAAACCGCATCCGAGCAACAGCATGGCACCAACCACGGCTGCTGCTGCCGCATTGGCTGCTCGGGCGAACAGCAGACCGATGCCAAGACCGATCGCGGCCCCTGCGGCCGTCGCTGCGATCAGGAATGTGCGTGTCGGTCCAGGGACAGCCGCGAGCCGCTCGCGCACAAGCACGCTCAACCGGCTTCCTGCGCCAGCGAGGGCGGGAATCGTTCCCTCGGCACGAGACTGCCCGCGCGCATCGCCCACGATTTCCCAGACCGCGCCGCTCAGACCGTGGCGTGCGGCGCGAATCGACTGCTTCGCGTCAGCCTGCGTTCCGACCGCCTCCACGGAATCCGCCTGCATCGGCAACTGAGTTGGCGCGACGCCACGTTCCACGAGAAGACCTGCCAGCAGTGTGAAGAGCACCGCACCCGAAGCGGCGAATCCGAGAGCAACCGCCATTCGCACAAAGAGCGCGCCCAGCGCAGCACCAGCGAGCGCACTCAATCCAGCGCCCACAAGCGGAGGCCAATCTGGCAGCACAGCAGCCTGCACCATGCCACCCAGCATCCAGCCAAGCAGTGCGCCCGTCAGCGCTGCGACAAGCGGGAGCAGTCTGCCGCCGCAGAGGATCAGCACGAAGCCGATGATGGCCAGAGCCAAGAGAACGAGCGATGCCACGACTACAGTATCGGTCCGCCGTGGTGCTGCACTTTGCCATTGTTCCTTCAACCCCGCTCCCGAAGCCGTGACAGCGTCCGCACATCGAAGTCCATCGCGTCTGGCATCGAGCGATAGCCCCTACCTGCTGCAGCATGCGGCAAATCCGGTGGACTGGTGGGTGTGGGGCGATGCTGCGTTCCAAGAAGCGCGGCGGCGCGACGTTCCCATCCTGCTGTCGATCGGCTACGCCACCTGCCACTGGTGCCATGTCATGGCGCGAGAAAGTTTCGAGTCCGACGAAACGGCGCAGCAGATGAACGCGCACTTTGTGTGCATCAAAGTGGACCGCGAGCAGCACCCAGCGATCGATGATCTGACGATGCAGGCGTGCCAGGTGTTCACGGAAGCGACGGAGGGTCGCGCAAGCGGCGGTTGGCCGCTCACTGCGTTTTTGGAGCCGCGGGAAGGACGCCCATTCTTCATCGGCACATACTTTCCGCCGCAGTCCGCGTATGGCCGCGCCAGTTTCGTTCAGGTACTCACTGCGATCACGAACGCGTGGGGAACGCGCCGCGCCGCCCTGCTCGAACAGGCGCACCGACTCTCGGACGCGGTCGCTGACGCGCTCGCGCCTCACGATCCCGAAGCAGCGGTGTCCGTCACCGCTCTCGCGCATGCACGACACGCACTCCTGCAGTCATTCGATGCGGAGGAGGGTGGCTTCGGTGGTGCGCCGAAGTTTCCGCAGCCCTGTCTGATTCGGCTGCTCACGGGTGATCCCAGTCCATCCGCGCAGAACGCTGTCCGACACACACTGACGCGCATGGCGCTCGGCGGCATTCACGATCATGTGGCGGGGGGCTTTCACCGCTATGCCGTGGATGGCACATGGACAGTGCCACACTTCGAGAAGATGCTGTATGACCAGGCACTGCTCGCGCCTCTGTATGCGAAGTACGGTGGGCAGGGGGGCGATGCGTGGCTCGGGCATGTCTGCGAACGCCTCCTTGCGTTCGTCGACCGCGAACTCTCGCTGCCCGGCGGAGGTTTCCTCTGTGCGCTCGATGCGGATGTCGATCACCGAGAGGGCGCGGGCCATGTGTGGCGTCCCTCGGCAGCTCGCGACGCGCTCCGAGCTGCCGGGTTCAGCGAGACGGACTCTGCGTTCGTGCTCGGTGCGCTTGGGTTGAACGACCCAGCGAACTTTCGCGATCCGCACCACCCCGAAGATTCGCCCGCGTGGGTGATTCGCTGCGCCGACGTTTCGGCGGCCGCAGACCCGCGCGTGCGCCGCGGCTTGGCGGCGCTCCACGACACTCGCCAGAGTTGGGCACAACCGATCCGCGACGACAAAGTGATCCTGTGCTGGAACGCTCTCATGATCAGCGCCTTTGCGGAGTGCGGTGTGGCGCTTCCCAGCGCTGCCTCCACGGCACGCGCCGTGTCCGCCTTGCGCTGGACATTCGATCACATGCGTCCGAGTGGGGGCTGGGTTCGCTGTTGGCGTCAAGGGCGCGCATCCACCGAGGTCGCGCTGGAGGATCTTGCCGCCTTGATGTGCGCATGCATCCACACAAGCGATGCGACGGGCGACGCGGCGTGGCGCCAGCGCGCAGAGGAGGTGTACGCCGACGCGCGTCGCCTGTTCTTCGCGGAAGACTCGGCACGATGGAGCGATGCGCAGGAGGGCGACGCCCTCCTCTACATCCGACCGTCATCACGTCATGATGGCGCGGTGCCTTCCGGCACAAGCATCATGCTGCATGCGATGACCACGCTTCTTGGTCGCAGCGGCAACGCTGAGTTGAAGCGCGACCTGCTGCGCAGTGCACGCACGGTCGCAGCCACCATGAACCGCACACCACTGGCGATGGCATTCGCACTGCCACTGTTGGAACAGTGGAGCGTGCTGATCCCAGAGGCGTTCACCGACACCAACAGTGCGAATCGACGGGCAAAGGCTCGCGCGCGATCACGCCTTGGCATCGAAGCATGGCGAACCGCTGATTGCCTCTGGCTCATGATCCCCGCAGGTCTGGAGGTTCGATCCACGGATCAGAGGGTCGGCGCGCTGCGCCTCTTTGGCTCTGATGGCACGCCACTGAATGTGCAGCCAACGGTTGTTGCCCGCAGCGATCAGGATGGTGGATGGCTGCAGTCGACCGTCGGACTGTCCGGCGCGGATCTCCAGAAACATGCGCATGTTTCTCTCCGTGTGAGCGCGTGCGGCGGGGGGGTCTGCCATCCCGAAGAGACCTTGGACATCGCCTTCACACCCGACCCCTGATCCACCCCACTCCTGTATTCATTTCGCACGAGACCATCACCCATGTTCCAACTCCTCATCATCTCGACGGGCGGCACGATCGAAAAGACATACTGCGAACTTGCAGGGACGATGGCGAACCACGTCAGCGTGCTGGATGTCATGCTCGCGTCACTTCAACTGCCAGGCGTTCATGTCAACCGACTTGCCCTGATGAACAAGGACAGCCTTGCGATGACGGCGGTGGATCATGAGCGGATCGTGGCTGCTGCAGTGGCAGGCGCATCGGATCATGACGGCATCGTGATCGTGCATGGCACGGACCGACTTGCGGTCACTGGCGAAGCGCTCCACAAGCGATGGGCAGAGCCATCGGCGCCGCAGATTCCCGTCGTACTGACTGGCGCGATGCGCCCCTATGAACTCCGCACGACGGATGCTCTTCAGAACCTCACGGAGGCCATCATGGCAACGCAGCTTCTTCCCTCGGGCGTGTACGCCGTGCTGCACGGGCAGGCACTTCGGTTCCCAGGGGTCAGCAAGGATGCCGACCGTGGAACCTTCGTGGCATCGGTGAACTCGAGAGAGTGCTCGACCTAGTTCTGCGCCACAGTGCGCGAGAGGCGCTCAGCCACCGCATCGGGAACTTCAGCCGAATCGGGTTCCGCTGCCAAGGCGGAATCCGCGATGCGTCCACCCACGCCGACCTGCTCGAACCGGACCGTGACCCGCTTCGAGACGCCACGCTGCGGCATCGTGACGCCGTGCAATCGATGGCAGGCCTGCATCGTGCGCTTGTGATGCGTGATGACGATGAAGTGGCTCTGATCGAGGAAGCCGTTGAGGGCGTGACAGAAGCGTTCCACGTTCGCCTCATCGAGCGCCGCATCCACTTCGTCCAGAATGCAGAAGGGTGCCGGCTTGCTCTTGAAGATCGCCAGGAGCAACGCAACCGTCGTCATCGCCTTTTCGCCGCCAGAAAGTTGCGTGATGACACGAGGCTCCTTGCCGGGTGGCTTGGCGCGGATCTCAATGCCGGACTGCAGCCAGTCGACCTGCCCATCTTCGTCAGGCAGGAGATACATGTCTGCGCTGCCGCCTCCAAAGAGCCTGCGGAACATGCCGTTGGTTCCACCGAAGTTTTCGCGCACCGTGTTGAACGTCTCCTCGAAACGCACACGGCTCGTCGCATCCAGTTCGGTGACGAGGCGCTCCAGATGCCCCTTTGCCGCATCAATGTCGACCAGCTGATTCGCCATATCTGCCGTGCGAGTCTCCAAGTCGTTGAGTTCCGCCATCGCATCCAAGTTCACATTCCCGAGCGATCGGATCTCCTCACGCAGCTGCTCTGCTTCCTGCACGGCGATGGAACGATCCGTCAGCACAAAGGCGCCCGATTCGCGCTCGGCAACATGCGAGTCCCACAGCGTCTCAAGTTCAACGCCCAGTTCGTCTCGAGCTTGACCGAGCAGCGTGTCCAGACGCATGGCACATTCGCGGCGCGCAAGTTCCGCCTCACTCCACGCGCGTTCACGGTCCGCCGCCTGTTCACGGATCTCCCGCAGCGACTCGCCCGCCTGGTCGTTCGCCATGACCGCCTGCGCCAGCGTCTGCGCGAGGTCCGCCAGTTGCACCGCGACCGCATCATGCCTCTGCTGCGATGCGGCGACTTGAGCTCGGGTCTCGGTGATCGACTCTTCGAGCGTCTCGATGTGCGCCTCGCGGCGACGCAACTGATCTTCCGCGGTGACGCGCTGCCGCTGCGTCTCGGTGAGCGCCGTCTCGGTGAGAGACCACTCGCTGCGTGCCACATGAAGCCCACTCGTCGCCGAACCGAGTTCAACTTTTGCCGCCCCGAGCGCTTCCTGCGCGGTGTCCAGACGTGCCTGCGCGTTCGATGCCTCCGCGCGCGCCTCTGACGCGTTGCCGTCCGCCGCAGCAAGCTCCGCTGCCGCAGCCCCAATGCGCGCGGTGATCTGCGTCAGTTCCTCTTGGGCCGCCGCAAGACGCCGTGCCGCATCGGACTCGCTGAACCGCTGCGCCGCACGCTCGCGTTCGACGCGCGTCATCAACTGCTCCGC
>VGXN01000023.1 GCA_016873335.1 Phycisphaerae bacterium | reverse complement strand
AGCAGCAGCACAAACGGCAGGCTTCCAAGTGGCCAAAGGGGATGCACGCTGTGCATGTTGGGCAGCGTAGTCAGCGGATGAAATGTGTGGCGGTGTGGGTGGGACTCTGCTTGCAACCTAGACTGTGTCGCCCGTCATGGCGATCGCACTCTGCATCCTCGCAGCGAGCCTTGCTCAGACCGTTCCATCGAGCGCAGCACTCGCAGGGACGCCTGCGTGGGAGGCGGTCGTGGTCGAGTCGCCCGTGGCGTGCGCGATCGATCCCGCGGGGCAGGTCGTTGTCGCCGACTCATCGGGTGAAGTCGTGTCGCTCAGCGCGCGCGACGGCAGTGTGCGCTGGCGCGTTGCCGCAGCGGGCGAGGAGGCACTCATCGAGCCTGCCGGTATCGCAGTGGAAGCAGGTGGAACGCTCCTGGTGAGTGATGCTCGCGCGCGGCGCATCTTCCGCCTGGCGAAGGACGGCGCGCGTGTTGGAGTACTCGAAGCGCAGTCGCCGATCGCCATTCCAGGAGTGCTCGCGGTGGATCCCTCGCCAAGTGGCGGCGGCCGCATTGCCATCGTGGACCGTGCCGATGGGGGCGTTCACATCGTGCTGCCGAGCGGGCAGTCGTTTGGGAGGCTTCCTGCGGAACTGTTCAATGTGGATGGCGCAGTCTGTGTGCCAACGGCGGTTGCTTTTCGCCCCAACGGTGAACTGATCGTCTCCGCGGCGGAGCAGGACCGTGTGTTCGTCATCGATCTCGGCACGGGCGCGGACAATGCGCACCGCACGGCATCGTGGGGCGGACGCGGACCGTTCCCCGGACTCTTTCGAGGTCCGAGCGGTGTCGCTGCAGCGGGCGAGTGGGTCTTCACTGCAGACACATTCAATCACCGCATCTGCCGGCAGGATGCGAAGGGGCAGGGTCGATTGGCGTATGGACAGCACGCGATCCGCCCGCGTGACGGCAACGGAGCGGTGCATTATCCGCGTGCAGTCAGCGTGACGGAATCAGTGCAGCGCGGTGATTCCACGGGGCCGCTCGCCGTTGTCTGCGAGCCCTTTGAGCGGCGTGTACAGGCCTTCGTCCCTGGGTTTGGATCGGAGCCGGCCGACATGCGACTGGAACTGCCGAATCTCGATGGCGTGCAGAGCCACTTTGGCGGGGCCGCCGCACTGGGCGGAGACCGACTCGCGCTGCATGATCCGGAGTCCGGCACGGTGGTGATCTTTGACATGCTCGGCGGGACGCCTCGCCATGTCAGCAACATGTCCGCAAGCGGCGCGAAGCCGCACGAGACCGGACGCATCGATGCACTGTGGATGGATGACCGCGGGCGCCGCGTGCTGCTTGCCGATGGTGGTCTGCGCCGCCTCGCGCTGTGGGAACTGACGGAGCGACCGAAGGAGATCATCTTTGAACCGTTCATGGCGAAACTCGTGAAGACTCGCCCGTACGACCGGCTCGAAACTGGTCCGAACTGCATGGTGGTCGCGCTTGCGCGCGGAGTGGGCGGCGAAGTACTCGCTCTCGCGCAGCCTGGTCCACATCTCGTGCGACTTGATCCCTCGCTGCGCACGGTGGAAAGCCTGCCGATCGCGCTTCCAGACACCACGGCTCAGCCCACCGGTCTCGCGGTGGGCAGTGATGGTCGGGTCGCTGTGCTGCTCGATCGTCCTGCCATGCTCTGTTTCTTTGAACGCACGGAGAAGGCGTGGCAGTCGCGAGGCGTCCTGCCACTGAAGGAACTTCGGGATGCGCGTTCGGTGGCGCCTCTCGAAGGCGGGGAGTGGCTCGTCACGGACAGCGCGGGTGATCAAGTGGTGTGGATCGGTTCGGGAGGCATCATTCGGCGCGTGGGAACGCGCGGCGTTGCCGATGGTCAGTTGTGGCTGCCGAGTGCCGCTGTCGGTGATTCGCAGGGGCGCGCCATCGTCGTCGATTCGGGCAACCACCGTGCGCAGCGTTTCGGCGCAGCGGGCGAATGGGAGATGACCTTCAGTCTCGGCAGAACCTACACGCGCGCTCGGAGCGCGGACGAAGTACTGAAAGTGAAGCGGCGAACCCCCTCGCCCACAAGTGCCGCGCCTCTGCCGCAGGGCAAAGGAGGCGAGCAGTGAACTGGCATGCGAGATGGATGCTGCCCGCCGCAGTACTCGCGGCTGCGGTGATGGCTGCGCCGAGCGCGCCCACGCAGAAGGCTGAGGAGTGGGGCAGCGTCATCAGCAACGATGGATCTTGGCGGGTGCAGTGGCGAGTGATGATGGGCGCGAAGCAGTTGTCCCTGCCCGAAGTACGGAAGCGGTTCACCATTGAACTCCGCATCGAGTCGCTGCTTGAACCCAAGCGCCCCGTTCGCGCCGTACTCGTGGATGCGCAGATGCCCGACCATGTGCATGGGATGAATGTTGCTCCAACCATTCTGATGCTCGAAGGCGGTGGCGCCGCGAGCGAGGGCATGCTCTTCCACATGTCAGGTCGCTGGGAAGTGGATGTGGATATCGACGATGGCGAGACCATCGAAAGGGCCCAGTGGGACATCGGCATGTATTGATGCGTGCGGCGCCGCTTGCGTTCCTCGTGCTGCTGACCTGCTGCAAGGGAGGCGAGCGCGGCGCAACTGAACCAACGCGTCCCGCGCCGAACGATCGCGGTACATCGGGTGTTGAACTCGGTGCGGCGCAGATCGACCGTGTCAATGAAATGGGGTACCCGGGTCCTCCGCCACCGGACGACACCAATCTGGTCGCTGATGATCTGCGCGCCGCGCAACTGGGGCATCTGCTCTTCTTCGATACGGGACTGTCGGTGAACGGCAAGATTTCTTGCGCCACGTGCCACGATCCAGACCGCGCTTTCACGGATGGGCTCGCACTGAATCAGGGTCTTGAGCGCGGTCGGCGAAACACGCTCTCGGTGCTCGATGCGGCGCACATGCGATGGTTCAACTGGGATGGTCGCTTTGATTCGCTTTGGGGGCAGAGCCACGGGCCGATTTCGCATCCGCGAGAGATGGGCAGTTCCTTCGCGCAGGCGGTCGAGCATGTGCGCGCAACACCCGCCCTCCGCGAGCGGTACGAGCAGATCTTCGGCGCGCTACCTGCCGCGCCGGCGGATGGTCTTGCGGGCGAAACCGCCATCGCGAACATCGGCAAGGCGATCGCCGCGTACGAGCGGCGACTCGTCACAGGGCCGAGCTCATTCGACCGTTGGGTCACCCGTTGGCGTGAACGTGGCACGCCGCGCGATGCGGACTCCGTGCCACCGATGGACTTCAGCGCATCGGCGCTTCGTGGGCTTGATCTCTTCACGAGCCGCGGCTTGTGTTGGCAGTGCCATGTCGGACCGCTGCTCAGCGACGGTGAGTTTCATGCGCTCGGTGCGGCGCCGCGCAACGATCTCATTGCCGATGGTGGGCGATTCGAGGCCGTACCGCAGCTCAAGGCGAGCCCGTTCCGATCCGGCGGAGTTCACTCGGCAAGTCCGCAAGGGGAGCAGGGGAAGTTGGTGGAGTCGCTCGTTCCGCAGCCAGATCAGTGGGGGGCGTTTCGGACGCCAAACCTTCGGAATGTTGCGCTGACCGCGCCCTACTATCATCAAGGGCAGTTCGCCACACTCGAGGAAGTCGTGACGTTCTACAGCACACTGGAGGGCGCCGTCACCATGGATCACCACCGCGAATCCGTGCTTCGTCGCCGTGATTTGTCGGCGCAGGAGATTTCAGACATCGTGTCGTTTTTGCGGTCCCTGACGGGCGAGTCGCCCCCCTCGGATTGGGTGCGAGATCCGTGGCGTTTTGGTCCCGGCGAGTCCATTCCCTCCGCCGAAGTCGTGCGCCCAGACGATGCTGCTCGCGCAAAAAATGCGGCGGGAATGTGAGTGTTGCGGTGGATAAATCGCGCTGAGGGGATACTCTTGCGGCATGATGAGAAGCGCTCTAATCGCTTTCGGGGTTGCCGTGGCTGTCCTTGCTGCCTCGCTTTCTTTCGCACATGAAGATGATCCGAAGGCGCAGGACATGGAGCCTGCGTTCGTTGGACCAGTCTGGCGAGATTCTGATCCGCCCAGTGGCGTGGCGGACACCTTCGCATCGTCGAACATCAATCTGCGCGCCTGGTTTCCCTGCAATACCCTCAACAGCGCATCTGCGAGCGGGAACGACGTCTGGGGCTACGTGAGTCAGAGTGGGCGCGAGTACGCGCTCATGGGACTCGACAACGGCACGGGCTTTGTCGAGGTCACCAATCCATCGCAGGCGACGCTGGTGAGGTTCATGCCGAAGCCACCGAGCGCATCGTCAAGTCTCTGGCGCAACGTCAAGACCTATCAGCAGTATGCCTACTCCGTGAGTGAAGGTGGAGGCGGCATCCAGATCTTCGACATCTCGGGAATCGATCAAGGCACTGTGACGGATCTCGGCACGGTGACCACGGGAGGCTCGACCGCCACCCACACCATGATCATCAATGAGCAGACGGGCTTCCTGTACCGCATGGGCGGAGGGTCAAACGGTGTTCGCTGTTACAGCCTCGCGAACCCTGCGCAGCCGACCTTTGTGTCGTCATGGAATCCCAAGTACACGCATGATGGTGCCGTTTTCAACTGGCCGAGCGGACCCTACGCGGGCAGGGAGATCTTCCTTGCGTGCGGCGGGCTGAACGGCGGGCAGACCGATACGGGTATGGACATCCTGGATGTCACCGTCAAGAGCAACATCACGGTGATCGGTCGTGCGACCTATTCGAACGCCGCGTTCTGCCACCAAGTGTGGATCTCTCCTGACTACAAGTATGCGTACATCAACGACGAGATTGATGAATCGAATTTCGGCATTTACTGCCTTACTCGCATCATCAACATCGAGAATCTCGCGAATCCCGTCTCCGTTGGCGGCTTTACCAATGGGTTGGTGTCGGTGGATCACAACCTCTACATCAAGGGCAATCAACTCTTCGCCAGCAATTACAAGACGGGACTGCGCGTCTACGACATCACGAACCGAACGAACTTGTCCGAGACCGCGTACTTCGACACCTATCCCGAGGGTGACGGCACGGGCTACGCGGGACTGTGGAGCAACTATCCGTTCCTGCCCAGTGGCACTGTGCTGCTGAGCGACATCCAGCGAGGCCTGTTCGTGGTGTCGCTCGGCGTCGCGCCACTGACCATCGGCTACCCCAACGGAGCACCCACGGGGATCACGCCAATCGGTGGCAACTTCCAAGTCACCCTCGCGCTCGCGCCCGGACAGTCGATCGCGCCCAATGGTGCGAAGCTCATCTTCAACACGGGCGGACCGACGGATCGCTCCGAGCCACTTCAGTCGCTTGGCGGCAATCTTTACCGAGCTGCGTTCCCCACACTTTCCTGTCCCTCCACCGTGTCCTACGGCATTGAGGTCACGCTTGCGAGCGGGTCCGTTGTGCGCGATCCCGTTTCAGGATGGCGGACGGCGAACGTGTCCTATGGCGAAGAGGCAACCTTTTCCGACACGATGGAGAGTGGAACCAATGGATGGACCGTTGGCCTCTCGACAGATGACGCGACGGCCGGAGTGTGGGTCCGCGTGGATCCCAACGGAACCACGGCTCAGCCTGAAGAGGATCACACGGTCAGCGGCACACAGTGCTGGGTGACCGGTCAGGGAACGGTGGGCGGCTCAGCCGGTGCGGCGGATGTCGATGGTGGTACCACGACGCTGACAAGCCCAATCTTCAGCGCGGCGGGCATCGTCGACCCGCGCATTGGTTACTGGGTGTGGTACTCCAACAATCTTGGTGGTGCTCCGAATGAGGACTCCATGCCCGTGCTGTTGTCCAACAACGGCGGGACCACATGGACGCAGGTGGAACTGATTTCAACCAGTGCAACTGCATGGGTCGAACGGTCGATCCAGATTTCTACTTTCATGACCCCGACGAGCCAAATGCGAATCCGTTTCCAAGCGCGTGATCTGAATGCGGGCAGCCTCGTGGAGGCGGGCATCGATGACCTGCGCGTCTTCGGGTACGACTGCACTTCACCGCGACCGGCCGACATCGATGGTAGTGGCGCTGTCGATGGCATGGACCTCGCGCTGCTGCTGTCCGGTTGGGGAACCAGTGGATCGAGCGACATCAACGGCGACGGCTCGACCGATGGCAGCGATTTGGCGGTCTTGCTGAGCGATTGGGGTTGAGCACCCCGTGCCTCGCTGCGGTAGTGTGGCGCGCATGACGCTCCGTGCTGCTTCTGTGTTGCTGATCGCGCTGCTTGGGGTCGCGTGGGACGATGCGCCTCGCGTCGATGCGCCAGCGCAGAGCGAGGAGAAATCGCTGCCGACCACACCTCCTGCGCGTGCGCCGTTCACGCAAGCGATCGCAGGCACCACACTTTCCATCGACTTCGTTCCTGTCACCCTTGCGGACGGTCGGTCGCTTTGGATGAGCCGCACCGAGATTCCATGGGAAGTGCTCGATGTCTGCGTGTATGGATTCGATCAGGTTGAAGGCAAGAGCGAGTCTGCGAAGGCAGACGCCGTCACGCGCCCGACGAAGCCCTACATCGCGACGGACCGTGGCTTCGGTCACGCGGGCTGGCCTGCCAACTCGGTGAGTTTCCAGAATGCGAAGGCGTTCTGCGAGTGGCTGAGCGCGAAGAGTGGTTGTGCGTACCGCCTGCCGCGCGAAGCGGAGTGGATCGAGGCGTGTGCGCTCAGTGGTGTGACCACCGCGAGTGCGGCCGATCACGCGTGGTTTGATGGCAACAGTGGCGGCACAACGCACCGCGTTGGCAGCAAGCGCGCCGATGCGCAGGGCGTGCATGACTTGTGGGGCAATTTGGCGGAGTGGTGCGTACTGCCGGACGGGAGTGGCGCCGTCTTTGGCGGCTCGTATCGGGATGCGGCTGCCGACATCGGCTGCGCGGCTCGGAAGGTGGACACGCCACGCTGGAACCAGAGCGACCCGCAGATGCCCAAGAGCATCTGGTGGCTTGCGGATGCTGGCTGGATCGGCTTCCGCGTGGTGTGCGATGCACCTCCGGCGAAGCCAGCGGCGCCGCCTGCGAGTGCGCCTTCAACGAAGTAGTCTCGTGGGCGTTCGATTCGTCAGTCGGGGGAAAGGGGGCGGATCGGTGTCCCAAATCAGGAGAAAGCACAATGCCATCGGATCACACTCGTCGGATGTTCCTGAAGACCGCAGCGGCTGCCGGCGTCGGTGCGGCGGTCGCGCCATGGAGCGCCTTCGCACGCGTACCCGACTCGCGAATCCGAGTGGGTCTTGTCGGTTGCGGCGGGCGTGGCACAGGCGCTGCTGCGCAAGCGCTCGCTGCGGACGCAGGCGTGGTGATCTGGTCGATGTCCGATGCGTTCGCAGACCGCATCGAGCAGAGCCTTCAGCAACTGCTCGGCTCCGAACACAAAGACCGTGTGGAAGTGCCGGCTGAGCGCCGTCACGTGGGCATCGGTTCGATCGATGCGCTGCTTCCCGAAGTGGATGTGGTCCTGCTGTGCAGTCCGCCTGGCTTCCGCCCTGAGCAACTTGCCAAGAGTGTTGCGGCTGGAAAGCACATCTTCTGTGAGAAGCCGGTGTGTCTCGATGGACCGGGCTATCGATCGGTGCTCGAGAGCGTTCGCGCGGCACGCAACAAGGGGCTGTCGCTCGTGAGCGGCTTCTGTTGGCGCAGTTCTTCGCCCGAACGCGCCATGTTCGAGCAGATCCACGCGGGGACGCTCGGCGAAGTGGTGGGCGTTCACGCCACCTATCTGACCTCGCCGCTTGGCGTGCGTGCGCGGCAACCAGAATGGAGCGATCTCGATTTCCAGCTGCGGAATTGGCAGCATTTCACGTGGCTTTCGGGCGATCACCTCGTGGAGCAGGCGGTCCACTCGGTCGACAAGATCCACTGGGCCATGGGCGGGCGGCTGCCGATGCGGTGCGTCGGCATGGGCAGTCGCTTCATGCATGATCCACTCCCCGAGCGCGGCGATGTATACGACAACTTCGCGGTGACCTACGAGTACGAGAACGGTCCGCGCTGTGTGCTGATGTGCCGCCAACAGCCGGACTGCTACAACGTCAACGATGACTGGATCAATGGCACCAAGGGATACGGCTGGGTGAACGGGTGGGGACCGACACACTGGATCAAGGACTATGCGGGCTCACTGCTCTGGTCGTATCCGAAGGACGGACCGACGCCAAACATGTACCAAGTGGAGCATGACACGCTCTTCGCTGCGATCCGATCGGGGCGTCCTGTGAATGAGGGCGAGTGGATGGCCAACTCGTGCATGATGGCGATCATGGGTCGCATGTCCGCGTACACGGGCCAGGCGATCACGTGGGAGCAGGCGACGCAGTCGAACGAAGTGCTGCGCCCAGCGGATCTCAGCGGCCCACTCGCCGTGCCGCCTGTACCGCGCCCAGGTCGTCGTGCCGTTCCGCCAGCGCCGAGCGTGTGATTCGCGGTTTGGTGGTCAATTCCTGTCATCTCTCACTCCAAAGGAACCCAATCCATGAATCGACGCGCGTTCATGCGGAAAACGGCTGCGCTTGGCGCCGCCGCTGCACTTCCATCGGTCTTGCGGCAGGGGTCGCTCGTTGCCACTGCTCCAGATGCCGCGCGCGCCCGTGCTGCTCGCCTCGGCAGTGAACTGCGCATCGGAGTGATCGGCTGCGGAGGTCGCGGGACGGGGGCCGCCACAAACGCGCTCGAAGCGTCGCCCGACGCGCGCATCACGGCGGTGGGGGATCTCTTCGAAGACCGTGTTGCATCCTGCCTCACGCAGTTGGCGCAACTGCGCGGACGGGCAGAGGTCGCGCCCGCGAACCGCTTCGTCGGCCTTCAGGCGTTTGAGGGTGTACTGAGTACGCCATGCGATGTCGTCATTCTCGCCACGCCGCCTGGGTTCCGCCCGCAGCACTTTGCCGCCGCCGTGGACGCAGGCAAGCATGTGTTCCTCGAAAAACCCGGTGCGGTGGATGGCACGGGAATCCGTACCGTGCTTGCCGCTGCGGCGCGTGCGGATGAACGGCGCCTCTCGGTCGTTGCAGGCACGCAGCGACGGCACGAGACGAGTTACCGCGAGGCGATCGAACGCATCCGTGGTGGCGCCATCGGCGACATCGTTGCAGCGCGGGTGTTCTGGAACACGGGAAGCCTCTGGCACAAGCAGCGCGATCCCACCCGCAGCGACACCGAGAACCAGATTCGCAACTGGCTCTACCACACATGGCTGTCGGGCGATCACATCGTGGAGCAGCATGTGCACAACATTGATATCGCCAACTGGGCGCTCGGTGCGAACCCCGTGCGCTGCGTGGCAGTCGGCGGTCGACAGGTACGCACTGATCCAGCCAACTTTGGTCACATCTTCGACCACTTCGCGGTCGACTTCGAGTATCCACCCGCGCGCGATGGCGCACCGCGCTTTGTGCTCAGTATGGCGAGGCAGCAGGATGGAACCGCAGGGCGTGTCGAGGAAGTCATGCGCGGGACGCGTGGCATGGCGCGGCTGGCATCCGGCTTCGCACAGATCACGGGTGAATCACCTTGGCAGTTCACGGGTCAGAACAACAACCCGTATGTCGAGGAGCATGTGGATCTGCACGCGGCGATCCGCAGCGGAACGCCGCTGAATGAAGCGAGGGATTTGGCGTACAGCACGCTCACTGCAATCATGGGTCGAACCGCCGCTTACACGGGCGCCGAAGTTTCGTGGGACGAGGCGCTCAATGACCCGACGGATCTGTTCCCGCGTGATCTGCAGATGGGGGCGCTGCCGCAGGCGACCGTGCCGATGCCTGGTCGTCCGTGGCCACCAACGCCTGCCACCCCGAAGTCGCCGTGATTCGTGGGGCAGAACGCTCCCCCGAATCCGAACCGCCGGTCACCAGTCGCGCTTCAAACGGTCCGAGCGCACTGCGCAGTTCGTCGACTCGCTCGATCAGCGATGGGCGTGCGGCGATGGCAGTCGCGAGCGCGTCCGCGATCGCGCCGTGCGGTGCCACGACGGTCACCCCGAAACGCCCGTTTCGCGGCGCACCTGTGCGTGGTTCGATGATGTGGGTCATGTGTTCACCGGACGCATCCATCGATTGCTCGCGGTCGCCGCTGGTCGACAGTGCGCAGTGTGTCACACAGAGCATGCAACCCTGATCGCCTTCCACGCCACTGTCGACTCGAACGCGCCAGCCTGCGCGTCCGCACGGGGCTGCGCCACAGGCGATGTCGCCATCGAGACTGACGAGTGCGATCAGGCAGCCTTGCCGCTCTATGGTCATCAAGGCCTCTGTCACAGCGAGGCCCTTCCCAATGCCGCCAAAGTCGAGTCGCACGCCGTCGCAGTCGAACGCGATGGTTCGTGCAGCGCCGTTCCAGCGGACATGCGACCAGCCGCTGCGCGCACGAGCCTGTGCAATGCTCGCCTCCGTGGGTGGGGTACCCGCGGCGCGCGCCTCCCGCCAAAGCCGCGTCAGTGCGCCGAGCGCCGGATCGAACGCGCCGTCGGTGGCCTTCTGTACTTCGCTGCTGCGATCGAGTGCCGTTGCCAGATCGCCTGTCACGACCATTGGCTCGTCAGCGGTCAGAGG
The DNA here is from genome assembly GCA_016873335.1 of Phycisphaerae bacterium. Classification (GTDB taxonomy): domain Bacteria; phylum Planctomycetota; class Phycisphaerae; order Phycisphaerales; family SM1A02; genus F1-60-MAGs104. Next base: position 12,226 of record VGXN01000023.1, on the reverse strand, counting down.
CAAACGAGAAACGGCGGAGTTCGGCTGCCAATCGCTCAGCGCATTCTCCACTTCCACCGCGCGTGCGAACGCGGCCGATGCGGTCGCGCGCGCATGAGCAGCATCCTGTGCGTCGATGGTGATGCGCATCGGGGACGCCATCACCAGTTGTGTAAAGCGCGCCTGGACCTCCGTCGCCGAGGGCAGGGCAGGGGATGCACGCTGCTGAGTGCAGCCAAGCCAGACGGATGCAGTGCCGAGCAGCGCCGCTGTCCATGCAGCCACGGCTCGCCTCATGCGCGCGGTGGCTCCTCAGGGTGTGCATCGCGCACGCGACGGATCGAATCCAGTTGCGCGAAGAGGATCTCGACGAGTTCAGGATCGAAGTGCTTGTGCGACTCCGACTGGATCAGCTCGAGCACGCGCTGCTCGTTCCATGCCTCCTTGTAGCAGCGCGCCGTACTCAGCGCATCAAAGACATCCGCCAGTCCAACGATGCGCGCGAACAGCGGAATCTCCTCGCCCTTGCGCCCGCGGCGCGTGCCGCCATCGTCGAAGCCGGGGTAGCCGTTGCCATCCCACTTTTCGTGGTGCAGCAGCGCCACCTCGCGCGCCGCCTCATCGAAGTCCGACGGGTCGTGCGTGAACAGATCACCACCGATGGCCGTGTGCTTCTTGACCTCGTCGAACTCCTCGGGCGTCAGACGTCCTGGCTTCTTGAGGATCGAATCGGGCACACCCACCTTGCCGACATCATGCAACTTCGCGGCCGTCCGCAGCCGATCGCGCTGCCGCTCGAACGCCGCGCCCTCGAGCCCGCGGCGGCGCGCCCACTCTTCGAAGAGCACGGTCGCGTATCCGGCGACGCGTTCGACATGCGGTGCCGTCTCCGACGGATCTCGAATCTCCGCCATTCGGATCATCCGCAGGACCGATTCTTCGGCAAGATTGGTGCGCTCGATCGCCACGGTCGCAATGCTCGCAAAGTGCTCGAGCAGACGGATGTCCTCGGCCGTGAAGCCGATGACCGTCCGTCCGTCCTGCGACCGTGGGTTGATCAGTTCGATCACGCCGAGAATGCGCCCCGACTGGTTCTTCAGCGGCATCGCCACCATCGAACAGGTGCGGTATCCGAGCAGTTGATCGAACGACGAATCGAAGCGGTAGGGCGCCTGCTGCGGAATGCGATAGCAGTCGGGGATGTGCAGCGGCTGTCCCGTCAGGCAGACCCATCCTGCGAGACTTCGGTCCGTGATCGGCACGCGAAAGCTCGAGACATGCGGCGTGTCGCCCGTGGCTGTGCGCTGCGCGAGCGCCTCGTTGTGAAAGAACGCGAATCGCAGCGAATCGGCTTCACGAAGGAAGATCGTGCCCGCCTCCGAACGCAGCAGGTGCCGCGCCTCGGAAAGAATGCGGTCCATCAGCGTGTGAAAGTCCTGAATCTGGTTCAGTTCGATGCCGATCTGCATCAGCCCGCTGACGCGCAGTTGCCACTGCAGATCATCAGGATTGCGGTGACGTTGCTCAAGTTGGCGCCGCGCCTCCTCGAGCGAACGGTTCGCGGCACGCAACTCCACCTGCAGTGATTCGTAGGCGGTCGCCGTGCGATTGCGCTTGATGATGTTGAGGTACGACGTCGAGTGGATGCGAACACGCGCCACAATCTCGCCGACAGATACGGGTTCGATCAGAAAGTCCGTCAGTCCGCGACCGAATGCCGCTTCGCGGATGCGTTCGGATGCCTGATCGCCGAGCAGGATGATCGGTACCGCGCCTACTTCGGGACTCCGCTTGAACGCCTCAAGAATGCCCAAGCCATCGAGCCCCGTACCGCGTAGGTCGATCAGAATGCTCGTGGGACATGTGCGGATCGCCTCATCGACCGCGTCCTGCACGCGCGCACACACGTTGACGCGGATGCCGCCCGAAGTGGTGATCGAATCGGCGAGTTCACGCACCCGCAGGAAGACGCTGCCGACCAGCAGCAACTCATGGTTGTCCAGATCAAGCCCCTCGAAAGGGTCGCGGGCAGTCACTTCTTCAGCCATCGTGCAAGGCTACGCGCGGCGAGGATTGCGAGAGGACGCGGATGATGTTCGCACGGGACCGCCCCGCAGCGGCGCATCGCCAACGCGCGACGCATCGATCTCCTGTGCCGTCGCAGCCACGCCCATCGATGCCGTACTCCCCGACTGCGGCGGGTCGATCCGCGAAAAGATGATCCGTCCCGTCTGCGTTTGCAGGACATTGGTGATGGTGCATGCGGCTTCAGAGCCGATGCACGCAGCTCCACCATCGACAACGACCATCGTTCCATCGGGCAAATGCCCAACGCCCTGCCCGGGCTGTTCGCCTGCACGCGTGACGCTGACGGTGATGGGTTCCCCTTGTTGCAAGGGCGGGCGCAGGGCCGCCGACACCTCATGCAGATTGATGACTTGAACGCCGCTGATCTGTGCCACGCGCTGAAGCCCGGCGTCGCAGGTGGCGATCCGCAGGTGATCGCGTGCGGCACACTCCACGAGCATGCGATCGGCACCGCGACCGTCGAGCGGCACCTCCTGCACACGCAAGTCCATGCGCGGGTTCGACTGCATGCGACTGACCGCATCCAGTCCGCGCCGCCCACGCGCCCGCTTGTGGCGATCTTCGCTGTCGCACAGCGCCTGCAACTCATCGAGAATGAACTGCGGCACCACGAGATGCGCATCCACGAGCCCAGCCGATGCAAGCGCTTCGAGTCGACCATCGATCAGCGATGAACTGTCGAGCAGCACCGGCGCGTACTGATCGGGCTTGCGGTCGAACTGCACATACGGAATGACCATGCGGAAGTCATCCTTGGTTGTCAGCACGATCGACGTGGCGAGGTAGCAAAGAACGATGCCGATGATGATCTTGGTGAGGCTCAGGTACACCTGCGTCGGTCCCTGCGCGATGTCCCACGCGCGCGCGACGATGTCGATCAGCGATCCGAAGGCGACCGCCGCCACGAGTCCGAGGCAGATTCCGAGATAGACGCCGACCACGGAGGTGAGCTTCTTGTTGGGCGTCAGGACGTCGAGCAGCAGCACCACGATCCCGACTCCCACGGATGCCACGATCAGACCGACAACAAATGGCGGTCCGAACTCCTCGATCGTGCGCGAGCTCGCGACGGTGACCGTGACGACCACAACCAGCAGCACGACGAAGATGAGCCGAACTGCGAAGAGCAGGAAGCGACCGCCGCGGGGGCGGAACGCGTCTGCCCGGGCGGGGTTCCAGCGGATCTCCTGCGGGGACTGCGGGAGTGGGGGGTCGGCCGTCACGCATCCAAGTGTAGTTGTCGCTGCTAGGATTCAGATTGCAGGGTCGCGGAGGACGGCCGGGCCCGTTGGGCGGTCGGCTCGTGAACCTGGTCAGGGCCTGACGGCAGCAGCCATAAGCGTCGTTGTCCGTGCCGTCGGTCGCCTGGTCGTCCTCCGCGCCCCTGCACATCATGTCACCGAGCAAGCCCAGCCCGAAACCAGCCGCGAACGATGCGCCGCCCGTTGCCCTTTTCGGGACGGATGATCAGCCCGCGCCGTACGAGGTCTTTGCAAGGCGCTATCGATCGCGCACCTTCGAAGAGGTGGTGGGGCAAGAGACGATTGCCCGCACGCTGCAGAACTCCATCACGCTCGGACGGACAGCCCACGCGTATCTCTTCTGTGGAACGCGCGGCGTCGGCAAGACATCGATGGCGCGCATCTTCGCGCGTGCGCTGAACGCCGTGGAGTCCTTGTCGCAGCACGATGCGATCGCCGACTCGATCATGCGCGGGCAGGATCTCGATGTGATCGAAATCGACGGTGCAAGCAACCGCGGCGTCGACGATGCGCGCGACCTGATCGCGGGCGCGGGGATGGCGCCCGCGCGCAGTCCCTACAAGATCTACATCATCGACGAAGTCCACATGCTGACGCAGCCGGCGTTCAACGCGCTGCTGAAGACCATGGAGGAGCCGCCCGCCCATGTGAAGTTCATCTTGTGCACCACCGAGCCGCACAAGGTGCCGGCAACGATCCAAAGCCGCTGCCAGCGGTACGACTTCAAGTCGATCCCAACGCAGGCGATCGCGGCGCACCTTCGCGCCGTACTGCAGCGGGAATCGGTGACGGCGGATGAGGCGGTCGTCTTGCAGGTGGCGCGGCTTGCGAACGGTTCGATGCGCGATGGACTCAGCCTGCTCGATCGGCTTGTCGCGGCCGCAAGTGGCCATGTGTCGAGCGAACTCGCGCGTGAGGTGCTTGGGTTGCCCGACGAGGAACTGCTTGAGCGGATCATGGCGGCGATCGCGGCGTGCGATCCCGCTGCGGGTCTTGCAGCCGCCGGGGAACTGCTTGATCACGGCATGTCCTGCGACCATGCGCTCGACACGATCGCGGCGCGCCTGCGCGATGCGCTCCTGCTGCTGCTGAGTGGCACAGGGGCAAACCATGTCGATCTGCCCGAGGAGGCGAAGCAGCGGCTCGCCGCACATGCCGCCTGTTTTGATGCGCCTGCGCTCGTGCATCTCATCGCGCTCTGTGACGCATCGGTCCGGAGCGTCCGCTCGTCTGCGGTGCCGCGCGCGATCTTTGACGCGGTCGTGGCGCGGCTGTGCATGAGCGAGCACTTCCTGAAGGCCACTGCGCTGCTTGCGGGCGAGCCACAGGCGACCGCGCGCGGCGGCGACGCTAAAAAAAAAGTGATCCGCGAGGATGAACGCCCCGCGCCGAGTGTGACGCGCGCCGTCGCCACTGCGCCCGCCGCCGCAGCGTCGCCTGCGCCGCGGCCGACCGCACCTGCGCCTTCACCGCGCCCGACCGCACCCGCGCCTTCGCCGCGCGCGCCAGCGCCGCGCACAGTCACGCCCGCCGCGCCAACCAGCGCGCCGCGTTCAACCGCATCATCCTCACCTGCACACAAGGACGAAGCGGATGCGATCCGACGAAATCCCATGGTGCTCGAGATCGCCGAGATCCTCGATGCCACTGTCGGCAGTGTTTCGCTGCAAGGTGACATCGGCGCGGTGCGCGAGCCAACGAGCGCAGCATCCGAAGGTGAGTCCGCACCATGAGTGGCGAGGATGTGCAGGGACCCTATCCCGCGAGTGTCAACCGGCTCATTCAAGCGTTCGGTCAACTTCCTGGCATCGGTCGCCGCACTGCGGAGCGGCTTGCATTCTGGGTGCTGAAGGCGGAGGACGCGCAGGCCATGACGATTGCCGATGCAATCGCAGCCGTCAAGCGCACCGTCCGTCATTGCCCGGTGTGCTGGAATCCAGCCGACACGGCGCCCTGTCACATCTGCTCCGATCCGCGCCGCGACGCGGGCATCGTCATGGTGGTGGAGCAGCCGAAGGATCTGATCAATCTTGAGCAGACGGGCATGTTCCGCGGCATCTACCACTGTCTCATGGGGCGACTCGATCCACTCGATGGGGTGGGGCCAGAGAGCATCACCGTTGCGGATCTTCTTGCGCGTGTTCGCGAGCCCGCGCGGAATGCGCGTGGGGTTCCCGTGCGCGAAGTGGTCCTCGCACTGAACCCCGACATGGAGGGAGATTCCACGGGACTGCTGATCGCCGAGATGCTCGCGCCCAGGGGCGTTCAAGTGACGCGGCTCGCGCGTGGGCTTCCGTCCGGATCGCAGATCGAGTTTGCCAATCGCGCGGCACTCGCGGATGCCATTGCGCTTCGCCAATCCGTTTCGTGAACGCTGCGTAGGCTGGCTGCTCTACCGCACTTCGCAGGTAGGATTTCTGCGTGAAGTTTGAACTCTCGCAGACTCCGCAGGCGCGCCTCGGGCAGCAACTGAAGATCGCACCCCGTGTGCTGCAGTCCGTGGAAATCCTGCAGATGCCGATCGCGGCAATGGAGCAGCGCATCGCCGCGGAACTCGAGTCGAACGTCGCGCTTGAGCAAGTCGAACCCGAAGGGGAGCGCACCGAGGAGCAGGATGACCTGCCGAAGCGGCGCAAGACGCGGAGCAAGGCATCGGAGGCGGAAGGGGAGCGCCTCTCAAGCGCGGACCGCATGCGCAGCCGTATGGGCGACGATGATGACGCGGCGAAGTACCGCGAGGCCGCGCGCCGCGAGGGCGAGTTCGATCCGCGTGTCGCTGCCGTCGAGGGCGCCGCAGCTTCGAGTGGCGGACTTGAGCAGGCGCTGCTCGACCAGTGGGTGCTGTGCGAAGCACCGAAGCCCATCATCGCTGCAGGCAAGGTGCTCATCGCCAACATCGATGCGCGTGGGTTCCTCGCGCGCCCCATCGATGTCATTGCGGGCGAAGCCGCCACGGAGACGTTCGCGCCGAGCGCCGAACTCCTGCAGCAGGCGCTGCAGCGGTTGCAGGAGTTCCTCGAGCCAGCGGGTCTTGCGGCGAGCGATCTGCCGGAGAGCCTGCGGTTGCAGTTGAACGCACACGAGCGCACCGAGAGCCACGCGCCAAACGACACACGCTTTGCCGATGCGCGGGAATTGGTCAGCCACCATTTGCCCGATCTCGAGCGAGCGCGTGTGGCGGCGATCCGTCAGCAGCGCGGCTGGAGCGCAGAGCGGCTCGAGGCGGCGCTCGCGTGCCTGCGCCGATGTGATCCTGCGCCCGGACGCACCCTCGCGAGCGAGCCTGCGCCGCTGCTGCGACCTGATGTGATCATCGATCACGACCCGGCGACCGATCAGTTTTCCGCACGGCTCGCGAGCGGGTTGGTGCCGAATCTGCGAGTCAGCGAGGAATATCTCCGCCTCGCGAAGGACCGCCGTACGGATGCGGCAACCCGCACGATGCTCAAGGATGGCATTCGCCGAGCGCGGTGGTTCATCGACGCGGTCGAGCAGCGCGGTGCGACACTCCTGCGCGTCGTGCAGGAAGTGATCGCACGACAGCGCGAGTGGATCGAAGTGGGGGGCGCGACGCTCAAACCGATGCCGATGATCGAAGTGGCGCGGTCGCTGCGGCTGCATGTGAGCACCATCAGTCGGACGGTCGCGGGCAAGTGGGTGGCGGCACCGCGCGGAACGTTCGAACTGCGAAGGGCGTTCACGGGCGGCACCGAGACCGAAACGGGGTCGGACATCTCGTGGACAGCGGTTCGTGGTGTCGTTGGGGAGATCATCGCGGCCGAGGACAAGGCGCACCCACTCTCGGACGATGCAGTTGTGAGCGCGCTGAAGGAACGCGGCATTCCACTCGCTCGACGAACGGTCGTGAAGTACCGCGATCAACTGGGTATCCCCACCGCACGGCTTCGCAGGCGTGAGCAGAGCTGATGCGCTGCAAGAGTTGCGGCTATCGACTCTGGAACGCAGTCCCCGGCGGGTGCAGTGAGTGCGGTGCCCCGTGGCGCTTTGAGGACTTCCGATTTGTGCCTGGACTTGTGCAGTTCTGTTGCACAACATGTGGTCGTGCCTACATGGGAACGGACGCGGACGGGCTGCCGCTGCCGAGATCGTTCGTCTGCAGCGGCTGCGGCACGGAACTCGACTTGAGCAGGATGCGGGCGTTGCCTGCCCCCGACATCACCGACGACGCAGCCATGGTGGTCGAACATGCGTGGAGTGAACGCAAACGCTTTGGGCGTTGGCGTGCGTTCTGGACAACGGTGGGTCAGTCGCTTGGAAATCCTCGTCGGCTCGTCACATCGCTGCCGCAACGGCCCAGCCTCCTCGGCGCACTCTGGTTTGCGGTGCTTGCCGTCTTCATCCCCACGTCCATCGCCGTGGCGCCTGTCTTCATCGTTCCATTTGGAATGATGCCGCTGCGAGGCAGTGTCATGCAGACACAGCAGTGGCTCTCCGTAGTGGGCGGGTTTCTGTTGATATTGGTCCTGTCAGCACTGACCATCCTGCTGGCCGCAGCAATCTCTGCCCTGTTCACACATCTGCTGTTGCGATGGACAGGTGGAGTCAAGCGGTCGCTGCGCTGGACACTCTGCACGAGCCTCTACTGCCTCGGACCATTTGTCTGCAGTGCACTCCCGTGCTGTGGCGTCTATCTCGTCTTGGTGACCATGACGTGGTCGTACATTTCATTCATCATTGCAACGATGGAACTGCACAAGACTGGAGCAATCCGTGCGACCTTTGTCGTACTGGCGCCGCCCATCGGCAGCAGCCTGATCGGTGGTGCGCTGGCCTCTTGGTTCGTCCCCGGACCGTAGAAGGCACCAGCGGCAGCCTTCACACGGTGATCCGCTCCCACTTCGACGATCGGAACCGTGCGAGGAAGAGAAGCCCCCGCAGGCAGAGTTCCGCGCACAGCGCGATCCAGATTCCTGTCAGTCCCCAGTCCATCCACAGTCCAAGCGCGTACGCCAGCGGCATGCGAACCCCATAGCAACTGATGACCGTGATCCAGAAGCATGCCGCCGTATCGCCGACGCCGCGCAGACCGTTTCGAATCACCATCGCCATCGCGAAGAACACCTGAATGATGCCGCAGACCATCAGCAGGCGAGGCACTTCGCGCAGGTGAACTTCCTCGCGGCTGATGATGCGGGTCAGCGACTCACCACTGGTCATGAAGACGATGCCGAGCAGCCCCATGATCACGCAGCCGACAACCGTGCATGCGGCGATCGCCTTCCGAGCCTGCTTCTTGTTTCCAGCTCCGAGGTACTGACCCGCGAGCGCGCCCGCGGCGATCCCCATGGCAAACCCTGGCAAGAATGAGAAAGACTCCCATTGCACCGCGATCATGTGCGCGCCGATGAGACCGTCCGCAGGTTCGCCGCTTGCCGCGCGCTTTGCTGCGATCATGCCGATGAACACCATCACTGCCAAGTTCACAGCCCACAGGGCGATGCCCTCGGCAAAGTTGGGAATGCCGATACGGGCGATGCGCCATGTCATCGAAAAGGTCGGTCGCAGATCGATCCGCTTTGGGTGGAAGTCGCGCGCTCCTCGCCGCAGCGCCAGCAGCGTCAGTGCTGCACCGACGAGGTACGAAAGCGCAGTTCCAGCTGCGATGCCGATGACGCCCCAGCGCGCGCCATCGATACCCAGCACATTCGGCAGCGTGAACAGGGGCGTCTCGTACTGCGCCCCCGACAACACCCACGACAGCGAGGCGTTCACGATGTTGACCACGACCGCGATGGCGGCTGGAGTCCATGTGTCACCCGCGCCATGGAGACACATAGAGCCGACGGTCATGAGCCCCGTCAACGGCATCGCCACTGCCAGAATCCGGCAGTACTGCACGCAAAAGAGTTCTGCATCGCCCTGCAGTCCAGCCAGACGCGCGAGCGGTACCACGGCAAACCACAGCAGCGCGCCCACGAGTGCGCCCCACGCGAGGCTCAGCGTCAACGCCTGCCCACATGCGGATTCGCTGTCGCGCGTGTTCCCAGAACCCATCCCGCGCGCAATGATCGCCTGCGCGCCCACTCCGAGCCCCGCCATCGCAATGCCGATGAACCAGCCGACATACGAGCCGATGCCGATGCCATCGAGCGCGGGGAGCACCGTCGATCCTGGCAGACTGCCTGCGATCACCTTGTCCACAAGTCCCACGCATGCGGTCACCAGTTGCTGCAGCAAGATTGGGATGGCCAGCGTCCAGATCGCGGCCCACATCGTCTTGCCCGCGAGTTTGCCACTCGCGATGCGACCATCGAGCATCGACTCGGCTTCCTCCACTGCGAGCAGCGTTTGCGGAGGATCGTCGGGACCGACGGCGGTCAGCGAATCGGACGAGTCAGCGCGGCGCGGTTGCATCCGGTACTGCTGCGGGCGGCGCCGTGCCCGTGGGATAGGTACTGCGAGCGCCAGCATCCGCGAGCCCGCGCGGAAGTGCGGGGGACTCCCAGCGCGGAATGTCCCAGAAGACGATGTAATCCCAGAAGACCAGATGACGCTGGAAAGTCGGGAAGAGATAGGGCGGCTGCGCGGTGAAGCGCTTCGACTCTGGCGTCATCGCGTACCACCCAAGCCAGCGGATCTTGTCGAGCCCAAAGTCAACGCCTGTGATCTGCGTCAGGCTGTCGCGTGCCGCGACATTCACCGACAGTTCGCTCTGATCAAGCGCAGCACACAGCGCCTGAAACACATCATCCTGTGCATACTGCCCAAGTCCAATGGCCAACTCCACGCGCGTCTCGGGCTCTTCCGTCTCATCCTGCATGCGGCGCCACATGGTTTCCACCACGATCGGATCCTTGTTGTGCAGCCGCTGCAACCCGATCGCAGCGGCAAGACGGACCTTCGGGAATGGACTACCGCCTTTGCCAACTGGCGCTGCCCCAGATCCGCCCTCCGCTGTGGGTGCCAACTTTTCCGCCAGCAGCAGTGCATCCGCCGGATCGCCGAAGCGCGCGAGCGCAGTGATCGCCGCTGCCTGCACGAGTGGGTCCTTGATGTCCTTCGCGTAGAAGCGGTAGAGCTTCACATACGGCGCAGCGCCACCGAACGCAGACGTACCGAGGAGCACCGTGCCACGGCGCATGTTTTCCGAGTCGGTGGTGTCGACAGCCCACTGCGCCGCCTCCTGCGGCGACGGCGGCGCGAGTTTCTCGCCGATCGACTGGAAGTCTGAACCGATCGTGTCGCAGCCTCCGATGGCAAGGATCACCGCCGCGAAGATGGCTGCCGTACGACGCATCGGATCAGCTGCCTGGCGTTGGCTTCCCGCAGTCGAATGTCACCGGAACGAAACAGAGGAACGTCAGATCGTCCGCGCCTGCGTTCACGAACTGATGCATCTTGTTCGGCTCGATGAGCAGCACATCGCCCGCGGCGCAGTTGTGGAACGCGCCGTCGTACTCCACGCGCGCCGTGCCGCCCATGATCATCACCTCATGCTCGTAGTTGTGCAGATGGCGCGGCGTGTGCCCGCCCGGCGAGACCGTGTAATGCCGCATCGCAAACGTCGGCGCACCGTCCTTGCGCCCCACCATCAGCCGCATCGCAACACCCTGAACGCCCGGCATGTCGACAGGGGTCGGGTGCACTTCCTCCACGCGCCGCTTCAGCATGGCAGGAGGGTAGCCGCTCTGTTCTCGCGCGGGGCGAGGCTTGGCATCCAAGGTTCATCAACCCCCTTCGCCAGATGGCGGCGCCTGCCGATATGCCCGCCATATCTCTGGCGGAGCCGACCGGACGCTCGGGAAGGATTCAAAGAGCGTTGATGGGTCGGTGCCAAAGTGGTTCTGGGTAGAGTGTGATCGTGGCGCTTGCGGCACTCGCGGTTCTTGTTCTGTGTTCCTCCGTCCTGTCGCCGCCTCCCAAAGACTCGCTCGATTCCACCCGCTCAGCCATCGCCGCTGCGCGCGCACGCATCGAGAAGCAAGTCGCCGCCTATCACGATCCTGTGGGTCCTCGAACCTGGATCGATGGGTCTCGGCTTTGGTACGCCGAGACTTCGCGCGATGGCGCGCGGCGCTGGTGGCTTTGCGATGCGGCGTGCGAGCGTGGCGATGCCCGCGTGCCGCTCTTCGACCATGCCGCGGTCGCCGCGGTGCTTGGCGGAGCCGTCGCCGCCGACCGACTTCCTGTGCGCGGCGTCGCCGTCGATGGTTCCCGCGTCGCGATCGCGCTCGAAGGGCGCGATGCCCCCGTTGTGTGCGCAGTTGGTGGCGCCGTTGTTGCGGAAAGCGACCCATCGGCTCGCGCGCTGCTCGAGATATCACTGCGTGCGGGCAAGCAGCGGAGCAGTGGGCAAGGCGCGTCCACGCATCTCAACTTCGTGAACAGACTCGCAGAACCTGTTGAAATCGTCTGGATCGACCATGGACAGGGGGAGAGGCCCTACGGTCGTATCGCACCGGGTGAGACGCACAGGCAGCAGACCTTCGGTGGGCACGCATGGTTCGTGCGCACCGAGTCAGGGCGTGATCTCGGGCATGTCGTGGCAACCGATGTCGAGCGCACCGTTGTCATCGGCGAATCGCCACCCGCGGAGCCTGCGTCGGTCGAAACCATCGGCGCACCGAAGCAATCGCCCAAGCCCGCCCCGCACGACGGTGTGCCCTCGGCGCTGCCGCTTGTGGAGATCGCCCGCGACGGCGCAAACCTTGTGTTCCGCGCGGAAGGCGCTGAGTTCTTCCGCACCATCGATGGCGCCGAACGCGATGCCTACGACGCCCACTGGCTCTCTCCCTCGGGCGACGCAGTCGTTGCGCTCAAGATCCGCCGGGCTCCACCGCGACCCATGCACATCGTTGAACCCGCGCCCACGGATCGGTTGCAGCCGAAACTGCGGACAGAGAACTACACCAAACCCGGCGACGAGATCGATCACC
>VGXN01000022.1 GCA_016873335.1 Phycisphaerae bacterium | reverse complement strand
GCTGGTGCGAACGACCTCCGCGACCCACGCACCATCGCAGGAACAACCGCCATGATTCTCAATCAACACCCACAACCCCTGCTTCGCCGCGTGTTCACACAGCAGTGACATTCCATCCGCACAGGATTCCACTTGTGCAGCGGCATCGCCCTCACCGAGCGCGTTCACGCGGATCGAGTGGCAGCCCAGCACGGACGCCACATCCAACCACCTTCGGTGCGCATCGACTGCTTCGCGGCGAACTTGCGCGCTCGGCGCACCGAGCATTCCCTCCACATCGACCATGATGAGCAGGCTCTCGACTCCAGCCCCCTGCGCGCGCTGCCGAAGTTGGTGTGCCCACGCCCCATCCAAAGGCATCGACCGATAGAAGGTACTCACATACTCCACGCCGCGCACACCAACCTGCTCGGCGGCATACGGCGCGAAGTCCATCGGATCAAGCGCGCCCGACTTGATCGTGCGGTGGAAGGTCCACTGTGCGAGACTGATGCGGGGAGACCACGCTCGGCGCGGGCTTCCATCATTCTCCGAACCCTTGGGCACGCCGCATCCGCAGAACCATGCGGTCGCTCCGCAAAGGACGGAGTACTGAAGCGCCTCGCGGCGGCTGAAGGTACGACCCGTCGTTTCCATTCCAACACGGTACACCTTTCCCTCGATCGCTACACTTTGAGCCATGATCAAGCATTCGCTCTTTGTACTGACCGTCGCAGCCGCGTCCTCTTTCTCAACCGCCATCACTTCCGCCCAACAGGATGACTCGCAGCAGGCGACCGTGCACCCCCAAGTGCAGGGCGCACTCGTCAGCCTTCAGCAGGAGTTGAATGCACTTCGCAACATGCTGCACAGCATCGGCAATTCAAGAAAGAACTCGGAGGATCGAATCAGTACGATGAACGCTTTCATGAAGGAGAAGAACCTCATGGATGGCTGGTATGCGTACTCGTCAAGCACCACGGCGGTGCCAGCGGGCATGTCGTTCATGCAGGGCTATCAGGGTGCTCTGCAGAACGAGAAGATGGCGGGCACCCCAACACCATCAACAACCAACATCGACGCGCTGACGCGTCAAGTTGCCGCCACAACCACGCTTGCGCAAGAGTCTTGGAACGCCCAGAACAAGAACTTCCAAACCGTGTCGCTCCTCTCCGCATACCTGCAGAGCAAGGACGCGCTTGTCGCCTATCAACAGTGGGCTCCCGCCTATGCGGCCAAGCAGCGCGAGGCGCAGCAGGCTCGGTACGCAGCAGCAAATCAGGCTGCTGACCAGCAACAGCAGGCATACAGGCAGCATCTCGACGCACTTCATCAAATCTGGGATCAGCAACCGCACGGCACGGGCTTGGATTTCAACTACGGGTTCAGTCAGGGACTCGGTCCGAACGAAGGGGGAACAGGTCAGAGTGCACCGGTTGGTGCCGCTGGCGGTGTCGGCGTCAACGCGCCCAATGTTGTGGGAGCCAACACTCCGTGGAGTTACGCAGGAGCAAAGGGTGGCTTTTATCCGGGTGCCTACAGCCAGGGTGCGTACTACGGCAACACGCCCCCCGGCAACAACTACAACGTCAACTTCGGAAGAAGCGGCTACTACGCTGGATCCAACTACAACTCGTACTCCGACACGTACCCAGATCTGTACGGATACCCCGCAGGTACTGATCTCTCCGCGAGTGGCTTCGGCCCAAACGGCATCAACAACGCTTGGAGTCGCAGCGGACCACGGGGCTTACCCCCCATGCCAAATGGTGTGATGCCAAGCAGCGGCGGCAACCCCGCCGGTGGCGGCCGCAACCCCGCCGGTGGTGGCAACCCCGCCGGTGGCGGTGGCAGCCCCTGATGACGCAGCGGCGGATACGCGCACATTCAAGCGCGGCGCCTGTCGCTGCGTCACTCCCACTCGATCGTGGCGGGTGGCTTGCTGCTGATGTCGTACACCACGCGGTTCACGCCCTTCACCTCATTGATGAGCCGGCTTGAAATCGTGGCGAGCACCTCGCTCGGCAGCCGTGCCCAATCCGCGGTCATGAAGTCCTGCGTCGTGACGGCACGAATGGCGACAACCGAGTCGTAGGTACGCCCATCCCCCATCACCCCAACACTCTTCACGGGGAGCAGTACGGCAAAGACCTGATCGGTCTGCCGGTACAACCCCGCAGAAACGATCTCCTGGAGCAGTATCTCATCGCAGTCGCGCAGCACGCGCAGTTGCTCCTCGCTCACTGGTCCGAGACAGCGCACGGCAAGACCGGGTCCTGGGAAGGGATGGCGCCACACAATTGACTCGGGCAGCCCGAGTACCTCGCCAAGCTTACGAACCTCATCCTTGAACAGGCTGCGCAGCGGCTCGATCAGCTCAAAGCCAAGATCCTCGGGAAGTCCGCCGACGTTGTGATGCAACTTGATGTTCGCGGCAGTGCCCGCATGCCCATGTCCACTCTCGATCACATCCGGGTAGAGCGTGCCTTGTGCAAGGAAACGAACATCGCCTTCAATGGACTTCGCTGCTCGCTGAAACACATCGATGAAACGGTGACCGATCAGCCGCCGCTTCTGCTGCGGATCCGCTACTCCTGCCAGATCACCGAGGAAATCTTGGGTTGCATCGACCACACGCAGGTCGACATCGAAGTGACCGCGGAATGTGGACTCCACCAACTCTCGCTCGCCCTTGCGCAGCAGTCCGTTGTCGACAAAGATGCAACACAGTTGCTTGCCGATCGCACGCGCAAGAAGCGCCGCGACCACCGAACTGTCGACCCCACCCGACAATCCGCACAACACTCGCGACGATCCGACACGCCCGCGGATGCGGCGGCACTCGGTCTCCACAAAGTCCGACATGCGCCAGGATCCGGCACATCCACACTCCTGAAAGAGGAAGTTGCGAATGATGTCCATGCCATGCGCCGTGTGCGTCACCTCGGGATGGAACTGCACACCAAAGATGCGTCGCGCACGGTCCTCGACCGCCGCGAAAGGACAGGTCGGCGTCGAGGCGATCGTGCTGAACCCACTCGGCAGCGCGAGCACCTGATCGCCGTGGCTCATCCACACCGTTGCGTGGTCTGGCACACCGTGCAGCAGCCCAGCGGGTGCGTTCAACTGCAACTGGGCCCTGCCATACTCGCGGTGTGGCGCACCCTCCACGCGCCCGCCGAGAAGTTCCGCGGTCAGTTGCATCCCATAGCAGATGCCAAGCACGGGAATGCCCAAGTCGAAGACGCGTGCATCGCAGCGCGGCGCGCCATCTTCTGACACGCTCGATGGTCCGCCCGACAGGATGATGCCGCGCGGCTTGTGCGCCCGGATCTCGTCGAGTGGCGCGTCCGGGCGCATCAACAGACTGAAGACACCAGCTTCGCGAACGCGACGCGCGATCAACTGCGCATACTGGCTCCCGAAATCGAGAATCAAGACCGTCTCGGTCTGCGGAGTGTTGGGGTCTGCTGTGTTCATCGGTTCCGCCAAAAATGGAAGGCGGGATCGTAGCGGCGGCTTCGCTATCCTTGCCACCATGATGATGCGATGTGCCCGGCATGTCCCTGTCGAACGGTTCCTTCGGCACTGCGTCATGGGTGTGGGCGCGACAGTGGCGGCGATCGCACTCACCGCCTGCGCACCGAGCGCCACCGAAGGCGGCTTCTCAAACCCAGCCCCAGGTGCTCGCATCTACGCGATCGAGGACGCGGTCAAGTTCAATCGCCGCGACCAGATCCCGCAGATCGTTGAGTGTCTCTGCTCCGACGATGACTTGCTCCGCTACATGGCCATCGGTGCACTGCAGCGGATGACGGGGCAGGACCTTGGGTACCAGTTCGACGACCCTGACCCGCTGCGCTTTGCCGCGTACCAACGGTGGCGTCAGTGGACCATCGATCAACACCTCGCCCCGCCCGAGCAGGCGTACGCATCGACGATCTATCCGCCGGCGCGCCAGCGCCCCTCTTGGTGAGCATGGAACGCGAGCCCGAGATCAGCATCCGCATCTTCAGCGACCCACATCTGCTCGCGACCGTGCGGGGCGCCATCGAGGGTTTGGCGAAGTGCGTTGGCTTCCACGACAAGTCTCGTGCGATGCTCACCCTCGCCATCGATGAGGCGCTGACCAATGTCATCCGCCACGGCTACGGCGATCAAACACACGGCATGATTTGGGTGCACATGTGGCGCTCGGCCGATCCGCGCGGACTCCGCATCATTATCGAGGATCTTGGAAAGGCCACGGATCCTTCGAAGATCAAGGGGCGTGAACTCGACGATGTCCGTCCGGGCGGCCTAGGCGTTCACATCATCAAGGAGACGATGAACGAAGCCGCGTGGGAACCGCGTCCCTCGGGCGGCATGCGACTGACGCTCGCCAAGTGGCTGAACGCAGAAGAACTCGCCACCTCGTATCCTTCTCCCTCCAACCCAGAGCAATCCAACTCATGAACACCCCCCTCGTCATCAAAAGCACCACGGTCAATGGCAGCACGGTGCTCGCGCCGCAAAGTGACATCGACATGTCGAGGGCGCCAACGATGCGGGACGCGATCAAGAGCGCACTGGAGGCAAAGCCATCGAAACTGGTGATCGACCTCTCCGTGGTCAACTATGTCGACTCGTCCGGCATCGCCACGCTCGTCGAAGCACTGAAGTGGACGCGAGAGGAAAAGGTCGGACTGACGCTTGCAGGTCTCAACCCGCGTGTAAAGACGCTGATGGAGATCACGAAGCTGTCCGCCATGTTCACGACACGCGCCACGGTCGAGGAGGCCTGCAAGGTCTGACACCATGGCAGCGGAGACGACTCAAGCCAAGCCCGCTTTCCCGATCCGATTCATCGACTGGTACTGGACGGTCTGGTCAGATGTTTTCGGGCTCGTGGGTGCATGGGCGGCGCTGTTGCACCAGGTTTCCGTGTGGGTCATCCGCTCGCTCGTTCAGCGGCGCGCCCGCTTCGGCGCACAGGCGCTTGCCGAGCAGATCGTCCGCGTGGGAACACGCTCCATCGGCATCGTGCTTCTCGTGTCAGGCTGCATCGGCATCATCCTGGCACTGCAGACCGCCCCGAGCCTCAGCGAGTTTGGGCAAACGGACAAGGTGGCGAACCTTGTGGGTGTGGCGGTCACACGCGAACTCGGCCCGCTCATCGCCGCCATCGTCCTCACGGGGTTCGCAGGCGCCTCGATCGCCGCGGAACTCGGAACCATGAAAGTTGGCGAGGAGATCGAAGCCCTCGAGGCGATGGCGTTGAACCCCATCCGATTCCTCGTGGTGCCTCGCGTGATTGCCACGGCCGTGAGCCTCGTGGTGCTCTCTGTCTTTGCGGACATCTGCTCGATCGTCATGGGTGGTGTCATCGGCATCATGGTGCTCGACATCCCCTACGAGACATACAAGCTGAACACGATCAATCAGCTTCGACCTGTGGACCTCAACACGGGACTCATCAAGGCGCTCGTTTTCGGCATGCTGCTTGGTCTGATCGCCTGCTCCAATGGTCTG
The DNA here is from genome assembly GCA_016873335.1 of Phycisphaerae bacterium. Lineage (GTDB taxonomy): Bacteria > Planctomycetota > Phycisphaerae > Phycisphaerales > SM1A02 > F1-60-MAGs104. The sequence continues at coordinate 17,356 of VGXN01000022.1, read as the reverse complement.
CGAGTCACGGGCGGCGCTGCGGGCGTCGGAAGGGCAACGACCAACACCGTGGTGCAGACCACCGTGGCCATCGTTGTCTGCGACTTGCTCTTCTCATCGCTCTTCTACAGCCTCGGGCTCAACTGACGGTCGATGGCACGACGCGGCGGATCGAAGCCCGCCGCCCGCAGTTGTTCCGCACCAACAATGCTCGATGCGTGTTCGATGAGGCACGCAATCGCATCGTCGGGACTTTCCACGAGGACAGCCTGCATCGACTGGATCAGCCGATGGCACCCTGCAGATCGCCCCGAGTGCACGGGTCCCGGGACTGCCATACACGCACGCCCCGCTTCGATCGCCAGTCCCGCCGTAATCATCGCCCCTGATCTCGTCGCAGCCTCCACCACAAGTGTTGCGGCACTGAGACCAGCAAGCACGCGGTTGCGGCTGGGGAATCGGTCGGGGGTTGCAGGTGCATCGACAGGGCACTCGCTGATCACAGCACCACCACTGGCGACAATCTCATCGAGAAGTTCTCTGTGCTCGGGGGGATAGGGCTCCGCAAGACCACCGCCGACCACCGCGACCGTCCGACCCTCTGCACGCAGCGCCCCGCGGTGCGCCTCTCCATCGATACCCCGCGCAGCACCCGACACCACGGCAATCTCCGCTGCCGCAAAGGCTGCCGCAAACCGCCCCGCCTGTTCGATGCCGTACGCCGTCGCACGCCGCGAACCGACAACCGCAACGGACCACGCATCCTCCCGCTGCAGTTGGCCACGAATCCAGAGTGCCACGGGTGGATCTGAAGAGGCTGCAAGCATCGCCGGGTAGTCATCGTCTTCGATGAGAACCAGCCCCGCACCGAGGGCATCCATCTGATCACGCTGCCGAAGCGGATCGCACCACTGCACACGCTCTCGCAGCGCGAACGCCTGCACCAATTCGCATCCGTCCGACTCCCCCAACAGCGCGTCCAGATCCGCATCCTTGGAGTGCACCACGCGCGCAAACGCCGTCACGCCACCACAGCCGCGCACCGCTTGCCGCCATGACCGCGGGGCGCGGTCAAGCGCCTGCGCAACGCGAAGCACCTCCAGTGGAATCTCCCCCGCACCCCGTGGCATGAGACGAACGCTACTCCCCCGCCGACCTGCTCAGCCGTTCACACCAGTTTTTCCTGCAGCCTCTGGGTTGGTCCGAGCACCAACCCAAGGAACACGCAGAATGCGCCCACTGCGATCACCCAGAGCCGCTGCGGACCGAGCGTCCACCGTGACAAGAGGGTGTCCGGATACGCCTCCATCTCAAACTGCGGCGGCGTGACGCTTGCCTCGATCCAGTCGCTCGGGGTCGACTCAATCGATGATGCCACCAGCAACGCCGTCTCTCCGCGCGGCATGAGGTTCAACTGGCTCGCGGCCAAACGCCGCACGAGCGCAGGATCACCAGCCTTCAGGTCATCGAGGAACTTCGAACACGCAGCCATGCGGGCGAAGTTGTGCTGCTCGGCAAACTTGATCGTCTGCAACTGATTGCGCATGACATGTACGCGCTCGGACTCGGGCAGAACCGCCGCAGCCACCACCAACGCCAAACCAGCGGCAAGGAACAGCCAACCAGGGTCGGGATTGAAGAACGGCAGCGTGACCCGCATCCACCCTTCATCGGCAGGATGCGTGGGATTCGTGAGAATCAGACGCCGGGCGGCTGCTCCGCCACCGCCTCCATCTGGTCGATGATCGCACGCAGTTGCATCCGCGTCGCGGGCGCACCCCAAAGGATGTCGTACTCGATCCGCCAGTTGCAACGCTGCACTCGACACTGCCCCTGAAACACGAAGGGAGAACCCGTCAGCACCAGCGTGCAGGAGTCGAAGGTGCAGTCGATGAACGCGCTCCCAGCCAGATGCACCGTTTGACCGACAAAGTTCCGCTTTTCATGGCGGGTCAACTGGATCTGGGCGGGCTGCGCAGCCGGCTGCGCGGGCTGCTGTGGTGCGCCACCTGGCTTTCCACCCGATCCGAGACTCCACGGCCCGCCCGAATCCCGCATGATTGAACGCTGCTCCATGTTGCCTGCTCCTTCCGTTTGCCGTTGCTGCGCTTCTTCGAATCGGAATGTTCATCCAGATCAGCCGAGGTCTGGAAACGCCTTTCGAACGAGTCCCACCAGATCCTTCACATGAGACACGGATTCGTCGAAGAGCTTTCGCTCCTCGGCGTCAAACTGTATCTCGACCACTTTCTCCATGCCGCCCGCGCCGAGCACACACGGCACGCCGACAAAGTAGCCACCACCCTTGTCACCGGGTGCCACGCCAAACGCGTCCTCGCAGTAGGCGGCACACGGCAGGATGCGCTTCTTGTCCTTCACGATCGCCTCCACCATCTGGATCGTGCCCGATGCGGGCGCGTAGTACGCACTCGTTCCCATCAGTTGCACGATCTCACCACCGCCCACTTTCGCGCGTTGCATACAGGCATCGATTCGCTCCTTCGGCAGCAGCATGCTGATCGGAATACCGTGCACACTGGTGAAGCGGGCGAGCGGCACCATGTCATCGCCGTGACCGCCAAGCAGCAGCGCCTGAATGTCCTCCACGGAACACCCGAGATCCATCGCAAGGAATGCGCGGAATCGTGCAACATCAAGGCATCCCGCCTGCCCGAGGATTCGGTTCGTCGGGAAGCGCGATGCCTTCCACGCGGTGTAGACCATCGCATCGAGTGGGTTGCTGACGATGATCATGACCGCAGACGGCGAGTGGTGCGCCACCTTCTGCGCCACATCGCGGACGATGCCGACGTTGGTGGCGATCAGATCGTCGCGGCTCATGCCAGGCTTGCGCGGGATGCCCGCCGTGACCACCACGACATCGCTGTTTGCCGTATCCGCGTAATCCGCGGTGCCGATGACACGCGAGTCGAACTCCTCGATCGGCGCGCAGCAGAACAGATCGAGCGCCTTGGCCTTTGCCACGCCAACACGGTCTGGAATGTCCAGCAGCACGATGTCGCCGAGTTCCTTCGCGGCAGCCCAGTGGGCGCATGTGGCTCCGACATTTCCAGCTCCGATGATCGAGATCTTCGCGCGGCGCATGACTTCCTCTTCAAGATTGGGGTGCGTGCAGATGCTGTTGAGAAACGGGTCGAGGATGATATCGCTGCACGCGCACCCGCGTCCGCGCCGCCGAAATGCACGACGGCGAACCCCAAAGGGCCCGCCGTCCGTGAATGCGCCAGAAAGGACTCGAACCTTCGACCTCACCCTTATCAGGGGTGTGCTCTAGCCAGCTGAGCTACTGGCGCGCGGATGTTTCAGTATAGCGGACACACAATCGGTTGCTGCACGGTTGCGCGGGCGCGCGTCACCATTCAGGTGTCGGACCGAAGATCGGTTCCACAACATCCTTCAGCGTGATGATGCCCAAGGGGGCCGATGATTTTCCATCCCACACGACGGCCATCGTTCGGCGCGCCGATCGCATGGTGCGCGCAGCATCGAGGACCAGAGTGTCTGGAGCGATCACGAGCGCCTCCTGTGCGATGGCGATCAGCGCCGTCTGCGGCTGAAGCAGAGCCTCGAGCGACGAAACCACTCCCACCACCGTCGTCTGCGAACCAACGGTGCGATAGATCGGCACTCGGCTGAATGACTGCTCGCCAAAGATTCGTCGGCGCAGTGGATCCGGTGCATCTTCGGGCAGCCGCACAACCCGCGCCCACGGCACTGTGCACTGACTCACGGGGCGTTCGGAAAGCCCAAAGAGTCGGTCAGCCATATCAAGGTGCACATCCTTGATCAGGTCCGCCTCGATGCCATCGCGCAGCGACTGCAGGATGCGTTGTCGACGAGGCGCTTCCTCATCGCGCCGGAAGCCCAGCAGATACGACGCTCCATCGCCAAGCACTCGGACGATCGGAACGAGGCCTGTCCAGGTCAGCGCAACCCGCAGCACAAGCAGCACTCCAGAACATGCGTAACTCCACGAGTTCGTAAAGACGCGGAACAACTCTTTCGGGAGCGCATCACCGAAGAGGAACACAAGGGGAAGGACGATCGCCGTATTCAGGAGCGCGAGACGTACGGGGTCATCGGTGACCTGCTCGAGCGACCACGTTGTGGAGGAGCTCAGCGCCGCGTGCGCAAGATTCATCCCAACCAACACCGTGGCGAGCAGACGATTGGGATGCTGAAGTTCAGCGAGAAGGCGCCGAGCCGCAGGCTCATTCCGAGCGGCCTTCGCCGCCAGTCGAACGCGGTTGAGCGTGTAGATGCCCGTCTCCATCCCAGCAAGCAGTCCACACAACAGCAGCGACATCATGCCGATCGCGAAGGGAGCCCAAGTCATGTCCGCTCCTTCCGCTCATCGCCGTCGTTCAGCACGATGACATGACCCACACGGTTCTGCTCAACACCATCGACGCGAAGGTGGAGTGCGCCAAACTTCACATGCTGCCCATCGACTGGGAGGCTGCCAAGTGTTTCCATCACGATGCCAGCGACGGTCGACGCCCTCGTCAACGACAGCGGAACCTTGAAGTGGCTGCAGAACGCCGAGGCGGACATTCGGCCGTCCACTCGGGTTCCAGACTGGATGGTTTCGGGGGCGCCGGGCGCGATCTCGTCCGTTGCCACGATGTCCCCCACCACCTCCTCCACGGCATCTTCAAGCGCCACGATGCCCGCCGTGCCGCCAAACTCATCCACCACGAGCGCAAGACTGGTTCGCTGCGCACGAAAGAGATCAAAGAGCTGCTCCAATTGTGCAATGTCTGGAACGAACACAGGCTGCTGCATGTGCAGTTCGATGGAAGCATCGGCGCCCTTGGGGTCGAGCAGATACCGACGAACATCGAGGATCCCCACCACGCGGTCGTTCGATCCGTCCACGACTGGCAACCGCTTGAGTTTCGCCCGCTGTGCACGCGACACGATCTCCCCCCGCGTGCTGGTCCGCGAAACGGACACCATCTCCGTTCGGTGCGTCATCACATCACGGACTCGTGTGCGGCGCAGCACGAGAAGCCGTGCAAGCAGCGCTTCTTCTTCGGCGGTGATATCTCCCTGAACGCGGGCAACCGCGACAAAGTCGCGGAGTTCCTCGGCGGACGGACCGCTCGCCGGGAGCGATGGCACCGTGATGCGGTGAATGGGAAGAAAGATCAGCAGGTCGATCACCATCCGGACGGGGAAGAGCAGCCAGTGCAGTACGAGAACTGGATAGACGACCAACGGTGCGGCACGCTCACGCATGGAGTTGCCCACAAGCTTCGGCAGCACCTCGCCGAGCACAATCAGTGCGATCACCTCAAAGAGACCAATCGCGACCTTCGCGACCGTGGAGACCTCCGCATCCTGCAAGACAACTGATGCGATAGCGAAGTACAACGAGTTGACGGCCATGTTCGCAAGAATCACCGTCAACAGAAGGCGCCGCGGCTCAGCGAGCAATCGATCGATGATGCGTGCGGACCTTGGACTTCGCTGCCGCAAACTCCAACGCTGGTCGGAGGTCAGTCCAAACAGGACCGTCTCCGACCCTGAGCAGAGTGCACTTCCCGCAATGATCGGCGGCACAGCCAGCAGCAAGGGGTGCATGCTCACCGCTGCATTCTCCCCAGATTTGCAAGCGCGCGCTGTGCATCCTCCTCAAGCCTCGCGAGCGCGCGGAGATGCGCGAGCAATCGCCGTGCGGCTGACCAGTCGACCCTGGCGGACGACAGGACTCCACCAATCGCACGCTCTTGCGCCACGCGTTCGGACGCGATCCAATCGCGGCACTGCGCAATGTCCTCGCGCGTTGTTGCCTCCGTCAGACCATCGCGCCTCGACAGCATCTCCATCAGGACTTCCTGTGGCAGTGTGACCGTTGCTCCATTTGGGTCGCCGAGTCCGATCAGCGCCTCCGCACGCTGCAGCGGATCGCAGAGGATTGCCACTGCGCGGTTGATGTGTGCGGACTGCGCCACCGCATCCTGTTGCGCAACACCGTTCGGATGACGATCGGGGTGATGTGCCGCGAGGAGCCGCGCCTGCAATGCACGGACCCGAGGCACATCGACCGACCAGGAACGGTCGAGACCAAGCACCTCAAAGGGATCGCTGTTCATATCAGGCATCCCACCACACCCCCTTGCCGAAGTTCATGCGAGCTCAATCCTGCGGCGGCTTGGCAGGTCCGCCCGAATCAGCGCGCCGAATCGAGGGCGGTCGCGAAGAGGGTCGCTTGATGGGTGTACCCGGCTGTCGCGGCGGCTTCGCTTCGTCACTTGCACTCGAATCCGTCCCAGGAGGCGGCTTCGGCGGGGATGGTGGAACCGATGGCGCGCGACCAACCCCTGCAGCGGGCGAGGCGGGTCGACCAGAAGTTGAGGCGCCTCCGGGTCCAATCGGCGGACGAGAACTTGGGGCACCAAACGGACGCTGAATGCCAGAACGTGGCGTCGCGCTTGAACCACCAGCACCACCAGCGGGTGGCACATCTCGGCGCGGTACTGAATCACCTGCACGCCACGGCTGTTGCGGGCGCAGCGGTTGATTGCGCGAGAATCCGGACGATCCGCCTGCGCGGAGTGATCCCGGTCCGAGTGGACCACGCTCGCCACTGCCACCACCGTAGTCACGGTTGGAGTTTCCTCGACCGAAGGGGCGACTCGAGGGGCGACCAGTACCGCCACGCTGGGGGAAACGTCCTCCACCGCCACCGCCTGGTCCGCCGCGACCTCGGCCCGGCTCCTTCTTCGGTGGCAGCCCCTTGCGCTTCTTCACCGCTTCATTCACAACGAGCGGCCGCCCAAGCAGCGACTTGCCGTTGAGTGTTTCGATGACGAGTTGACCGCGCATTTGATCGCGAAACATGGCGATGGCGAAACAGCGGCTCCGACCAGTTTCGGGATCGGTGACAAGCACCAGATCCTCCATGTCCGTGAAAGCAGACAGCAACTGCTTGAGATGATCAAGCGTTGCCTCGTTGTCTAGGTTGCCGATGTAGATCTTGAACACGAAGGACTCGTCCGAGCCCCGGAGGCGGAAATGTAGCAGAAGTCAGAGTACCCACAAACGCCAATGCGTGTCGGTTGCTGTCCACCTTGCCCGCCCGGGAATCAGCACGATGGAGGGGACGGCATCAAAGGGCCAGGAAGCGCGGCGAAGCGCTGCAGATGCCCGCCCAACAAGCGAAAGAGCCTCGCCCAGTTTCCTGGACGAGGCTCAAGAAGTCGGCAATGACCTACTTTCCCGCTGAGCAGTATCATCGGCAGCGAAAATTTCACTTCTGTGTTCGGGATGGGAACAGGTGTTTCCTTTCGCTTGTTGTCACCGACAAAACCGTGGAAGCCCTGTCGGGCCGCCGCGGCTGAAGTCGAGGTCTGATGTCGCATGAGGCGGCTAGAGCCACCCCAAGCAGTCATAACGAAACAATCAATCTTGCAAAATCACGCGCATTGTTGCGCGCGGTTCGAGCGTGTCTGAGCGCGTTTGAGACGAGCAACATGAGTTGCTGGTCGCCTTGCACCGAGCCCGTAAAACGGGACTTGGTAGACAAGGCCAAGCAATCGACCGTTAGTACCGCTTCGCTGAATGGATTACTCCACTTGCACGTGCGGCCTATCAACCCGGTGGTCTACCGGGGGTCTCTCGTCTTGCGACATGGAACACTTATCTTCAGGGGGGCTTCCCGCTTAGATGCTTTCAGCGGTTATCCCTGCCGTACTTAGCTACCCAACTATGGACCGAGCGGTCCAATTGGCACACCAGGGGTACGTCCAACCCAATCCTCTCGTACTAAGGTTGTCGCCTGTCAATGTTCCTGCGCCCATGGCAGATAGGGACCGACCTGGCTCACGCCGGTCTGAACCCAGCTCGCGTTCCGCTTTAATGGGCGAACAGCCCAACCCTTGGGACCGCCTTCAGCCCCAGGATGCGAAGAGCCGACATCGAGGTGCCAAACCGCTCCGCCGCTATGGACGCTCGGGAGCGATCAGCCTGTTATCCCCGGGGTACCTTTTATCCGTTGAGCGACGCCCCTTCCACACGGGAACGCCGGATCACTAAGGCCCACTTTCGTGAGTGCTTGCCCTGTATGGCTTGCACTAAAGCTGGCTTATGCCTTTGCACTCTTGGTGCGGTTGCCAACCGCACTGAGCCAACCTTTGCACTCCTCCGTTACTATTTTGGAGGAGACCGCCCCAGTCAAACTGCCCGGCATGCAGTGTCCCCTGCCCAGTTTCATGGGATTCAGGGTTAGACCACGAATTCAAACAGGGTGGTATTTCACCAATGACTCCGTCCCGCCCGAGAGCGGAACTTCAAAGTCTCCCACCTATCCTACGCAGTTCAAATCCATGATCGCTGCAAGCGTACAGTAAAGGTCCACGGGGTCTTTCCGTCTTGCCACGGGTAGGCGGCATCTTCACCGCCACTACTATTTCACCGAGTCGGTCGTGGAGACAGGGCTCCAGTGATTACGCCATTGATGCGCGTCGGAACTTACCCGACAAGGAATTTCGCTACCTTAGGACCGTCATAGTTACGGCCGCCGTTTACTGGTGCTTCGGTCGCCAGCTTCGCTTTCGCTAACCGGCTTCCTTGACATTCCAGCACCGGGCAGGCGTCACACTGTATACGTCCTCTTGCGAGTTCGCACAGTGCTGTGTTTTTGATAAACAGTTCCCAGAGCCTTTTCTCTGCGCCCTCTCTTGCGAGTAGGGCCCCCTTATCGCGAACTTACGGGGTCAAATTGCCTAGTTCCTTCACGACCGTTTTCTCGAGCGCCTGAGGCTATTCGCCACACCCACCTGTGTCAGTTTTGGTACGGACGTTGTATTCGTAGCGTTGCGGTTTTTCTTGAAACTCCGCCACCCCACACCGGCCATACGGCCTGGACTCTTTACAGTCCCGTGGAACTTTGGAATTCGTCACGCACGCATCGGACCTCATACAACGGGGACGGAATATTAACCGTCTGTCCATCGACTACGCCTTTCGGCCTTGCCTTAGGATCCGCCTAACCCTGGGCGGATTTACCTTGCCCAGGAAACCTTAGGTTTTCGGCGAGGGAGATTCTCACTCCCTTTATCGTTACTCAAGCTGGCATATTCACTTGCTATCGCTCCACCAACCCTCGCGGGAAAGCTTCAATGCTGATAGCGACGCTCCTCTACCACCGTCAAAGACGGTCCACGGTTTCGGTACAAGCCTTATTCCCAATAATTATCGGCGCCAAATTCCTCGACCAGTAAGCTGTTACGCATTTTTTAAATGGTGGCTGCTTCTAAGCCAACATCCTGGCTGTCATTGCAATTCGACTACCTTATGAACTGAGGCTTGTTTGGGGACCTTAACCGATGGTCTGGGTTGTTTCCCTTTTGACCGCGGACATTATCGCCCGCAGACTTACTCCCGGGACTTGGCACATGGCATTCGGAGTTTGATTGGACCGAGTAGCCGGGTAGGCCCTCAAAATCCATTCAGTCGCTCTACCTCCATGTGTTGCTCACCGAGGCTAGTCCCAAAACTATTTCGAGGAGAACGAGATATCTCCGGTTATGATTGCACTTTAAGCCCTCCCCACAGGTCATGCCAGAACTTTTCAACGTTCACGGCTTCGGTCCTCCAGAGGGTATTACCCCTCCTTCAACCTGCCCATGGGTAGATCAACCGGTTTCGCGCCTACCCCATGCGACTTGACGCCCTTGTCAGACTCGGTTTCCCTTCGGCTTCGCGGTGTTGCCGCTTCGCCTTGCCGCATAGAGTAACTCGCCAGCTCATTATGCAAAAGGCACGCCACAACCCTTGCGGGCCGTGACCGCTGTGTAAGCACACGGTTTCAGGTACTTTTCACGCCCCTTATCGGGGTACTTTTCACCGTTCAGTCGCCTTACTGGTTCACTATCGGTCGTCGAGGAGTACTCAGGCTTGGAGGGTGGTCCCCCCATGTTCAGGCGAGATTTCACGAGTCTCACCTTACTCAAGGCCATTGGGCGGGTTCATGAATACAGGACTATCACCTTCTCTGGTCTGCCTTTCCAGGCAGTTCATCATGTTGCCGCTTTGGTCCGCGTTCGCTCGGCGCTACTTGCGGAGTCGCTGTTGCTTTCCTTTCCTGCAGCTACTGAGATGTTTCAGTTCGCTGCGTTCGCTCCTGCACCCTATACATTCAGGTGCAGATGACCCTTGCGGGTCGGGTTGCCCCATTCGGAGATCCCAGGATCGGCGTTTGGTTACCAACTCCCCTGGGCTTATCGCAGGTTCCTACGTCCTTCATCGCCTCTCGACGCCAAGGCATCCACCGTGTGCCCTTTCTAGCTTGGCCACGCCTACCGAATCCCGGTTTGCACCGGAGCTCAATGAGCGCGACCAGCCTTCAAGCTGCTCATTTCAAACTAAAAAAAACTCGAAAAAACACGCAGATCTGCGGGCCGTTGGAACGACCCGCACATCCGGATTCTTGACTCGATTCACATGCTTGCTGAATGTGGTTGAACAAATCACCGCACTCAGCATGCGACATCAGATCCTCACTTGTCAAAGATGCTTTGGAACGAATCAAACTGGCAAACTGGGCTTTCGCCCGCTGCGTGTTGTGGAACAGCGCAGAAGGAAAAGCGTACCCAAAGCCCCAATGGCTGTCAAGCAGACTGCAGAATGATCAAAACGCCCACCTTGCGTTGCGACTGCGGCAAGATGCATCTATCACAAGTCCATTTGCTGCAAATGGTTACACAATGTGATGCCGCGGGGCTGACTGAAACCGTTCAAAGGTGGTACACGTGTCAGTCCCCGATCCCACGCGTTGGGCGGTGAGCACAGCGGTCCACTTACTTGGGTTCGCGTGCCGCGACCTTCTTGGGTGACGCAGCCACCGCACGGTCTCGAAGTGTTCGGTACGGCTCTGAGTCCTTGTCCGCAAGTGTGCGGGTCTCGATCGCTGACTGCCCGGTCGCAGAGCGAACTTCGAATACTGCAACGAGTCCATCCGCCCCGTCATCGAATATATCAGCGAGATAATAGGGCGTTCGGAAGTCACCGCCGCCACTCTTCTCCGCCGTATTCTTCCCAACTGGATCACCAACGAGAACATCTTCGGAGGTGGTACGGACAACGCCATCGATATACCGAAAGAGCTCAACCGTCACGCGACGACCGCCCACTCCATCTCGGGCAGATCCGCGGGTCAAGAAAAACTGGGTGGTGTCAGAAATGGTGATCTCGGGTCCCCACGCCGAAACGGCGGAGGCGATCCCCGCCCCGCGGTCGAGTGGCTGCTGTTCCTCGACCAACACATCCTTTCGCGTGAAGAAGGGATTGAATACGACCACCGTTGCTCGGTACTGGTAGGTGGCACCGTCCTGAACATCGAAATCATGCGTCCACACCACAAGCTCATCTCGATCACGAAGGGGCGGTTCTGGTGCCGCATCCACGCTGACAACCGGCTTCTCCTCGGGGTACGCCTTGGCGAATGCCTCTTCCAACTTCTTCAAACTCGCCTTCTCCTTGTCGAGCTTCTTCGTGAGGGCGATCCGAGCAGCCTTGTTGACCTCCTGCCCCTCCGCATCACGCTTCTCCTTCTTCATGGAGCCCCCGCCACCCATGCCAGGCGGCCCCCCACCCCCACCTCGGTCCTTTGGTGGCGCAGTACCGCCGCCCGTGCCGTCGTTCGAGCCGGGCGGCGGCGGATCAAGACGCCCGCCCTTTTCCTCCAGTTGCTTCGCCGTGCGATCAACCTGAGCGCGTGCTGCCGTGATCTTTCGCTCATCGCGCTGACGAGCCGCGACGATTGGATCGACAACTGGCGCTCCCGCCGCGCCACTCGAGGAGGCGGGTTCTATGAAATACCCGCCCTTCATCGGCAGAAGCGGCGGCTGCAGGATGTCCATCTGTGCGCCGATGTCCGCGAGTCCCTGGATCAGGGTATCGCGAAGTGACGCAGATCCCACATCAGAGGACGACATGTCACTGCGGTAGGAGAGTGCTCCAACGACAGGTGTCACCGTGACGGGGTTCCCCCACGATCCATCTGGCTTCTTCTGACGACGCTCGAAGACAACATCGACGATCATCAGGCCGCCGGCATCCGAACCGTTGGTCCACGGTGCCTTGATCCGCTCGCGGGCAGGCCGATCCGATGGCGACTCGTTTTGCAACTCCGCCCACAGGGCTTTCAGCGGAACCGTCGCCGTCGGCGTTGCCCATGTCACATCCGTAGACTCCGACTTCAGAAAGCGCTCCACAAAATTCGGGGACGACTTCTCAAAGTCCTTCAAATCCTCAGCGGCGATGGATGCAGTGTCAAACGCATCTCGGGTCACCAAAATGCGCCCAACCTTTGGTGCGGCGAACTTGGGCTCATAGAACCAGACGTTGCGGTCATCTGCAAGACCTGTCAGCATGCCACCGAACCATGGACGATTGCGAGGCAGGTCGCCTGCGATGAGCTCCGCATCGCGCCTTGCAGCAAAATCGTCCGCGGAAGAAACGCTCTTGCGGCTTGGAAGCTCAAGACCTGCGGGCAGGTCCCCATTGAGCTTCCGCTCGATCGCCTCCTCCTGCTTCACCAACCTGTCCTCGAATGTGCCGATTGAAACCGATTCGCTCCCAACCTTGACGGTAGTGCCACTCAGCACCAGTTCCCAAACGAGTACCCCGACAAGGACCGCGCCACCGACGGCCGCCAGCATCTTCTCCCAGTGCAACTCGATGAAACTGATCTTCTTGGCTGCCATCGTAAGAAACTCCTGTCAGCGAAATAGTCGTTGTTGCGTGCGAGTGATGTGGACTGATCAGCCAGCGCCACCATCCGGGCCAGTCTCGCCGCCTTGCACCGTACCCGAGGTGCCAAGTTGCTTCCGAACGGGATCCGGCATGAGCGGACCCGTCCACTGCCTCAGCCACGCGCTGTCGATCGTCAAGGTCACGAGTGAAACGGGTTCCTTCGCGCCGTAGTAATAGCCTTCCGCAATCGCCGCGAACGGATCGACTGGCGTGACGCGGACATCCGTCACCACAACAAAGTTGCGCTTCGCCAGTGCATTCATAAAGGCAGGAATCTTGGAGGTTTCCACCACGCAGCGCACCACAGCAGTGTGCACGTCAAAGAGTTGGTTAGTCGCCCAACCGGAGAGACTCTTTTCGTAGTTCCGAGTGACGGGTGCCTGCGGGTCGATCGCGGGGCCCGTCGACGCGTCCTGACCACTGGCGTCTCCTTGACCAGCTCCCTCGAGCGGTTGTTCAACGGGGAGCGCAGATTCAGCGAGCGATCCATCCTGATCGCCGCCGCCGCTCCCCGCAAGCGTGAGAAAGTTGATGCCCACAATCCGCTTGACGGTCGCCTCCGGGATCGACTTGTCACCGTTGACTGCCATGCATGCTTCCACAACATCTTCAGCAACCCAGAACTTCATTTGGCGCCGCCACAGTTCGAGAAGACGTGCCTCAGGCTTGTCTTCGCTGGCAGGCTTCGAATCAAAGCCCAGCGCCGCGGCTGAGCAGTACAAGCCGCCCTCGGAGGCTGCCTTGCTGTACTCGCCAAGGCGCCGAGCTTGCAACTCGCTGCGAAGCTGTTCTTGAAGCGCCGGATCGAGAGCTGACTTGCCCTGGCCACCGCCCGCACTTGCCTGACCAGCAGGCTGACCGGCAACTTGCCCGCCAGCTTGTCCACCAGGCTGCCCGACTTGGTTCATCTGAAGGAAGCGCGCCTTCGTGCGCCGCAGTTCCGTTCGCACATCATCTTCGCTCGGCGGCAACGTTGCACGGCATCGGGCAAGCAGTGCGTCGTACTCCTTCGTCAGCGCACTGAGCATCTCAAACTGCACCTGTTGCACCTTGGGGCTCTTCACATCAATGCGAAGAGGCAGGGCGGAAGAACGCCCATGGCTATTGTGCGCCACCGCCAGCGCCATCACATTCTGCTGCTTCTCCTCCCCCGTGCTCATCCGAGTGCGTACTTCTTCAACCAACTTCTTGCTCACGACACCAGACACCTGAACAGGGGCATTCCCGGGAATGGTGATGGTGACACTCGACCGCTCGAGCGCCCGCAAGCTCTCCAAGTGCTGTGCGACCTCTGTCGCGCTCTTCTGATTCCCTGCAGCCAAGTCACTGCTGAACAGGTACGCCGACACGAGCGCACCGATCGACACGACGGCGAGAGTCACCACGAGTGCGTGGGACTTGACCCACACAAGAATCTGCTTGGCCTTCACGCTCCCGGCGGACTTCTCTCCGTCGATCACAATGCCGTCCGCTTCAGGCGCCGCGCCCTTCTTCTTCCCAAGCAGCCCCTTCAGGTCAATCTTGAGGTTCACTGGACTGCCCCCTCGCCACCAGCAGTCGGAGAACCCGTCGAACGCAGTTTCAGGCGGAATCGCAGCACGCCCTCAAACTCCTTGTCCTTCTCCCCCATCAGCACGGGCGCCTGAGGCAGAGGAGCTTCCTTCGCCATATCTACTTCCGGCAGTCCTTCCGTGGAAGTGACCTGAGTCTTGGCGCGGCGTCGTGCACCTGTACGACTTCCGTCAGCGCCCTCCGACTCATCGGCGCCCGCATCTGATGGTGCATCATCACCACTGCCGAGCGAGCCGCGAAAGCCAGTCTGTTTGTCTTCGATCGGTCCTTGGTTCCGCTTGCGGATCGCGCCACCACCGCTTTGCCCTGTCCCCGCACCACCTGCCGCGATGCCTGGGGAGTTGCCGCCTGCCGAGCCGAAGCCCTCATCGCCACCCGTATCACCGCTCGGCGGCAACTGCTCGGACAGCTTCCCTCCAACGACCTCGCGCCACTTCGGCACTTCGAGCGTGTCCGCCTCGATGACATAGGGCACTTCAGGTCGATCCTTGTTCGCGCGCAACCAGGCAAGCACACCCGCCTGTTCGTTGTTGAAAAACATGGTGGGATCAAGATCCTTGGCATCGCCCTTTCCGCTCAAACGAATCCGCGCAAAAACTTCGATCGTGCGGGACTGGTTCGCTGGATCAACCTTGTACTCCCCGAACAGCTCCTCGAGACGAACAAGTCGGCGCCTGCCAAGATCGATCGCGCGGATGGCCTGAGGATCGCTTCCTATCTCGGCACTTGCAGGGTTCGTTGACTCGAGCGCAGCAAATGTGTCGTGAACGATCCACGGCCACACATCACGCCCAGCGAGCAAGTCGAGCGCATTCGCGTCCGATGCGCCGATGCCGGCGATCTCCTGCACTTGCTGCAGATTGCTCACCAACTGCTTCCCCTGTTGCGCAGTGGTCGATGCCCGCTCGGCTGCCTGCCCGAGCTTCGACAGCGCAACACGGTCGATCAGCACGCGCGCAAACATGCCGAGTGAGGCCAGCACCAAGAGCGCCGCTGCCCCCACAAACCACGGCGTCTTCGCCTGCCAGACCTTCTTCCGGACACGTGCAATCGGCGCGAGATTCAACACCACCTTTGCCAGCCCGAGCCCTTGCAGCCCAAGCCCGATGGCGGTCAAAAGATTGATCGACCGCTCCTCAAACTGCACGGGGTCGGGGCCACTCACCTCGATTCGCTTGAAGCGCTCAAGCCGCTCCACCTTCAACTGCAGGTCTCCGGAGATCTTTGTGCGCAGTCCTGAAATCTTGAGCGTCGAGCCAACGCCGATGATGTGATCGAGGGTTGCGCCGTCGTTCGCTGACAGGAAGAAATCGCGCGATCGCCCGACTTCCTCCACCAGTTGCGCGGTGACGCTGCGCATTGCCATCGTCCGTCCGCGCAGCGTCTTCTCATTCGGGTTGCGCTGCACCTTCACCGCTTCGGCACGGGAATAATCGATGTTCTGCGATGAGAACGCATCCGCGATGGCCTGCGTGAACTGCGATCCGCCAAGTGCGAAGGTGCGAATCCACATCCTGGGACCTGACATGACGATGAGGTCTGATGTGTTGGTGCCAATATCGAGGCACGCCACACTCTGACTCCCCACATCGAGTTGCAGGTCGTACTGCAGCGCGTTGTAGACCGCCACGGAACTCAAGGTCAGGACATCAGGCTCGAGACCGTTTTCTGCGTACAGGGAAAGCAGTTCCTGCAGCCGATCCTTCGTCACGGCGAAGATGCCGATAGCACACTGGCCGAGATCATCCGGGGGAAGCACATGGCTGTCCCACTCCACTTCCTCGATCGGAAACGGAATCTGCTGCCTCGCTTCGTACTCCACCATGCTGCGCAGCGACTTGGCCTCGACGGAAGGAATTGTGGCAAAGCGCGCGAAAGCCATGCTGCTGGAGAGGCTCATCACAATCGGCTCGGTGGAGAGTTCTTGGGCGTACTGCTGCACGAACGCCCCGAGCGTGATCTGCACCATGCCCGCACGGTCGGAGACCGATGGATCCGAGAGCACCTTGGTGTGGGGGATAACCTCGAACGCCACGACCGAGACCTGATCGCCCACCAACTGAAGGCGAACCGCCTTCAGCGCGAACTCCCCCACCTCGATGCCCCATGCGTACTTTGCTTCCATAAGTTTGGTTGGGGTCTCTCTCGGTTTGAACCCGTGCTTCGGTCGTGCGGGATCTTGAATAAGCGGGCTCGGGGGCAAGAGTGTATACGGGCGCCGCCACGGGCAAGATGCGTTACCCTGTGGGGATGCAGTCTCTTGACCCCGAGACACCGGGTCAACCACCGAGGTCGAATCCCCCACTAGGAGCGGTGAATGTCCAGTCCGCGCTCGAAGCGGAACTCGAACGAGCCATGGGTGGGATGAGCGAGCAGGACCTTCTCGCAGCCACGGGCGGTTCCAAGCCAGCGGCGCGAACGACCGTTGCCCCCCGCATTCGCCGAACATCGGCTGGTCGCCAACTCCGCAGCGGGCGAGTCATGGAAATCCGAGGGAATGACGTCTACATAGAGTTCGGTCCAAAGAGCCAAGGCATCTGTCCGCTCGATCATTTCGCCGAGCCGCCAAAGCCGGGCGAGGAGATGGAGTTTGTGGTGGAGCGCCTCGATCCGTTCGAGGGACTGCTGATCCTCGCTCGGGAAGGTGCCGCGAGCAAGGCGCCGTGGAGTGATCTGAAGGTTGGGCACATCGTGGAGGCGCGATGCGTTGGCATGAACGTCGGCGGACTCGACATGGAAGTCGCGCATCACCATGCATTCATGCCCGCCTCACAAGTGGATGTGCGCCACATCGAGGACATCTCGATCTTCCTCGGACAGAAGGTCGAGTGTGAGATCGTCGAACTCCGACGCAACAAGGAACGCATGCTGCTGAGTCGGCGGCGCGTCCTAGAACGCCGCCGTGCCGAGCAGCGCGATGAGGTACTGAAGTCGATCGAAGTGGGGACTGAGCGCACGGCAACGATCGTTTCACTGCAGCCGTTCGGTGCGTTCGCGGATCTTGGCGGCGTGGACGGACTGA
>VGXN01000021.1 GCA_016873335.1 Phycisphaerae bacterium | reverse complement strand
GGAAGAATGCACGAACCTCCTCCGAGGCGCCCGGTTTGAACGCCCCTCAGCGGGTCCACGAGTCTTCACAGAGGGGAATAACCACCGGCCATCTCCTTGCAGTACCTTTCCCACCCTCATGTCGTGCAAGGGATCACCGTCCCGCGGCGACTTCGAGTGACTCCGCGCAGCACACAACCACACACAACAGGACCACCGCCATGCAACTTGGAATGATCGGTCTCGGTCGAATGGGCGCCAACATGACGCAGCGACTGCTGCGCGCAGGACATGAGGTCGTTGTGTTCGACCGCAGCGCGGAGGCCGTCGCCGCCCTGGTGAAGGCGGGCGCGAAGGGCGCCACGAGCCTGCAGGATCTCGTCGGCAAGATGAAGGGACCGCGCCATGTGTGGCTGATGATCCCGGCTGCATTCGTGGACAGCACCATCCATGAACTTGTGCCACTCCTGTCGAAGGACGATGCGATCATCGACGGCGGCAACTCCTACTACAAGGATGACATTCGCCGCGCGAAGGAACTCGCGCCGCGCGGCATCCACTACGTCGACTGCGGGACATCGGGTGGCGTGTGGGGACTCGAGCGTGGCTATTCGCAGATGATCGGCGGCGAGAGTGCAGTCGTGGCACGCCTCGACCCGATCTTCTCGGCGCTCGCGCCAGGGAAAGCCGCCGCACCACCCACGCCTGGTCGCGCCTCGCGCGGTACGGCGGATCAGGGCTATCTCCACTGCGGGCCATCGGGCGCGGGGCACTTCGTGAAGATGGTTCACAACGGCATCGAGTACGGCATCATGGCGGCGTACGCCGAAGGGCTCAACATTCTCAAGCATGCCGATGCAGGACTGCACACGCGCGAGCAGGATGCGGAGACCACTCCCCTGCGCGACCCCGAGAACTATCAGTATCAGTTTGATCTCGCCGAGGTGACGGAGGTGTGGCGCCGCGGCAGCGTGATCGCATCGTGGCTGCTCGACCTCACCGCGCAGGCGTTCGCGGGCGACAAAGACCTCGCGCGGTTCGCCGGGCGAGTCTCCGATTCAGGTGAGGGTCGCTGGACCATTCTTGCCGCCATCGATGAAGGTGTCCCCACGCATGTGCTCAGCGCAGCACTCATGGACCGCTTCGCGAGCCGAGGGAACGCGGACTTCGCGAACAAGGTCTGCTCGGCCATGCGCATGGGCTTCGGCGGTCATCTCGAAAAGCCCGAGAGCGACAGGGCGCACTGAGTCATGTCCGCATCTGCTCCATCCGATGCGTTGGTGTTCTTTGGGGCAACGGGCGACCTTGCACACAAGAAGATTTTCGCGGCACTGCAAGCGCTCGTGCGCCGCGGCGTACTCCGCGTTCCTGTGGTCGGCGTCGCCAAGAGCGGCATGACGCTGGACCAGCTGAAGGAACGCGCTCGCGATGGCATCACGCGTTTCGGCGGCGGCGTGGATGAGGCGGCGTTCAAAACGCTCTGCTCGCTGCTGCGGTACGTCGATGGCGACTACGCCGATCCGAAGACGTTCGCGCAGGTGCGGCAGGCGCTCGGAGATGCCAAGGCGCCGCTCCACTACCTCGCGATTCCACCCTCTTTGTTCGGTACGGTCGCCGGGCACCTCTCGGAGTCCGGCTGCGCGAAGGGGGCGCGTGTGGTCGTCGAGAAGCCATTCGGTCATGACCGCACGAGCGCAGCGGAACTCAACACGCATCTGCACGAGGTGTTCGACGAGCGCTCGGTTTTCCGCATCGACCACTATCTCGGCAAGGAGGCAGTGCAGAACATCCTGTACTTCCGATTCGCCAACGCTTTCCTCGAACCGATCTGGAACCGTCATCACATTCGGCAGATCCAGGTCACGATGGCGGAGTCCTTCGGTGTGGAGGGGCGCGGCTCGTTCTATGACGCGACGGGAGCGCTGCGCGATGTCGTCCAGAACCATCTGATGCAGGTGCTGGGGTTCCTCTGCATGGAGGCGCCCGACTGGCAGGACACGGAACGCACCCGCGATGAACAGGTGAAACTCTTCCGCGCCGTGCGAACATTGAAGCCAACGGATCTGGTCCGTGGGCAGTTCCAGGGCTACCTGCAGGAACCAGGCGTCAAGAGCAATTCCACCACCGAAACATATGCGGCCGTACGCCTGCAGATCGACAACTGGCGTTGGTCAGGTGTGCCGATTTACATCCGTGCAGGAAAGCACATGCCGTGCAGTGCAACGGAGGTCCGAGTGGAACTGCACCGACCGCCGCAGGTGGTCTTCAGCGAGCCTGTGCCTCCCTCGCACAACTGCTTCCGCTTCCAACTGGCGCCGCGCATCGAAGTCGGCTTGAACGCCGAAGTGAAGGTGGACGGCGAGCGCATGGTCGGCGAGCCGATCGAACTCCTCGCGATCGATCAGCAGCATGACGAGATGACTCCGTACGAGCGGCTGCTGGGCGATGCGCTACGCGGCGATGGCACGCTCTTCGCACGCGCGGATGGTGTCGATGAGTGCTGGCGTATCGTGAATGAGGTGCTTGGCTCCGTGGTTCCCGCGCACCCCTACGAACCGGGGTCCTGGGGTCCCGAGATCGCCAACGAGTCGCTGCTTCCCGCGGGCGGTTGGCACTCGCCGCGCATCGCTGCGAAGTAACACGCGCCGCGAGGCAACTCGCACTTCAGCGTTCACCCGCGCTGCGACCGCGTTCGAACCAGAATCGTTCGCGTCAGCGTTTCTGGCAACCCCTGCTGAAGCGGATGCACGAACGCCAAGAACCCCAGCGCGGGCGCGAACAGTACGACACCCTTGAGCAGCGCGCGGATCGCCCTCCGCGCAGCGCCCGCGGACTCGAGGGGACCCTCGGCATCGATCCCGAGCACGCGTGAACCCATCAAGCGCTTGCCGGGCGTGGTCGCCAGAAATGTCTCAAACACCAGACACCAACCTGTCGTCACCGCAATCATCAGGGCGGCCGGCGCAGTCTGCCCGATGTCCGGAGTCCACGCGGGCATCACAAGCAAGTCGCCGACACGGCACTCCGTCACCGCGAGCGACACCCCGGCGCCAGGCAGCACGTCGATCAGCAGCGCGAGCGCACGCCGCGCCATCGGCAGCGGCATCCACTCGGGGGGCAGTTGCCTCGGCGCCTTCATCGGCGGACGAACGATGAAGCCAGCCAGCAGCATCGCGATCGTGACTGCACCGATGATCGGCAGATGCAGCCACAGGCTCGTGGTCGTGGGCTGCGGGTCAAGCGCCGCCGCCTCGCCCGCGGATCCAGTCAGCGGATCGATCGGCGCCACACGCACTACGCCGTCCGCTGCCGCTGTGATGAGGCGAAGTCCGTCGCCGACACCGACAATCGCCCACGGCTCGCTCGGCATCGCCATCGTGGCAAGCATGCGCACACCCGTCGGCGTCGGATACACGATGCGAAGGCCACCGTTCTCCCGAACAACAAGGGTGGGGCGCGACGAACCCGCCACAACGGACCATCCCTCGCGCGCCGCGCCGGGCCAGCGCGTTTCCTGCCAATCCGATGCGGCACGCCTCTGCCACAGCAGCAGATCGCCGCCGTCCGCGGAAGCAAGCGCAGGAACCTGCGCCGCGCCATCCGACCATGTCGCCAGGATCGCACCCGCGCGTTCGATGGGAAGCGGCTCGACGGCCCAGTCCGTCGGCTCCAGCCGCCACAGGGACATCGGCGAATCATGCTGCAGCAGCCACACGCCGCTGCCGTCCGTCGCGGCACCAGCAAACCCCCCATCGCTTGGCACGCTCGCAAGCACATCCAGTCGCCCGGCGGGGCGATAGAAGAATGTTCCCGTGGCGGGATTGCGCTCTGTGGACAACGCGTACACCGCATGATTCGCCGGCTGCCCCGCCGGTGGCATGAGGATGGTCAGCGTCGCACCCGATGCGACAAGCGCCTGCGGGATCCCTTCCAGTTGCACCACACTTCGGCAGAACGCTCCTTCCATCGCAGACGCGTGATGCACGAGCTTGCAGCCGCCACCGATCGGGACCGCAACCCACACATGCGTTCCACTGCTTGTAGCGACCAGTTCGCGTGGCGCATCCGCGCGCGCTGCACACGCGAGCATCACGCACACCGCAGCAGCGGCGCCGCGTAGTCCGCCGCGCCATGCGCGACATGCCAGCCGTGCCATCACTCCCACGCGACGATCACCTCTGGGCGCGTGGATTCACGCACGTCATCCCACGAGAACATCTGCGGCTTCAGGCGCGCCGATGCGTCGGTCGGTTCCGCTGCCGCAAGCTGCAGAACACCATCTGGGGCACCTTGTGCACGAGTTCGTCCACCACTCCAGACCTCAACGCGGATGCGCGTTGGAACGAGCGGCTTCGACGACTCCGCAGCGGCGATCGCCTGCTCGCTCCGCAGCCACTCGAACCCGCCGAGTGTGCAACTGGCCGTGACCGCGCCCGCCGCATCGAACCAGTCGATGCCGATGGGCAGAAGACTCTCTCCGCGAACGAACACACGGCGACTCGGCAGTGAAACCGCCCACGCCGCGCGTCCGCTGTCCCACGCGATGGACTGCACGTCAGCGGCGCTGGCCCGACCGATGCCAAGGGCCTCCGCAAGGCGATCGGGATCGAAGAAACGCTCGATACCCGGCATCGCATCGCTGAGCCCCGCGGGTGCGCGCTCTGGCGCACCCCCCGCTGGCTGAACCAGCCGATGCACCGCACGCACGGGCTTTTCATTGAGGAAAATCACCCACGCCTGCCCGCCACCCGCACCGATCCACAGCGCCTTCTGCCCAAGTTTGGACAGGCGCAGGCACAGTTCGCTCGGCGCACGAAAGATGATGTCGAAGTCGCCGTCGTCGAAGTGCTGCCCTGTGGAGTCGCGCCACTCGAAGTCTGCGTGACCACGCAGCGACAGCGATGGGACGGTGGCGGCGCGGCGTTCCTGCGCATCCGCCCACTGCTGTGCGGTGGGCACAGGACCATCGGGCTGCGAAACGACCGGGGGCGCCTCACAGCCGACCGCGATGCAACTCCACAACACCGCTGCGGCGATGGAGGAAACCGCGTTAGGCATCCGCGCGGAGAATCGCACCAAGTTGCTCCGAGAGTTCGCTCACTTCTTCGTCGCGGATCTTCGGGTTCACGATGCGAAGCGGTGCCTCACCGTCCACCGCACCACGACGCAGGAACGACCACATCTCGGCGCCGCCTTCCTGCGCGATGCCATCGAGTCGCAGCATCTTGCGCCGAAGCAGCACAAGCGCCAAGATCCAGCGGAACGCGCGCCGCCGCGGGTCCGCATCGGGCTCGTCGCGCTGCACCATTTCCATCAGCGTCTCGTCATCCACGAGCATCGTGCGGCGTTCCCCCGCCTCCGGGGCGGTCGACCGCCAGAAGCACATCAGGCGTTCCGGTCGAGCGCCAGACTCCCACGCGCCGCGGGAGAAATCCGCGCGCCGCAGCAGCGGGCGACCTGACTCGTCCGCGCCTTCGACAAGCGCAGCGACGAACGCTTCGCCCGCGGCGATCGCGCTGCCGGTATGCGCACACTGTCCACTGAAGCGCCCAAGATCGAAGGTGTCGGCTGTCCCTGCCATGGTGCGATCCTAACCGCGCGGACACTCCCGCACGCACGCTCCGCTCATGCGGTGAACTCGGCGACCGCCCACTGCCGCTTTCCTCGGCGGATGAACGCGTAACTGCCATGCAGCAGTTTCTGTGGGGTGATGGTGCTGTCGAGTGCCGCGCGCTCGCCGTTCACCTGCACCGCCCCCGACTCAAGGAACTCACGCGCCTCGCGCTTGCTCGCGGCGAGTTGCGTTTCCACGAGCAGGTCGAGAAGCGCGCGCCCCTCGGCGGGGAGCGTGCCGCGCGGGGCACGCACACCCGGAAGATCTGCGGCCACATCAGCCGCCGAGCGCCCATCGAGTGAACGGATATCGCCGCCGAAGAGCGCGGCGGCGCATGCGTTGGCGCGCTTGGTCTCATCGGCGCCGTGGATCATCTGCGTCACCTCATCCGCGAGCACGCGCTGCGCCCCGCGCGCACTTGGGTTGGCGGCGTGCTCCGCCTCGATCGCCTCAATACGCGCCTTTGGAAGGAACGTGAACCAGCGGAGGAACTTGCCGACATCATCGTCGGCACTCTGCAACCAGTATTGATGAAAGCGATAGGGACTCGTTCGCTCGGCGTTCAGATAGACGGCACCACTCTCGGTCTTGCCGATCTTCGTCCCATCCGACTTGGTGACGAGTTGGTTCGTGATGCCGAACGCGTCGGTGCCACTGATGCGGCGAATCAGATCGATGCCTGAACAGATGTTTCCCCACTGGTCCGCGCCACCGATCTGCACGGTGCACCCGGCGGTGCGCTGCAGATGCAGGAAGTCATACGCCTGCAGGACCATGTAGCTGAACTCGGTGTAGGAGATGCCCTGCTCGCGCTCGTTCAGCCGCACCGCGACGGAGTCACGCGCGATCATCTGATTCACGGAGAAGTGTTTGCCCACTTCGCGCAGCACATCGACATAGCCAAGTCGCAGCAGCCAATCCGCATTGTCAACGATGCTCGCCGCATGTTTCCCAGTGAAATCGAGCAGTCGAGTGAACACGGGACGCTGCTGCGCGATGTTGTGCAGCACATGATCGGCGCTGAGCAACTGGCGCTCCGATGACTTGCCACTCGGATCACCGATCAGTCCTGTCGCTCCACCCATCACCACCAGTGGACGGTGCCCAGACCGCTGCCAGCGCGCCAAGATCGACAGCGGCACGAGATTGCCGACCGTCAGGCTGTCGCTCGTCGGGTCGAACCCGCAGTACCCCAGACGCGCCGCCGAAAGCAGATGCCCCTGCAGGAGCGGCGAAGTGGTCTGGTGAAGCAGTCCGCGCCAAGTCAGTTCGCTGAGGAAATCCGTGGACATGAGGACAGCACATCCTATAAGTGGAGGCGACCTTCGGCGCGAGTGGGGTACGGTCCTTCTTGCGTTCGGTCGAGAGCCCTGCTACCCTGCGCGGCTCGACATCCCAGACCGCATGCACTACTTGCGCGCGCCGGACCTTGGCTGGGCCGGCTCCGCCCCCCGTCGGGGCACGCCAGGTGGGAGGTTCCAGACATGGCCAAGAAGATCCAAAAGCAGTTCAAGATCCTTGCCCCAGGCGGCAAGGCGACCCCGGCTCCTCCACTTGGACCGGTGCTCGGCGCCAACGGCGTCAACCCCGGACAGTTCATCCAGAAGTTCAACGATGCCACGCGCGAGTTCAACGGGCGAGTCGTTGGCTGCGTGGTCACCGTCTACGCGGACCGAACCTTCGATCTCGAGATCAAGAGTTCGCCATCATCCGTGCTGATCGCGTCGGCACTGAAGATCGAGAAGGGTTCGGGCAAGCCAAACACCGAGAAGGTTGGCAAACTGACACAAGTGCAACTTCGCAAGATCGCGGAGGACAAGATGAAGGATTTGAACGCCGGCAGTGTCGAGGCTGCCATGCGCGTGATCGCAGGAACTGCCCGCTCGATGGGCGTGACGGTGGAGGGCTGAACACATGGCACTTCGAACACCCAACGCACGAGCCCGCGTCATCGGTCACAGCAAGCGTGTCCGCAAGAACATGGAAGGACGCATCACGGAACCGCAGTCGCCCTCGGCTGCCATCGCCGCACTGCGCAAGTACAAGGCACCGAAGTTTGATCAGACGGTGAACATTGTCGTGCACCTCGGCATCGATCCGAAGGCGGCCGATCAGGCACTTCGCGGCGCGATCTCCTTCCCCAAGGGCGTCGGAAAGACGGCGCGCGTGGTGTGCTTCTGCGGCAGCGACAAGATCGCTGCGGCGAAGGCCGCTGGCGCGGTGGAGGCGGGCGGCGATGATCTCGTCGCACGCATCGAGGGCGGATGGATGGACTTCGAAGTCGCCGTCGCCAGCCCCGACATGATGCGCGTGGTCAGCAAACTCGGAAAGGTGCTCGGTCCGAAGGGACTCATGCCTTCACCCAAGGCGGGCACCGTCACTCCCGACGTCGCCACCGCCGTGCGCGAGTACGCGGCCGGCAAGGTGGAGTACCGCAACGACGAGGGCGGCAATGTGCACTGCGTCGTCGGCAAGATGTCCTTCGACGACTCGGATCTCATCGCCAACATCGAGCATTTCATCGGCATCATCCAGAAGGCCAAGCCATCGTCGGCGAAGGGCACCTACATCCGCCGCTGCGTCATCAGCGCCGCGATGAGCCCAGGCGTTCCCGTGGCCGTCTGATCCCGAAGCGAACGAAGACCAAGGACTTCCCATGAGCAAGCCAATCAAGAACATGATCGTTTCGGAGTACCGCAAGCGCTTCGAGCAGGTCGAAGGCGCGGTGCTGGTTGAACTGCGCGGCATGCCGGCGCGCGCCAACACGCAACTCCGCGCGCAACTGCGCACGAGCCGCGTGCGTGTGACCGTCGTGAAGAACTCGCTCGCCAAGCGAGCGTTCGCAGGAACGCCGCTCGAGGCGCTGAATCCAGGGCTCAAGGGCCCCCGCGCCATCGTGTACGGACAGACCAGTGTCGTGTCGATCGCACGCGAGCTCGTCAAGACCGCTGAAGCGAATGAACAACTCTCGCTCATGGGCGCGTGCATCGACGGCGCCTGGTTCGAGGGGGCGGAAGGCGTCAAGCGCCTCAGCAAGTTCCCCACCCGCGAAGAGGCGCAGTCGCAGTTCGTCACGCTCATCCTCTCCCCCGCCCGCAAGGTGGTGGGCAGCGTCGTATCGCCGGGCAAGCGAGTGCTCGGCATCGTCAAGCAGGTTCAGGAACGCCTCGAGAAGGGCGAGACCATCGCCAAGGCAGGCTGAACCGATCAGGACCCCAAACGCGTTCCCACTGGTCCCCTCGGGGATGAAATGGCACCTCGTGGTGCTGCCTCTGGGAAGCATTCACACTCAGGAGTTTCAACATGTCAGATGCAAAGACCTATGAAGCAAAGATCTCAACGCTCGGCGACTCGATCGCGAGTCTCACCCTCAAGGAGGCCGTTGAGTTGGCGGATTACATGAAGGACAAGTACGGCATCGAGCCCGCTGCGGGCGGTGCGGTGATGGTTGCCGCTGCCGGCGATGCAGGTGGTGGTGCTGCTGCTGCCGCAGAGCAGACCGAGTTCACGGTCGTGCTCGAGAACTCTGGCGCAAGCAAGATCAATGTGATCAAGGTTGTGCGCGAAGCAACGGGACTCGGTCTGAAGGAAGCGAAGGACTTGGTCGACGGCGCGCCGAAGCCTGTGAAGGAGAACATCCCCAAGGAAGATGCAGAGAAGCTCAAGGCTGCGCTGGAGGCGGCTGGCGGCAAGGTCACACTCAAGTGATCTTTGGCGGGCCGACGGGCCCGTGGCGGTTCCCCCCCCGCACGCGCATGCGTTGCGCATGCCTTGCGACGGGACCGCTGAGAGTCGGATGAAGGAGCACATCCAAGCGGACCCCACTTTCAGTGGGGTCCGTTTCTCTTTTGCCCTCCCCAAACTGAACCCGCAAATGACGGTCGAAACCGCCGCTTTGCATTTGCATAGCAAACGGCGAGCCACATGGCTTTTGCAAATCAAAAAATGTTGAAAGAATTTCAAGATCGCGCCCCTTGCGCAAAGAACGCAAGTCTTGCTACTCTTCGGGACTTGGCGCGCGTTCAGGTTGGTGCACTTTACCGAAGCAATCGACGACGGAAATGGTCTTGTGCCATGCTGTCGCGCTGCCTTCGTAAAGAGTCCCGTTGGAGCGTGCGCGGCTGCGACCCGAGCGAGACTCCTCTGAGGTGAACATGACCACTCGAACCGTCCGTGACTACTCCAAGCGCGGCGACGCGATCCCCGTTCCAAATCTGACGCGGGTTCAACGCGAAGCCTACGACCGATTCCTGCAGAAGGATGTCGCGCCCGAGAGTCGCAAGAAGCATCTCGGCATCCAGTCCTTGCTCGAGGAAGTGTTCCCGATCGAGAGCTACGACGGTCAGATGAAACTCGAGTTCGTCTCCTACTCATTCGGCGAACCACAGCACACCGAAGGTGAGTGCCGCGAACTGCGCCTCACCTACGGTTACCCGTGGCGTGTGAAGATGCGCCTGCGCCGCGAGGGATCATCGGAAGTTCTGGAAGAGGACATCTATCTCGGCGACATCCCGATCCTCCTCGGCGGCGGCGAGTTCGTCGTCAACGGATCGGAACGAGTGATCGTCAGCCAGTTGCACCGCTCACCCGGAGTCGACTTCTCGGTGGCATCGAGCATCGCGGACCGACCGCTCCACAGCGCGCGCATCATTCCCGAACGCGGCTCGTGGATCGAACTGGAAGTGACAAAGAAGGATGTGCTGGCGATGCGAATCGACCAGTCCACCAAGCTTGCCGCGACGACGTTTTTGCGCGCGATGGACGAGAAGTTCTCCAGCACCGAGAAGATTCTCGAGCTGTTCTACGAGGTCGAGGATGTGCGCGTCGAGAAACTGCGCCCAGAGCATTACTCGGCGGAACTGATCATCGATCAGGACACGGGCGAGGAACTCTGCCGCGTCGGCGTGCCGTTCGGCGACAAGGTTGCCGTGATCCAGGCCAGCCCGCTCAAGACCGTTCGTGCGATCTGCAACCCAGGCGATCCGCTCATTCTGAACACGCTCGCCGAGGAGAAGCTCGACTTCCTCGCGGAAGCCACCGAGCATGAAGCCGCCCTGCTGCGCCTGTACGCGAGGCTGCGCCCGGGCAACCCGCCGCAGACGGAAAAGGCGCGCGATCTCTTTGCGGAGAAGTTCCAGGATGTCAACCGCTACCGCCTCGGACGCGTCGGACGCTTCCGTGTGAACCGCAAGTTTGCCGATGACCCGCAGTACAAGCAGGTGGGTGAGTCGGCGCAACACCTGCGCGCCGAGGATCTGCTCGCGGTCGTCCGGTACATACTCGAACTGCGCCGCCCAGCGGATCCGAGTCGCGTCTCGCGTGCGCATGTCGACGACATCGACCATCTCGGCAACCGCCGTCTCCGCACGCTCGACGAACTCTCGATCGAAGAGATACGCAAGGGATTCCTCAAGCTCAAGCGCACCGTGCAGGAGCGCATGAGCGTGAAGGATCCGGCCGACACGTCGTACAAGATCGCGGATCTCGTCAACTCGAAGTCCATCTCCAGCGCGATCGAGTTCTTCTTCGGGCGTGGCGAGCTTTCGCAGGTGGTCGATCAGACCAACCCGCTTTCGATGCTGGTCCATGAACGCCGCCTCTCGGCGCTCGGCCCCGGCGGTCTCAACCGCAAGCGCGCTGGCTTCGAAGTGCGCGACGTGCACATCTCGCACTACGGGCGCATCTGCCCGATCGAAACGCCTGAAGGTGCCAACATCGGTCTGATCGCGAGCCTCGGCATCTACTCGGAAGTGGATGACTATGGATTCCTGCTGACCCCCTATCAGGAGGTCCACAACCGCAAAGCGAGCGGCAAGAGCATCAAGTTGCGCGCCGATGAGGAGATCAAGAGCATCCTTGCCCCGAGCGAGACGCTGAACCAGAGCGGCAAGATTGATGAGGATCTCGTGCTCGTGCGACGGGGTGGCGAACTCGTCACCGCGGAGTCGCGCGAGGTGCAGTTTGTGGACAGCAGCCCCAAGCAGACCGTCGGCGTTTCGGCCGCGCTGATTCCCTTCCTCGAGCATGACGATGCGAACCGCGCACTCATGGGGTCCAACATGCAGCGTCAGGCGGTGCCGCTCGTGAAGGTCGATCCACCGCTCGTGGCAACGGGCATGGAGAAATCCGTTGGCAAGGCGAGCGGCATGATCGTGCGCGCCGAGCGTGGCGGCACGGTCACCTACGTCGACTCGGAGCGGATCATCATCGACAATGCGGACGAGTATGTCCTGCGGAAGTTCGTCGGCTTGAACGAGAAGACCTGCCAGAACCAGAAGCCCATCGTGTCACTGAAGCAGCGCGTCCGGACGGGCGAGATCATCGCCGACGGCGCCAGCACGCAGGAGGGCGAACTGTCGATCGGAAAGAATGTGCTCGTGGCATTCAACACCTTCGATGGCTACAACTTCGAGGACGCGATCGTCATCAGCGAGCGGCTGGTGAAGGATGATGTCTTCACCTCGATCCACATCGAGTCATTCGAGGTGGAGGTGCGCGAGACGAAGCTTGGCCGTCAGGAGTTCACCGCGGACATCCCCAATGTCTCGGAGAGTGCGCTGCGCAACCTCGATGAGCATGGCGTCATCCGTGTCGGCGCACGCGTCGGACCTGGCGACATCCTCGTCGGCAAGGTCAGCCCCAAGAGCAAGAGCGAACTCTCCCCCGAAGAGAAGTTGCTCCATGCGATCTTCGGTCGTGCGGGCGAGGATGTGAAGAACGATTCGCTTGAAGTGCCTGCCGGCACGGAGGGCGTTGTGATCGCCGCGAAGAGCTTCAGCCGCCGACAGCACATGACCGACGAGCAAAAGAGGGCGCTGAAGAAGCAGATCGCCGCATTCGAAACAGAGATGGACGCCAAAGCCATCACCCTCTTCAAGCAGATGGCTGCGGAGATCAATCGCATCACCGGCACGGACATGGTCGATCCATCGACCCGTCAGCGCGTCGGCGTGAGCGAGCTCCCCGATGTCATCATCGAACAGATCGATGGCTTCCAAGAGAAGTGGATCAAGGGCTCGAAGGAGTCGCGCGAGGACGCACTCGTGGCGTTCAACCAGTTTTGGCCGCGCATCCAGAAGCTTCGGCGCGAGAAGGACCGCCGAGTCAACCACATGCGCCGTGGCGATGAACTGCCGTCGGGCGTCCTTGAGATGGTCAAGGTCTATCTCGCCACCAAGCGTCAACTGTCGGTGGGCGACAAGATGGCGGGTCGCCACGGCAACAAGGGCGTCATTGCGCGCATCGTTCCCGAGGCTGACATGCCATTCCTCGAGGACGGAACCCCCGTCGAAGTGCTCCTCAATCCGCTCGGCGTGCCAAGCCGCATGAATGTCGGGCAGATCCTCGAAACGCACCTCGGATGGGCAGCGAAGGTGCTTGGGTTCCAGGCAGTCACGCCGGTCTTCGACGGCGCGACCGAGTCGGAGATTTTCGAAGCGATCCGCGAAGCCAACGCACATGTCAATGAGCGCGTCGCATCGTTTGAGTCGACCCGCGAGAACGCCGGCTCGGCGCGTGATCTCCTCGCGCTCATGCCCGAGGACGGCAAGGTGCAGTTGTACGACGGTCGCACGGGCGAGGCGTTCCACCAGCGCACATCCGTGGGCTACATGTACCTGCTGAAACTGCATCACCTCGTCGACGACAAGATCCATGCTCGTTCGACGGGACCGTACAGCCTCATCACACAGCAACCACTTGGCGGCAAGGCACGAACAGGCGGACAGCGCTTCGGCGAGATGGAAGTGTGGGCGCTCGAGGCCTACGGAGCCGCCTATGTGCTGCAGGAACTGCTGACCGTCAAGAGCGACGACACGGAAGGTCGCCAGAAGATCTACGAGTCCATGGTCAAGGGCGACAACACGCTCGAAGCCGGCATGCCCGTGGTCTTCGATGTGCTCTGCCAAGAAATCAAGGGACTCTGCCTCAACATCCAGCTTGAGAAGTTGGACGGCGAGGTGGTGGAGCCCGTGATCTGACCACGGACACCCTGCAGGACCGCTTCTCCACGAAACGAACAGCGACTCACACGACCCCTCACTGATCTGATCCGACACCGACCGCAGATTCGAGAGACACACCATGAACAACATGGCCGAAAGCGTTTTTGACCGAGTCAATGACTATGGCGCCGTCCGCATCCAGCTGGCGAGCCCCAACGACATCCGAAGCTGGAGCTTCGGCGAGGTCAAGAAGCCAGAGACGATCAACTATCGCACGTATCGCCCTGAGCGCGATGGTCTCTTCTGCGAGCGGATCTTCGGTCCGGAGCGCGACTACGAGTGCGCGTGCGGCAAGTACAAGGGCACGAAGTACAAGGGCATCATCTGTGACCGCTGCGGCGTGAAGGTCACCCATTCGCGCGTGCGACGCAAGCGCATGGGGCACATCAACCTCGCGGCGCCGGCCGTGCACATCTGGTTCTTCAAGGCTCTGCCAAGCCGCCTTGGAACGCTGCTCGGCATGCGCACCGGCGACATCGAGAAGGTCGTCTACTTCCAGGACTATGTCGTGACCGATCCCGGTTCGACGGATCTGGAGTTCAAGCAGGTGCTGACGGACGATGAGTTCCGCGACTACTCGTCGAAGTACCCGGGCAAGTTCACGGCGATGATGGGCGCCGAGGCAATCCGTGAACTGCTCTCCCCTGCCCTGCTCGATCTCGATGCCATCGCGACCGAAGTTCGGACGGAGTTGGCGGAGACCCGCAGCAAGCAGAAGGCGAAGGATCTTTCCAAGCGACTGAAGATCGTGGAGCAAATCCGCGGTTCGCAGAATGACCCGCAGTGGATGGTGCTCGATGTCGTCCCGGTGATCCCGCCGCAGCTTCGCCCGCTCGTGCTTCTGCAGAGCGGCAACTTTGCGACGAGTGATCTCAACGATCTCTACCGCCGCATCATCAACCGGAACAACCGCCTCAAGAAGCTGATGGACCTCAACGCACCGGAGGTCATCATCCGCAACGAGAAGCGCATGCTGCAGCAGGCGGTCGACGCGCTGTTCGACAACGGTCGCTGCCGCCGACCAGTGCTCGGTTCAAGCAACCGACCGCTGAAGTCGATCACCGACATGATCAAGGGCAAGCAGGGTCGATTCCGTGAGAACCTGCTTGGCAAGCGCGTCGATTATTCGGCGCGCTCGGTCATCGTGGTCGGTCCCGAACTGAAGCTCTGGCAGTGCGGCCTTCCGAAGAAGATCGCGCTCGAGCTCTTCCAGCCGTTCATCATCCGAAAGCTCAAGGAGCATGGCCTCGCTGACACCATCAAGAGCGCCAAGCGCATGCTCGAGCGGCGCGACACCCAAGTGTGGGACATTCTCGATCAGGTCACGCGGAACCATCCCGTGCTCCTGAATCGAGCACCCACGCTCCACCGCATGGGCATTCAGGCCTTCGAGCCTGTGCTCGTGGAAGGCAATGCGATCAAGGTGCATCCCCTCGTCTGCACCGCCTACAACGCGGACTTCGACGGCGATCAGATGGCAGTCCATTTGCCGCTCTCCGTCGAGGCGCAAGTCGAGGCGCAGGTGCTCATGATGAGCACGCACAACATCTTCTCCCCTGCCAACGGCAATCCCATCGTCAGTCCGTCGCAGGACATCGTGATGGGCGTGTACTTCCTGACCGCGGCACCGATCGACAAGCCCGCGGCGAACGCGAAGGTCCCGGCATTCAGCAGCGTGCAGGAGATGTTGCTCGCGCATGATCTGGGCAAGATCGGCGTGCATGAGTGGGTCGACGTGCGGCTTGAACGCTTCACTGAAGTGATTCAGGGTGCGGGCGATGCGCCGGTGGCGACCCCCGCGAACCGCAGGCTCCGCACGACAGTCGGTCGTGTGGTGTTCTCGCAGATTTTGTCGGACGGCATGCCGTTCTACAACTGCGCCCTCGGCAAGAAGGGTGCGGCGCGCGTCATCGACGACACGTTCGCGCGTCTGGGCAAGGGTGCCACCATCGAACTGCTCGATGCGCTCAAGGAAACGGGATTCAAGGCGAGCACCACCAGCGGACTCTCCTTCGGCATCACGGACCTCAGCATTCCTGCGGACAAGGAACGCCTCATCGAGGCGAGCCAGCGCAAGGTGGACATGGCTCGATCGGCGTACGAGGATGGCAACACCACCGACGACGAGCGCCGCAACCGCGTGATGGACGCGTGGGCGCAGTGCCGTGACGCGCTCTCGGCGAAGGTGCTTGAGTCGCTGATGAACGACCGTCGCACATCGACCGCATCGAGTCCGCTCGTGGCTGGCAATGTGCCAGGCAAGCCCTCGGATGCGGCGCGCAATGCGCGCTACATGAACCCCGTGTACATGTTCATGGACTCGGGCGCGCGAGGCAACAAGACCCAGATGCAGCAGCTCGCTGGCATGCGTGGACAGATGGCGAAGCCGAGCGGCGAGATCATGGAAACGCCGATCAAGTCGAACTTCCGCGAGGGACTGTCGGTGATCGAGTATTTCTCGTCCACCCACGGCGCGCGCAAGGGACTTTCCGATACGGCGCTCAAGACCGCGGACTCGGGCTACCTCACGCGAAAGCTGTGCGACGTGGCGCAGTCGGTTGTGGTCATCGAGCATGACTGCGGCCAGAACAAGGGCATCGCGAAGGAAGCGATCTACAAGGGCGAGGAGATCGACGTTCCGCTGCGCGACATCATCAAGGGCCGCACCAGCTGCGAGAGCATCGTGGATCCGCGCACGGACAAGACCATCGTCGCGAAGAATGAGATCATCACTCTCGAGAAGGCGCGCCAGATCGAGGACATGGGCGTTCGAACGGTGTATGTCCGAAGCCCGCTCACCTGCCTCACGCCCCGCGGCGTGTGCGCCACCTGCTACGGCATGGACATGTCGACAGGCCGCATGGTCGAAGAGGGACTGGCCGTCGGCATCATCGCCGCGCAGTCCATCGGCGAGCCAGGCACGCAGTTGACGATGCGAACCTTCCACACGGGCGGTATCGCCGTCAGCGCCACCACCGAAAACCAGTGGAAGGTCACGCAGGCAGGTCGCGTGGAGTTCGTGGACTGCGGCGATGTTCCCTTCCAGGGCGACAGCACGAAGCGCATCGCGCTCCGAAAGACGGGCGAGGTGCGGGTGCTCGACGCGAAGGGACGCGAACTCGAGAAGTACAAGGTTCCCTATGGCGCCCATCTGCTGGTCGCGTCAGGAAGCGAAGTCAAGAAGGGTCAGCCGGTTCTCGAGTGGGACGTGCATGTGTCGCCGATCCTCGCCGAGAAGAGCGGAAAGATCCAGTTCCGCGACATTGAAGAGGGCGAGACCGTCCGGATCGAGCGCAAGGCCAACAAGGAAGAAATGGTCGTCATTGAGCACAAGGGTGAAATGCACCCGCGCATCACGATCGAGGATGCGAGCGGCAAGGTGCTCGATCTCCACCATCTCCCGGCGAAGGCGCACATCGAAGTTCGTGATGGGCAGCAGATCGAAGCTGGTCAGCGCATCGCGTTCACGCCCAAGGGTGCGGCGCGTTCCGCGGACATCGTCGGTGGTCTGCCGCGTGTAACCGAGATCTTTGAGGCGCGGATCCCGCGCGACCCTGCGGTGCTTGCGCGCATCTCTGGACGCGTGGAACTGCTGCCGAACGAGCGCCGCGGCAAGATGACCATCCGCGTGCACGCCGAAGGTTCCAAGGAAGAGTTGGCGGAAGATCACTATGTCCTGCAAGGCAAGCGCCTCTTGGTGCATTCGGGCGACGAGATCGAGGCGGGCGATCCGCTGACGGAAGGCGCACTGACGCCATCGGAGATTCTTGCCATCAAGGGTGAGGATGAGCTCTACCGCTACATGCTCACCGAAGTGCAGAACGTGTACCGCGCCCAGGGCGTGCCCATTTCCGACAAGCACATTGAAGTGGTGCTGCGGCAGATGCTCTCCAAGGTGCGCGTGGTGGATGTGGGCGACAGCGATCTGCTGCCCAACGATGTGGTCGAGCGCTACGTGTTCCGTGAGGTGAACGATCACCTCGCGCAGTGCCTCCGCGTCGAGGATGGTGGCGGAACCACCTTGGTGAAAGGCACGCTGGTCACGAAGGACGAAGCGAAGCAGGCGAACGCCGAAGCGGAACTCGCGGGCAAGGCGCCCGCGAAGACGCGCAAGCCAAAGCCGGCGCGCGCGCGAACCCTTCTGCTCGGCATCACCAAGGCTTCGCTGCAGTCGGAGAGCTTCCTCTCGGGCGCGAGCTTCCAGGAGACCACCAAGGTTCTCACCGAAGCGGCGCTCAAGGGTGCGGTCGACACGCTCGTCGGGCTGAAGGAGAACGTGCTGCTCGGACACTTGATCCCTGCGGGAACGGGCTTCGATGCCTACACCACCATGGTGGTCAAGCCGCTCGTGGAGGGCTACGAGTACGACTATTCCGAGGCCGCCGAAATGGCTTCCGCCGCACGCATTGCGGAGGAACTTGGCGCCGATCGCCGCGGGACCGCACCCACCATTCAGGAGGCCGCGGTCGCCGTGGAGGCGGAGGAACTCAACGCCGAGGATTCGGAGTCTTCGGACGCCGAGCGCAGCGACGGCGACGAGTAAGCCCCCCGCATCGGACGCAGCGCCATGGCCGAAGCCCAGCGGCAAACGGCTGACACCCCTTGGTATCAGGATGGGCTGCGCTTTTCCTGCACGCAGTGCGGCAACTGTTGCACGGGCGGACCAGGCGCCGTGTGGCATACGGATGCCGAGGCGGCTGAAATGGCGACCGCACTCGGCATCACAACCGATGAGTTCCTGCAGCGCTACTCACGTGTCCTTGGGGGTCGCCGTTCACTGAACGAGCACGAAACGGAGCACGGGTTTGACTGCATTTTCTTGGACCGCACGACGCAGCCGGGCAAGGCGCTGTGCCGTGTCTATCTCGCTCGCCCCACACAGTGCCGCACGTGGCCTTTCTGGAGCGACAACATCCGAAGCGCGCGGGCGTGGCGCGCCGCCAAGGAGCGCACGCCGTGCCCGGGCATGGACTCGGGAACGCTGATTCCTGTGGAACGCATCCGCATCCTCCGAGGACAGGATGATGCGGACAACGCCGCGGCGCCATGGTGAGGCGCGTCGTGCACCCGCTCATCCCAGCCGAGAAGCCGTCCGACGAGTGGATCGACCAGTGGGCGGTCGCAGCGGCGCGCAGCGATGTGGACGACTGCCTGCGCGCGCTGCATGTTCACATCGATGATGTCACGAATGTGCACCGACCGATCTGTCTCGCGTCAGGGCGTTGTTGCCGCTTTGGCGAACATGGGCATTTGCTTGCGGTCACGGGGCTTGAAGCACTCTGGACGCTGCAGCAAACGGGTCGAACGCTCCGCGCCGATGAGGCCGCACGCGCACTCGACCACGGCGCGTGCGCGTTCCTTGGTGGAAACATCTGCACCGTCCACGGCGCGCGACCCACGGGCTGCCGGACCTATCACTGCGACCGCACGGCGCGTGCATGGCAGGAGCCTCTCGCGGAATCCGTGCACGCCGCCGTCCGAACGCTCCATACGCGCATGGGCGTTCCGTATCTGCTCGCGGAGTGGACGTGGCTGCTGCATGCGATCGAGCAGGCGCGTGATCGCGGACTTCTTGGCGGCAGGCATGGGGCGTACCATGCGGCCGATGCGGGAGTATGAGCTGCGCAGCGATCTGACACGCTCGGAAGTCGAGGGCTACAAGTTCCCGCTTGGGATCGAACCGATCTCGCTTCCCGCACCGCAGCAGGGCTACACACTTGAGTACTGCCCCGGCGAGGACGGCGATCCAGACACATACGCGTTCCATGTGGTCATCAGCCATGATCGCCTCGGCGCGCTCATACGTGATGCGTTCGGATTCCTTCCCGCGGAGGTGGTGCCGATCGTGGAGATCGGCTCGCGCGATGCGTACCGCGCGCTCGACATCTATCTCGGCACGGAGCCGATCGGACGCGAACAGTTCCTGCGTGTGTGGGACCACTACGAGCAACTGTTGCTCGAGGACGGATCGATCGGCGCGGGGGCGAATGCGGAGCAGCCGTTCGTGGAGGTGTTCCTCGACACATGGAAAGGACTGCTGATCAACGTACCGATCTCGATGCGGCGGCAGGTCGAGTCGATGCTCGCCCGCCATGGCGTGCGCGAAGTGCTCGAGACATGGCCGCACGATCTTGAACACTCGGAGGATCCGCCTTCCCAACTGCGCGAGGTGCTGCAGGTGCTCGACGATCAAAGCCCTGATCTTGATGAGATCCTGCTGCAACTCCGCGATGCATGGCGGCTTGAGCTTGATGTGGACCCCGATGCGAACGTCGACGACACGGGCCGCAAGCTCGGGCTGGTGCTGTGGCATGCGATCGTGCTTGCGACTCGGCATGACCGCCCCAACAAGGGCGGGTATGTCACGATCTGGGCGACCGCAGGCAGCTTGAGCCAGATGGAACAGCTCGTGAACGAGCACTTCGATCAGCAGTTGCCGTCGTGGCGATGCGACGGCTTCTATTCGGTGGACCGCGTCGCGTATGACGATCGCCCGGAGGAACTCGCCGACTTGCCGCCGCGCCGCAGTGCGGCGGAAGTGCACCAAAGCGGCATCGAGGAATGGTGAACGCGCGGCGCGTCAGGCGCCGCCGAGATACGCGCTCGCGATCCGCTCATCGTGCAGCAGTTCGCTGCCCGATCCTGTGATCGTGGTGCGACCGTTCTCAACGACGAAAGCGCGGCTCGAGAGTCGAAGTGCGGCGCGCGCGTTCTGCTCGACGAGCAGCACCGTCAACCCCTGCCCGTTCAACTCGCGGATCGCCTCGAAAATGCGCGCAACCAGAATCGGCGCGATGCCCATGCTCGGTTCGTCCATCATGAGAAGCCGCGGACGACCCATCAGCGCGCGACCGATCGCGAGCATCTGCTGCTCGCCGCCCGAAAGCGTTCCTGCAAGCTGCTGCGAGCGCTCCTCGAGGACGGGAAAGAGCGCGTGAACGCGGTCCAGATCCGTGCCGATCGGTCCGCGCTGCAGGAACGCGCCCATCTCGAGATTCTCCCGCACCGTCAGCCGCGGAAACACGCGGCGCCCCTCGGGCACCTGCGCCAGTCCGCCCGCGACGATCTCGTGCGCAGGGCGGCCGAGGATGCTCCGCCCCTCGAATGTGATGCCGCCTGCGCTCGCACGCACGATGCCTGAGATCGCCATGAGCGTCGAACTCTTTCCCGCACCATTGGTGCCGATGAGTGACACGATTTCGCCTCGCCGAACATCAAGTGAAACTCCACGCAGCGCCTGCACCGCACCGTAGCGGACTTCGAGGGCGTTCACTTCGAGCATGAGATCGCTCACAGTTCGTCCTCCGCGCCGAGGTACGCCTCGATGCAGCGGCGGTCCGCCTGAATCTCCTGCGGCGTTCCCTCGCCAATCTTGCGCCCGTACTGCAGCACAACGATGCGGTCGCTGATGCCCATCACCAGTTTCATGTGGTGCTCGATGAGGATCACCGTGACGCCACGATCCCGCACCCGCCGGATCAACTGCATGAGGGAAGTCACTTCCGATGGGTTCATGCCTGCGGCAGGTTCGTCGAGCAGGAGTACGGCAGGCTTGCTCGCGAGCGCTCGCGCAATCTCAAGACGGCGCCGATGCCCATAGGGCAGGCTGCCAGCCGCGGCGTGCGCACGATCGGCGAGCTCCACGAATGCGAGCAGTTCCATCGCCTCCGCGGTGCTCCGCGAGCGCTCGCGGGCGAACGCGGGCAGGCGCAGCAGGTTGGTCCAGTAGCCGCACTGCAAGCGGCTGTCCATCCCAACGAGCACATTCTCGATCAGGCTGAGATCGGTGAACAGCCGGATGTTCTGGAAGGTGCGCGCGAGCCCCGCACGCGCGATCAGATCAGGCGTTCGGCGAAGGTGTTGCCAGAGCGCGAGCACCGTGGCGGCGCCGATGATGCCGCCGACCACCGCCGGGATGATCCCCCAGACCAGCGGCACAGCCCGCGCGGTTGTCCATCCGTCCATGAACGCTTTGCTCCAAGGGAACGGCTTGTCGAGCAGGTAGTTCGCGTCGATCGCCGCCGTCCAGATCGGCTGCGCGTTCAGTGCGACGAAGGTGCTGATCGCCCCGAGAATGCCGACCGCTGCCGCGCGAAGGGCGAGTTTCAGATCGGGATTCCGCCGCACCTGCGAACCGCGGAACTTCACGCTGCCCTGCGTGGGTTCGTACACGCCTGTGATCGCATTGAACAGCGTCGTTTTGCCGGCGCCGTTGGGGCCGATCACCGCCAGAATCTCTCCCTGCCGCAGGTCGAAGGTGACGCCATCGACGGCCGTGAGTCCGCCGAAACGCATCGTGATGTCCCGCACTTCGAGAAGGCTCATGCGCCTGCCCCCCCAGCCGACGCGCCCGACCGCGGCGTGGGCGAAGTCGGCGGTTGCGCGCCCGACTCACCCTCGAGGCGGGGCGGCACCAGTCCTTCGGGCTTCAGGCGCACGACGAGAATGAGCGCGAGTCCGAAGATCAGGTACTTCCAGTTGTTCGGGCTTGCGAGAACATTGGACGATGCGCCATGCTCGCGCGAGCCGAACCAGTCCGCGAGTTTCACGAGCACGATGGCGTTCATGCCGACCATCACCACGGCGCCCACCAGCGTGCCCGCGACACTTCCCATGCCGCCCACGATGATGATGCACAGCGCAAGGATCGACACTTGGAAGTCGTACGAGTTCGGTTCACCCGTTGAACTGAGCAGCGCCGCGAACAGCGCGCCGCCGATGGCGGCGACCGCACTCCCCGTCGCGAAAGCGATCATGCGAGTGCGCTTTGGAGGAATGCCCATGCACTGGCTCGCGAGCGCGTCTTCGCGAATCGACAGCCACGCTCGCCCCGTTCTGCTGCGTTCAAGGCGACGCACGCACAGCACCGCCACCGCGAGAATCAGAAGCAGCAGGTAGTACCAACTTCGCTCATCCTGCAGTTCGATCGTCCATCCACCAATCGTCGGGCGCGGCAGCGGATTGATCCCCTGCGTGCCCTTCGTGATCGCTTCCAGGTTCTTCAGCACATCAAGCGTGATTTCGCCGAAGCCCATCGTGACGATCGCCAAATAGTCGCCGCTCAAGCCGAGCGTCGGCGCGCCAATCAGGAATCCCGCGAGTGCGCCGATGGCACCCGACAGAAGCAGCCCCCACCAGAAGCCGATTTGGAATGGATAGATGTCGCAGGTGAGGATGGCGAAGGCGTAGGCACCGATGGCCATGAACGCCGCCATGCCGAGGTTGAGCATGCCCGTGAAACCCGTGATGATGTTCAGGCCAAGACCCACGAGCGCGAACACGAAGATCGACTGAAACGCGTCGTAGAAGAGCCCCGTGGCACCGAAGAACATGGGCAGTGCCGCGGCGACCGCGAAGAAGATCAGGATCGGGTTCGCGCGCGCGCGCATCACACCTTCTCCTTCGCACGCGAACCGAGCAAACCGCTTGGACGGAAGATGAGGATCAACACCAGAATGCCGAACACGATCGTGTTGGTCCAGCGCGTTTCGAGATAGCCATCGCTCATGGCGCGCACGAGTCCGATGACGATCGCACCGGCGACCGCCCCCGGCATGCTGCCGATGCC
>VGXN01000020.1 GCA_016873335.1 Phycisphaerae bacterium | reverse complement strand
CCGATGCTTCTGCCCAACTGTGAAGGTCGTAGGAGACATAGTTGCCATCCTCGACGGCAATAATCTCGGCGACCTGATTGGCAAGAAGAGTGAAGGCGCGTCGACCACTGACGACTCTCAGAGCCGTATACACCTTGTTGAGGACGAGAACTTTCGAGTCGAGTCCGCTGGCGAATGCCGTCACACAAGTACCTCCGGCGCCTTTCTCCTGTTGCTGAGCGCCTTGCGCACAGTCTAGCGGAGGAACGGGCCGTTCGCATCAGGTCGGCAGCGGATCCAGAGGAATGCAGAGGGGTATGTGCGGTGGGACATGCTCGTTCAGAAGACGTTCAACGAGCGAATGGGGCATCTGCCCGCTTCCCCACG
Organism: Phycisphaerae bacterium; assembly: GCA_016873335.1. GTDB lineage: Bacteria > Planctomycetota > Phycisphaerae > Phycisphaerales > SM1A02 > F1-60-MAGs104. Next base: position 22,900 of record VGXN01000020.1, on the reverse strand, counting down.
GGACGGGTCGGAGTTCAGCGATCTCACTGCCGTGCCGAACGACTTCGATGTCCTGAAGAATGCAGAGCATGCAGCGCGGACCGAGCATGGTGAACGCGCGCAGAAGATGCTCCTCGAGGTCGCGCAGCATGGACGGCGCAATGAGCGCGGTGGGGTGCAGCACGCTGCCGATGCCGACGGATCCGTACTGGTGCCAGAGGCGCATCTGCCCCGAGAGGTCGCTCAGCAGTTGCGTGTGATGGGGCAGCACTGCGCAGCGCACCGTGTTCGCGCTGGCGCCTGTGCTTCCAGCCGTGCACTCGGCTGCGAGTCGTTCGATCCAATGGTTGAACGCCTCCTGACCCGCGCGCATCCAGTTGCGCGGGTCTGGTTCGAAGAGTTGCGGAGCGAGTGATCCGCTCCAACAGAGCCATGGCGTGGACGCATCGTCCGTGATGGGCGGGTGACGCCACTCCGCCGACTGCGGATTCCCGGGGACAAGCGCAAAGCGCAGGGAATCCCTAGCGGGCGCAGTACCACGGTGAGCGCGAAAGATCTCCGCGCGCGGATGAGGCAGCCGCGGTGCGTTCACTGCAGTGGAACCGGATGCCGAAGCCGCCGCGTGCGGATCACTCGGCGGCGCCATCGGTGCGCGTCTCCTTGAGACGCCGCGCCTTGCCAGTGAGTCCACGCAGGTAGTACAGCTTTGAGCGGCGCACCACTGCACCACGCACCACTTCGATCTTCGCCACGCGCTTGCTGTGCACGGGGAAGATGCGCTCGACGCCTTCGTTGGCGACGATGCGGCGCACGGTGATGACGCGATTCACGCCGCGACCCTTCGTGGCGATCAGGATGCCTTGGAACACTTGGATGCGTTCCTTGTCACCTTCCACGATGCGGTAGTGCACATCGATGGTGTCGCCGACGCGCAGGGTTGGGATTTCGGAGGCGGGCTTCAGGTGCGTGGCCTCCACGCTCTCCATGATGGCAGTGCGATTCATGAGTCAGTTCCTTTGCGGGCTTGATGTGCCCGCGGACATATGGCCCGCGCAGCATGGTGCGGTCCGCCGAGTGGCGGTCGCATTCAGGCCAGTGGAGCGCTGCAACGTTGAGGCCTCGTCCTCAAGAGGTTGCCCATGGAGTGAAACGAGGTCAGGACGGCGTGTGCGCGTCCTGCGTTCGCTCTCGGATCGGCGCCAGTTGGCAATGGCCTGATGGTCGCCGGAGAGCAAGACTTCTGGAACGGCCCGCTCGCGCCAGACGCGCGGACGGGTGTAGTGCGGACAGTCGAGCAGCGGTCGCCCGTGCTCATCGGTGATCGAGAACGAATCCTCCGCAGCACTCGTTTCGTGTCCGAGTGCGCCGGGCAGCAGACGCGCGACCGCATCGACAAGCAGCAGCGCGGGGAGTTCACCGCCCGACACGACGAAGTCGCCGACGGAAATCTCCTCGAACGCGAGCGCATCGATCGCGCGTTGGTCGACGCCTTCGTAGTGCCCGCAGAGGAGCATCAGGCGATCCGCCGCAGCGAGCGCGTTCACGAGCGGTTGGGTCAGCGGGCGACCTGCGGGCGCGAGAAGAACGCGGCGTGCGGGCCGCGCGTCGAGCGCCTCCACGGCTTCCACGGCCGCCGCGAGCGGTTCGCACATGAACACCATGCCCGGACCGCCACCGAAGGGGCGATCGTCGACCTTGCGGTGCGGCAGTTGGGCCCACTGACGGATGTCATGGACATGGACCGACAGCAGACCGTCGCTGACGGCGCGACCGAGGATGCTGCTGCTCAGGGCAGCGGGGAACACCTCGGGGAACAATGAGAGGATGTCGATGCGTGGAGCCATCGGACGCCTCGGGGGCCGTTTGAATCAGCTCTTCGCCTCGCCAGCGGCTGCTGCTGGCGCCTTCTTTGGCGCATTGCGGCGCGCTTCGAAGCGATTCGCTGCCATTGATGCGATGCCCCTTGTGCCAACGGTCGCAGGCAGTCCAGCGCGCTTCAACAGCGACACGACTGTCTCGGATGGCTGTGCGCCAACCCCGAGCCAGTGCGCAATCCGTTCTGCGCGCAGTTCCCACTGCTTGCCTTCGGGTGCGGTGGGGCTGAACCAACCGAGCTCCTCGATGACGCGACCGTCGCTCGGCGAGCGCTTGTCAGCTGCTGAGAGTCGGAAGAAGGGCGAGTGAGCACGCCCGAAACGCTTGAGTCGAAGAACCACCATGGGAAACTCCCGTGTCATGCCTCCCGCGGTCGGCGCGTCGTCCGCTCGGACGCCGCCGTCCGGACTCGCCGTGGGACTCGCGGGTGGAACCGTGCGAGCCGTGCGACGAGCCTTGGGGTGGCTGGTTGCGAATCGGAAAGCATAGCAGAAGCCCTGCTACCCTCCAAGCGATGAGCGGATGGTGGATTGCGGATCTCTGGCAGCGCGGTGAATCGGTGCTGCTGGTGAGTTGGCTCTTCTGGGTGATCGCTTCCATCGTGCTGCATGAACTCGGACATGGTTATGCGGCACTGTGGCAGGGCGACACGACCCCGCGCGACAGCGGGCATATCACGATCAACCCCCTTGTGCACATGGGGTGGTTCAGCCTGATCGCACTCATGCTGCTTGGCATCGCATGGGGGCTGATGCCCGTGAATCCGACTCGATTTCGAAATGGTCGGCTCGGGTGGGCTCTTGTGGCGGCGGCCGGACCCGCGGTCAATCTGCTGCTGAGTGCAGTGTGCGTGGTCGGCTGCGCACTTGTGGTTTGCTATGGAACTTTCGGAGAGCCGCTGCGTGGCAACCTCACCGAATTCTGCCTGATGGGAGCGTGGTTGAACCTCTATCTGATGTGCTTCAACTTGCTGCCGATGCCGCCGCTCGATGGTTCGGTGATTCTCGCAGGGTTTTCCGCATCAGCGCGGCGCTTCTATTCGCAGCCTGCCGTGCAGCAGTTTGGTCTGATCATTCTCTTTGTCGTGCTGTTCTCGGGCGGACTCACGACGCCGCTTGTGACGGCATTGCAGCGCACGACCATCTTTGCAGTCGGGCACGTGTCGCAGGTGCTTGGCGGTCCGCCCGCGCTGTAATGGATGCTGCGATCGATCGCGCCGTCACGCGTGCATCAGACGCTGACGGGCGCCCGCGCGTCGTGCACGATGCGCCCATCGACGAGCGTGCAGATCACGCGCGGCGGTGCACGGAGCCAGTCGCATTCGAGCGGGTTTCGGTCGAGCACGACCATGTCCGCGTGCGCGCCGCGTGTGAGTGTGCCAACGCCGTCCCACTCTTCAAGGCAGCGCGCCGCATGGATCGTGTAGCCATCGATCGCTTCGGCTGGGGTCAATGACTGATCGGTGCCCTGCACCGTACCGCTGCGCGTGATGCCAGTGATCGCACAGCGCATGCCTTCGATCGGCGATGCGGACACGATCGGCCAATCCGATCCGAACGCGAGGCACGCGCCAGCTTCGTGATAGTCGCGGAATCGGAAGACACGGTTCATGCGCTGCGCGCCGAGCCGATCGAGCGCAACGGGTGCATCGCCAAACTTGTGAAATGGCTGCATGCTGACGCGACGCCCTGCAAAGCGGGGCAGCGAGAGGGGATCGACGGTTTGCGCGTGCTCGAATCGAACGCGCCGCTGCGGATCGCAGCGCTCCGCGCAGGCGAGTGTCTCAGCGAGCGCGCGGTCACCGATGGCATGCACCGACGGCGAGAAGTCCGCAGCGAGAACCTCACGCATCCACGCTTCGAGCGTTCCCGCGAGCGCATGTTCGACGAGCGTGCCGCTCCCGGCGGCGTTCTCGTAGGGTTCGATCATTGCGGCCGTCGCCGCACCGAGCGTGCCGTCGGCGAATGACTTGAATCCGATTACGCGAAGTGATTCGCTTCGCGCAATGCGTCGTGCGCGGTCGAACGGCAACGGGTCCGTGCGGTCGAGCACCGTGACGGCTACGCGTACGCACAGCGCAGCGTCGTTGCGAAGCGGGTCGATCACCTCTTCGACCTGTTGGAGATACTCCATCGCGCCGACGGCGGTCACACCAAGTGAAAGAAGGTGGCGACAACCCTCCTGCAGCGCGCGCCGCTGCACATCGATCGGCGGCGCTGGGATGCGAGGGATGAGCAGTTGCCACGCGGCCTGCTCGAGCAGAAGTCCAGACGGCTGGCCATTCGCTGACCGAACAATCGTGCCGCCTGCGACTTCGCGCGAGAGATCGACCCCTGCCAGCGCGGCGCGGTTGCAGAGCGCGACATGCTGATCGCACCGCCATGCGACGGCGGGGCGGTCCCCGGCGGCTTCGAGCCACGTCGCATCGGGTTGCTCGCCTCCCCAGAGAGATTCGTCCCAGCCGAATGCTTCCAGCCACTGACCACCGGGGAGAAGTGCGTGTTGCCGCGCGATGCGTTCCAGGAACTCATCGCGTGAACACGTGCCTGCGAGATCGAGCCGCGCGAGTGAAAGCGATCCGAGCGTGAGGTGCAGGTGCGAGTCGATCAGCCCCGGCAGGATCCAACCGCCGGTGAAACGAATCTCCGCGGACGATGTGTCATCATGGAGCACTTGCACGCGTGTTCCCGCAATGTCAACGGCGCGCTTCCAAGGATCACTATGGTTCCCCGTCCATATTCCCGCGGCTTGAATTCGCATTGGGGTGAAAGGGTACTTGGGGTCGATCGCAAGGTCGGGGTGGGCGTACGATCGAGCCATGATCGCACAGGAACAACGGCGGCGGATTCGACGGAACTCACACAGTCACTCCATGCCGTGTGCCCTTGCATTCGCTGTGCTGCTGGCGTGCACCGTCGGTTGTGAGCGCGCACCTGCGCCGAAGCCGCCGACGCCGATTGCGCCGAGTGCAAAGAACCCGCGTGCGCCCCAAAGCAGCGGAGCTCAGACAGGTCTGGCGCAGTCGAACTCGCCGCAGCCGAGTGTCGAGCAGCCGAGTGCTCCAAAGGAGGCCACGCCTGCAGCAGCGGTCCGAGTCTCCAGTGCGACGAGCGATCCAAAGTTGATTGAGATTGGTGGACTTGTGATGCCCAAGCCCGTGACATGGCAGTGGCAGGCGCCAACAATGCAGTTCCGTGCGCTTCAGTATGCGGTGCCCGCGAAGACAGCGGGCACAAGCGACGCGGAACTGGTGTTCAGTGTGTTTGCCGCTGGCGATGGGGGACCGATGGACGCGAATGTCAAGCGTTGGATTTCGCAGTTCCGCGCGGACGATGGATCGCCAGCGGAAGCGGTCATCACCGATTCGACGGTGAACGGCATCGCAGTCAAGACGATCGAACTGGCGGGGCTCTATCAGGGCATGGGTCAGGCTGCGCCGCGACCTGGCATCCGCCAACTCGGTGCGATGCTCCGAACGGCAGATGGAACTGTGTTCATTCGGCTCATTGGTCCAAGCGCGACCGTCGAGTCTTGGCGGAGCGAGTTTGATGCGATGATCGGCGGCGTTCACCCGCAGCCCTGACGACCTCTAGCGCAGCCGGATTTTGCTGAGGTCCTCGGTCGGGCGCGGCCAGTCCATCCGCAGTTCGCTGAGTGTGCGCAGCAGCACCTCGCTGACGAGCAAGTTGCGGAACCACTTTCGATTGGCGGGCACAACCATCCACGGGGCATAGTCCGTCGATGTTTCGCCGAGCATCGATTCAAAGACCTCTGTGTAGCGCGACCAGCGCTGTCGTTCGTTCACATCGTTGATGGAGAACTTCCACTGCTTGGTGGGGTCGTCGAGACGGTCGTGCAGCCGCTTGAGTTGCTCATCCTTCGTGATGGAGAGGAAGAACTTGAGGACGATGGTGCCCTCATCGGTGAGCATGCGCTCGAACTCTCGGACATGACGGCAGCGCTTCGTGGCGGTCTCCGCGTCCATCGTTCCATGCACACGGCCCACGATGATGTCCTCGTAGTGGCTGCGGTTGAAGACGGCGATGTCGCCCTTCGCCGGGCAGCGCGAGTGGACGCGCCAGAGGTAGTCGTGTGCAGTTTCGGCGTCCGATGGCTTCTTGAACGAGTGAACGATCACGCCCTGCGGATTCAGCGCGGTGATGACCCGTCGGATCACCCCGTCCTTGCCCGCGCTGTCGATGCCCTGCAGCACAATCAGCAGCGCGCGCGACCGGTTCGCCCAGAACTTCATCTGCAGTTCGTCGAGCGCGGCGAGGTTGCTCGCGAGTTGTGCCTCGCCCGCGGTCTTCTCAAGACCGCCGTTCTCCTCGCAGTTCCAATCGTCGAGGGAGACCTTCCCTGACTTGACTCGGAAGGGGGCAAGATCCAACTGGCTCATGGAGTTTGAAGAAGCATTTGCTCCTCCGTTTGCGGGTGTGATCGTTCGAGGTGTCTGTGTGGAGACAGAACCCGCATGGGCACGCGTGTCAGGCTTGCGCGAAGCGGGTGTTCACTTCGTTCCAGTTGACGACATTCCACCACGCGGCGAGATAGTCGGCGCGGCGATTCTGGTAGTTCAGGTAGTACGCGTGCTCCCAAACGTCGACAGCAAGCAGCGGACGCCCCACCACATCAACAAACCCCTTCATGAGAGGGTTGTCCTGATTCGGCGTAGAGCCGATGGCGAGCGATCCATCTCCCTTCTTGACAAGCCATGCCCAGCCGGATCCGAATCGCTTCATGCCCGCGTCCGCAAAGGCCTGCTTGAACGCATCCAGTCCGCCAAAGGCCTTGTCAATCGCGGCGGTGAGTTCGGCGCTTGGTGCACCTCCCGATCCCTTGGGCGCCATGATTTGCCAGAAAAAGGAGTGGTTCCAGTGTCCGCCCCCGTTGTTGCGCACCACGGGACGGATGGTCTCAGGGATGGAGCCGATCTGTGTGCAGATCTCATCGAGCGTCCACTTTCCGTACTCCGCCTGACCTTCGAGCGCCTTGTTCAGGTTGTCCACGTACGCCTGATGGTGCTTCGTGCGGTGGATGTTCATCGTCTTCTGATCGATGGATGGCTCGAGTGCGTTTTCCGCATAGGGCAGATTGGGCAGAGTGAATGGCATGGTGTTCTCCTTCGTGGTCGGGGGCGTGAGCGCTTGTGCGGCGCTCTGTGCGCGGCTCATCAAACTCGAAGCTGCAGCCGTGGAAAGTAACGCAGAGGCGCCGAGACCCGCAAGAATCGTTCGGCGGGTCAGACCGCTCTGATTGCTCGGGGATGTCGCATTGGGTTCGCTCTCCGATGGCTCCATGAGCGGGGGTCATGATAAGCAGCAGGGCCACACTCTGGGCAGCGCGTGTCGCAGCCGCATACGCTCATGAGCCATGCGCCCTGTGCAGCGTGTCTTTGATGCGGCAACAAACCGCGCACTTGAAGCTGCGCGCGTTCTTGAGGATGTCGCGCGCTTTCTGCTCGATGATGCAGAGATGGCTGGCGCGTTCAAGTCCATGCGGCACGAGGTCGCGGCAGCGCTTGGCGGCGCATCGCATGCGGGGCGGGTGGGTGCACGCGATGTGGAACACGATGTCGGCGTTCCAATCGAGGGTGCACGGGAGTCGGTCCGCCGAGGTGTCGCAGATGTCGTGCGCGCAAATGGTTCGCGGCTTGGTGAGGCGCTTCGCACCCTGGAGGAGATGTTGAAGACAACGGGGGATGAGGCGTGGAGTCGCGTGGAGTCGCTCCGCTATCGCAGTTACTCGTTGACTGCCCAACTGCTTGAGCGCCTGCGCCCCGTGACCGCGCGGCAGTGGGGAGTCTGTCTTGTGCTGACGGAGTCGCTCTGTGCGCGACCATGGCAAGAAGTGGTGGATGGCGCGCTGGCAGGTGGTGTGGCGTGCATCCAACTGCGGGAGAAGGGGTGGACGACCAGCGCACTGCTCAAGCGCACCGAATCGCTGCTTGCACGCGCTGCGAAGTTCGGCGCCACCGTGGTCGTGAATGACCGCATCGATGTGGCGATCGCCGCTGGAGCGCATGGCGTGCATCTCGGGCAGGATGATCTTTCAGTGTGCGCCGCGCGAAAGATCGCGGGCGGCACGCTGATCATCGGCGCGACCGTGCATGATGTTTCGGAGGCAGGTGCAGCGGTCGCCGCGGGTGCCGACTACTGCGGCGTCGGCGCCATGTTCGAGACCGCGGTGAAGCCTGAACGCACGCCCGCAGGTCCCGCGTGGATACGAACGTTCGTCGAGCGCCATCCGCGCACACCGCATCTGGCGATCGGCGGCATCACTGCTGCGAATGCCGCCGAACTTCGTGCCGCGGGCTGCCGAGGCGTCGCCGTGTCATCGGCACTTTGCCGCGCAGCCGATCCTGAATCCGCAGCACGCGAACTGACGGCGCTCTTCCCATGCCCGAGCGAGTGACCGCTGCTCGACTCGAGCTGCTCGGCACGGGCACGAGTTCTGGCGTTCCCGTGATCGCCTGCAACTGCGCAACGTGCGTCTCCGACGATCCGCGCGATCGTCGCCTGCGAACGAGCGCCGCACTTCGGTTTACCGACCCGCAGGGTCAGGAGCGCGTTTGGCTGATGGATGTCTCGCCTGATCACCGCGAGCAGGCACTGCGCAGTCGGATTTCGCGCTGCGACGCGATCCTGATCACGCACGCACACATGGATCACATTGCAGGGCTCGACGAGGTGCGCCGTTACAACGTGCTCATGCGGGCGCCGATCGAGGTGTTCGCCGATGCGGACACCATGGCGGATGTCGAGCGTGTCTTTCGATACATCTTCAGCAGACACACGAACGCCAACGACTCGTTCGTGGCAGATCTCATCCCGCACCGCGTGACGCCTGGCCTTGCCGTGGAGCGGCACGGACTTCGCATGCGACCGTTCACGATGCTCCACGGGCGTGTCCCAGTGCTTGCATGGCGGATCGAGGCGGTCGACGGGGGCGATGGCGGGGGACTTCTCCCCATGGCGTACTGCACCGATGTCTCTGCCGTGCCGCCGGAAGCGTTCGAGTGGCTTGGCGGCTTGCAGACCCTCGTGCTCGACATGCTTCGTTTCCGCGCGCATCCAACGCACTTCACGGTGGATGAGGCGGTCTCCGTCGCGGGGCAGCTTGCCGCGCAGCGCACGGTGTTCGTCCACATGACACATGACATCCGCCATGCGGAACTTGATCCGCGACTGCCTGCGGGGATGGCGCTCGGCTTTGATGGCATGCAGTTGCCTGCGTGAGCCTGCTAGTATCCCGCGCTCCCCATGGCACAGATCCGCGAAATCAAGAAGCGCATGGTCGCCGTCAAGACGATCCAGCGCATCACCAAGACGATGCAGATGATCGCCACGGCGAAGTTCACGGCAGCACTGCAGCGTTCGAAGGCAACGCGCCCCTACACAGACCGCATTCGGCAACTCGTTGGCGAGGTTTCGTCCACGGCCGGCGAGGTCGAGAATCCGCTGCTTGGTGGCGCGCGCAAGTCGGGGCGCGAACTTGTGCTGGTGGTCACGAGTGATCGCGGTCTGTGCGGCGCGTACAACGGCAGTGTGCTGCGCCGTGCGATGCAGGAGATCCGTGCACGCCGCGGTGAGAAGCGCGAACTGGTGATTGAGACCGTGGGCAAGAAGGCCAGTTCGTTCTTCAAGTTCCAGCGGATCGATGTGGCGGAGCGGCATAGCTTCGGTGACAAGCCCGCGTTCGATGCGGTGGCGACCGTGGCACAGCGCTACATGGACGAGTTCACGGCGGGCAAGATCGACGCTGTGCATGTGGTTTTTATGCGCTTTGTCTCCGCGGCGAAACAGGTTCCCGAGGTCATGCAGTTGCTGCCGCTGAGACTCGAATCGGCGACGGGAACTTCGACCGAACCAAGCGCGAAAGCCGCCCCCAAGGCCGCGTCGACGGTGTACGAGTTCGCGCCGAGCGCGGCTGCGCTGCTCGATGAACTGCTCCCGAAGTCCGTGAAGGTGTCGCTGTTCCAGGCACTCAATGACGCCATCGTGAGCGAGAATGTGATGCGCATGGTGGCGATGAAGGCTGCGACCGACAACGCAGGCGGACTCGGTCGCACTCTCAAGCGCAACTACAACCGCGCGCGGCAGGCGAAGATCACCACGGAACTCACGGAGATCATCGCTGGCGCTGCGGCGCTCGAGTGACTCGCACCGCGCGCGGAGGGTGCTGCACGTTCACTGCACGGGCTTGTCGGGAAGTTCGGGCGCGTTCGCGGGAACGCCCGTCGCGACATCGTTGCCGGCCTTTTCCCATGCCTTCAGACCGCCCTCGAGCGTGTAGACGCGATTGAAGCCAAGCTCAAGCAGGCGCTTGCTCGCTGCCCTTGCGAGGACATCGTTGTAGTCGCTGTCGTAGACCACGACCGACGTGTCCTCGCCGAGCACGCCCTTTGCCTCAAGCGTCATGTCCTCGAACGGCACGTTGACAGCGCCCGCAATGTGCTTTTGCGCGTAGAGCTCGCGGCTGCGCGGATCACAGAACACGCTCTTGGTATGGCGCCCGAACACGCCCGTGGGTTGATTCATGGTCCGCAGCGCGTCGTACGCAGTGACATAGACCAAGTCCTTGTCACTGGTCTTCCGCTCGCATGCGAACTGCTGCGGCAGGAGCAGCAGAAACACCAGCATGCCGCAAACGCGCAGCGCTCTGCAGTCGTTCGGGCGATGCGCCGTGGTGCGATACAGTGATGGAGCCATGAACTGGTGGAAGCGTCCGTGCATGCGTGCAGTCTACGCAGGGATGGGTGTCGTTCTCCTTGGATTGCCCTCCGTGGCGCTTCGGCAGCCCGTGGCCCAAGCGCCAACCGCGGAGCCCGTGAAGTGCACGGTATTGCCTGCCCTCGCAAGGATGTCGGACGGCAGTAATGCGCTGGTGGTCCGCTTCACGATCGAGCCACGGTGGCACATGTACTGGAGCAACCCCGGCGACGCAGGCGCCGCGACTCGCGTGATCGTGGCGCTGCCGCAAGGTTGGACGGGCGGTGCGCCGCGCCTGCCGCGGCCGCAGATTCTTGGTTCTGCGGATGAACGCACCTACGGATACGAGAAGACCTTCGATGTGCTCGTGCCAGTGGTGGCGCCTGTGGGCAGTGAGCCGCCATCGATCCTTGTGCACGTTCAAGCGGACTGGATGGTGTGCAAGGATCGATGCCAAACGGGCAAAGCAAGCCTATCGGTGCAGGTGAGTGGCGAAGCCGTTCCCTATTCGCCAACGCTCCTTCGCAGCTATCCGCTCAAACTTCCGCCGAGTGTGCGCGCCCGAATGGAGGATCCGCGCGGGGAGCGTGCACTGCTCCTGACCTTTGCGGCGGCTGCCATTCCGCAGCGCCCGCTGCGATTTGTGCCTGATGCAGTCGCAGGACTTGAGTGGGTTGGCGGCGCGGGACCGTTCCCTGCCGTGGAGCATGGGCGCGAGATGACGCTGCGGCTACCATTTCGGATCACGTTGGGTGACGCGGTGGATGGTCCGCCGCGTCTGCGCGGACTCCTCCTTGCGGGCGACCGCGAAGGAGACCCGGCGTATCAAGTCGATTTCTTGCCGGCGGATGTTCCGATGACAGGCAGATAGAGTAGAAAGAACAGAGAGCACAGACGAAGGCGGAACAACGCCTCGCACCCCCAAGGAGAGCCCCATGCGACTTACCTCAGCCGTCCTCACCACCGCCGTCATCACCTGCAGCACACTTCTGATCGCCGCGCAGCAGAGCGATCCCCATGCGGGGCACGATCACTCGAAGCACACGCGCGACAAGGCGGAGATTGCACATGAGGCGCCGGCGTTCAGCTTGAAAGGCGTGGACGGAAAGACGTACACGCTTGCCGACTACAAAGGCAAGGTCGTTGTGCTTGAGTGGTTCTGCTCATCCTGCCCGGCGAGTGGTCGTGGCGAGGGTTCGTTCTGGGGAAGTGGCAAGGCAGCCGCAACGATCGAAGGGATGCGCAAGGCGGACGCCGACGCCGTGTACTTCGCGGTGAACTCGACCAAGGATGGCTACAACGGCTTCAGCAATGCGGAGGAGGGCACTGCGAGTGCCGAGGTGATGTCGAAGGCAGGCGCGTCCGTTCCAGTGCTTCTCGATGCAGACGGCAAGGTGGGCAAGGCCTACGGCGCAAAGACAACGCCGCATGTGTTCATCATCGCCGCGGACGGGAATGTGGCATACATCGGCGCGCCCGTGAGCAAGGACGGCAAGACCAACTATGTCGTCAATGCCGTCACGGCGCTGAAGGCTGGCAAGCCCGTCGAGCCCGCAACCACGAAGAACGAAGGCTGCGGCGTCAAGTACGCCAAGTAGTAAGACAAAGAGGGTGCCAGAAGTGCCGGTCAGCCGGGCAGGCTGACGGGCATGATCACGTAGGTGAGATCCTCGCCGACCTTGAACACACCAGGTCGGTTGGGCGCCTTCATTTCGACGGCGATCTCTGAACTGTCGGCGATGCGCAGGACATCGGTGACGTAGCCCGGGTTGAAGGCGATGTCGATCTCCTTGCCTTCCCACTTTCGGATCGCGACACGAACTTCTGCCTCGCCCATCTCGGCGGCGCGTGCGGAGATGGTGAGCGTCTTGTCCGCGAAGGAGAACTTGACGCCCTTGCTTTCCTCGTTGGTCAGCAGTGCGGCACGCTTCACAGCTGCGGCCAGTTCCGCGGTGTCGAAGCTGGCTCGACGATCGTGCTCCTTCGGGATCACATCGTCGAAGGGCGGGAAGGTGCCTTCAATCAGGCTCGAAATCACGGTTGCGGTGTCGCCGACCTCGAACCGAATGCGGTTGCGATTGCGGCTGATGCGCACGGCCGTATCGGGATCATCGAGCAGGCGGTTGAGCACCTGCAGTGTCTTGGTCGGGATGATGCACGCGGAATCGCCATCGGCGGATCCTGTGCACTCGCCCTGGACAAGCGCGAGGCGACGACCATCGGTGGCCACCATGCGAAGTCGTCGACCCTTGCGTTCAAGCAGCACACCGTTGAATGCGTAGCGCGAGTTGTCCGCCGCCGTCGCGAATGCGGAGCGACCGATCATGCGGCGCAGATGTCCCGCTGCGATCTCGAACTCCGTTGCCGATGCATGGGTATCGGTCTCCGCAGGAAACTCGCGAGGGTCATAGCCGAACACGCGGAACTTGGCGTCCTCGCCTCGCACGGTGGCAACCTGCTTGTCCATCTCGATCGCGAGCGTCGAGTCGTCGCATGACCGGACGATCTGGGAGAGTTTGTCCGCGGGCACCAACGCATCGCCATCGGAGTGCACCTCGACGCTCGACAGCGTGAGCGACAGCCGAAGATCCTGATCGGTGGCGCTCAGCCGCAGCGTGCCGTCGCGGGCGGTCAACTTGACACACAGCAGCACCGGAACGGTGGTTCGGGAGAGCACAACGCTTGAAGCAAGCGTGAGTGCATCGACGAGCGCAGAGCGGTCACAGACGATCTTCATGGCTTCTTGGGTGGCTGCGGGCATCCGCAGAATATATCGGGTCGTCCGCCGTGAACCCGGCGCCTATCCTTTCTGCATGTTGCACACCATCGTGCGGTGGATCCGAAAGGTCTATCCCGGTGTGGTCTTCGGCGGCTACCTGATCGCCTTCATTCTCGCGTTCACGATGGTGTTCATGCTGCCCATCGGTGCGCTCGGCATGGTCTTTCTCGCTGTGATGGCGCTGATACCCGTCGTGGCGATTTTGGCAGTGGTGAAGGCGGTGGAGCGCCCGCTCGCGATCCGAAAACTGCGGCGCGGAACATGCCCTGCGTGCGATGCGACCGCGATCGTCGTGAAAGATTCGCGTGGGGGCAGTGGGGGGGAGGGCTATGCGTGCGGTGCATGCGGTGCGCTGTTCAGCGCGCGCGGCGAAGACATCGACGTGGAGCCAGACACACAACCAACAGCCAACTAGCGTTGGGGTGTGGCGCGTTGCGGTGGCTTCGGGGCTGCGGCGCCACTTTGCACATGTGCCAGGACATCGCTCACCACGCGCCGCAACTCCGACTTTCCGTAGAAGATCGTCACCTCGCCTGCGGGCATGACTTCGATGATCACGGGGCTGCCCCCGCTGCAGATCGCGATGCCATGACGCGAGGCGGATCCTGCCGTCAGCACGGCAAGCGCCAGATCACGCAGGATGTGAAAGTCCGCAGGCAGGAACACGAGCGCATCCCGCGTATTGAGTTCCACCGTGGCAGCGCTGTCGATCGCGCGCCACTTTTCGTTGACCGCCATCGGCTCCGCGACTGCCTCGAAGAGTTCACGCCAACGGCCGACTGGAATCACATTCGCCTGCGTGAGATGCAACTTGTGGATGATCGCTTCGATGCTCGTCGCGAGGACCGCTCGTGGGAGCCTCGGCATATCGACCGGAAGTTTCGCGACATGCGCGTGATCCGATGCGGCGATGTCAATGCAGCCGCTGTGCTCCCCTTCGGAAATGGACAGTCGAAGTTCTTGTTCCGATTGCGACGCCACTTCGACGCCGATGGGCTTCAGCAACCGCCACGCTTCCTCGAATGACACGAATTCCACGTATGAACCTTTCGCGTGGCACGATACCGTAGCGCAGCGATCTGTAGCATCGAATATGTGAAGACGGTGCTTTTTGTCTGTACAGGGAACACCTGCCGTTCACCGATGGCTGAGGCGATCGCCCGAGCCGAGGTCGACGCGGGGCGCATCGGTGGCGATCGGGGGAGGATCTTCACGGTCTCCGCCGGAACGTCCGCATTCGATGGAAGTCCCTGTTCGGGCGAGGCGATTGATGCCCTACGCCGCATTGGCGTCGAACATGAAGGTCGGAGCAAGCGGCTGACTGCGCAGATGATCCGTGGCGCGGACTTGGTGTTCGGCATGACCGCTGGGCATGTGGCTGCGGCGCGTGACCTTGTGGTTGGCGAGCCCGAACAGTCCGCCAAGATCCACCCACTTGATCCTGACGCGGATGTGGAGGATCCGATCGGACTCGGTCACGCCTCCTACGATCGGCTCGCGAGGCAGTTTCGGGACTTGATCCCACGGCGACTTGCGGAGATGCTTCCCGCATGAGCTCGGCGCCCAAAGGTTTGATTGCGATCGGCAGCGATCACCGCGGATCAGCGATCGCCGTTGCGATTGAGCAGCAGTTGAGGCTCGATGGGTTTGAGGTTGCCATGCTCGGCGACACGACAGGTGCGCCGACGGACTACCCCGATGTCGCGTGGCGCGTTTCGCAGGAGATTGTGGCGGGGAAGGCGGCGCGTGGCATTCTGATTTGCGGAACGGGAATCGGTATGGCGATTGCGGCGAACAAGGTGCAGGGCATCCGTGCTGCGCTGGCGCTTGATGAGCTGAGCGCACAACTCTCTCGCACGCACAACGATGCCAATGTGCTGTGCCTCTCGGCGGATCTGCTCGGGCAGACGCTCGTCAAGCGGATCGTCGACGTGTGGATGAAGTCCGCGTACGAGGGTGGACGCCACGCGCGGCGGCTCGCGAAGATCGCGCGCATCGAGAAGGGCGAAGACCCAAAGGGCTGAACGCGCGTCGCGCGTTCACGTGCGGGCGGCGATCAGGCGAAGCAGCAGCCGTACGCCCCAGCCCGTCGGACCACTGCCCGTCAGATCGCTTGGGGTGTCGGGCGCGGCGACTCCGGCGATGTCCAAGTGCGCCCACGGGACTTGCGGCGGAACGAAGTGCGAGAGGAACGCGGCGCCCTGAATCGGATGCGCCATGCGAGCTGGGTTGCTGTTGATGAGATCCGCATGCTGGCTGCGCATGTAGTCGCGGTGCGCGGGCCAGATCGGCAGCCGCCACACGGCCTCTGCGCTGTTGTCGGCGGCGCGTTCCACTTCCCGTGCCAGCCGATCATCGCTGCTGAAGTAGCCGGCGCTGAAGTGCCCAAGCGCCACCGCCACGCCGCCCGTGAGCGTCGCGATATCGATGACCGCGCTCGGGTCGAAGGTCTTGCAGCCCCAACTGAGTGCATCAGCCAGAACGAGTCGTCCCTCGGCATCGGTGTTCGTGACCTCGACAGTCACCCCGTTGTGCATGCGGATGATGTCGTCGGGTCGGTACGAATCGCCGGCCACCATGTTTTCCGCCACAGCCAAGATCGCCGTCACGCGGACTGCGGGGCGCAGTTGCGCGACCGCATGCATCACGCCGAGGACAGCCGCGCCGCCACACTTGTCGTACTTCATCCCCTTCATGCCGTTGTTCACCTTCAGCGAGTATCCGCCCGTGTCGTAGGTGATCGTCTTCCCAACGAGCAGGAGATGCGCATCGCGCGCGCCGCGCGCGCGTCGCGGCGGGTTCCACTCAAGTGTGACAAGGCAGGGTGGACGCGTGGAACCCTGTCCCACCGAAAGCAGTCCGCCCATGCCAAGTTGACGTGCGCGCGCAGCGTCGATGCGTCTGACGCGGAGTGCGCCGCGCCCGATGCGTGCGGCTTCCGCAGCGATCCACTGCGGATGCGCGATGTTTGGCGGGGTTGCAGCGATCGCGCGAGCGACGTTCACGCCTGCCGCAACGACGAGCCCCTCGTTCATGCCATCACGGAAGTCGCGCCGATCGGACCACATGCGCAGCGTGGCGAGTCGCGGTTCGCGGCGTGAGGCGCTGCCGTCGAGTCGATCGAACCGCCATGTGCCAATCGACAGTCCCTCGGCGATGGCGCTCCCTGCCTCGAACTCACCGATGGAACGCACGCCACCCGTCCAGTCTGGCTGCAGGCGAACGGCGGTGGTCCGCATCTTGACCAGCGCACGACCGAGTTTTGCCGCCACCGTTCGCAGGCGCTGCAGATCGAACCCATCGCGTGCGCCGAGCCCGAGCAGCAGCGTCCGATCATCTGCGGCGTGAACGCTGCCCGCTTCGCCCGTGAAGGCGCCGACACGAAGCGCATGCCGCGCACCCTCGTGCGTCTGCAGCGTGGTCGGCAGACGCGGCGCGCTCTTGCCCGCCGCGGAGAACACGGGAAACACATGAAGTGAACGAGGCGCATCGGCGACACGAATGGACTTGTGCATGGTCGGGGATCGTAGGGGCGCGGCTTCGGTGTGCGGTCCCTGCTCCCTATCCTTCGTGCATGGCTGTTTCGACGGTGATTGTGGTGGGCGGCGGTCATGCTGGCGTGGAAGCCGCATGGGCCGCCGCGAGCGCACTGGCGGCGAAGTCCACGGACCGCGCGCGTGTGCTGCTCGTCACCATGGATGCGTCGACCATCGGCGCGATGAGTTGCAATCCTGCGATCGGTGGGCTTGCGAAGGGGCAGATGGTGCGCGAGATCGATGCGCTCGGCGGCGTGATGGGACGCGCGACCGATGCCACGGGGATTCTCTTTCGTGTGCTGAATGCATCGAAGGGACAGGCGGTGCGCGGTCCGCGTGCGCAGTGCGACCGCCACCACTATCAGGCTGAAGTCCAGCGGCTGCTTTCCACGCGCGCGGGCGATTCGGTGCCGATCATCGTGGTCGAAGGGTTGGTGGAGTCTGTGGAGGTGGAGTCTGGTGGGCTGCGCGCACTGGTGCTTCGTGGCGGAGCGAGTGTGCTGCGGGTCGACGATGCCGCGCTCGAGTGGAACGCCGATGCGGTCGATCGCATGTGGCAGGGCGAGCGCGGCGCCGGCGTTTTCCCGCGCATGCCCTATGGGCGTGGCGCCGCAAGGCGACCCTTGCAGGAAGCGCTCTCGGGCACATCAGTGTGCGGTGGCGGATCGCTGCGAGTCGAAGCGGATGCGGTGGTTCTCACCACGGGCACATTCATGCGAGCGCTCATGCACACGGGCGAGCGAAGCGTGGAAGGCGGACGCGTTGGTGAGGGAAGCGCCGTGGGCATTTCGGGTGCGCTGCGGTCGCTTGGCTTCGAACTTGGGCGACTCAAGACGGGAACGCCGCCTCGGCTCGCGCGGGATTCGATCGATTGGCAGTCGATGGTGGCACAGTGGGGCGATGAGCCGCCGTTGCCGTTCAGCGCTGGCACGCCGCAGATGCTGCTCGCCGAGCGTTTTCCCGCGCTGCCGCAGGTGGAGTGCCGTGAGACGCACACCACCGCAGCCATTCACGAAGTGGTCCGCGGCAACCTGCACCGAGCACCGATGTATGCGGGCTTGATGGAAGCGGAGTCCGGACCGCGGTACTGCCCGAGCCTCGAGGACAAGGTGGTGCGCTTCGCGCAGCGCGAGAGCCATCATGTCTTCCTCGAACCTGAGTCGCTCGCGACCGATGACATCTACTGCAATGGCATCTCGACATCGCTCCCTGCGGAGGTGCAGGAGCAGATCGTTCGCGGCATTCCCGGTTGTGAACGCGCGCAGGCAAAGCGGTGGGGCTATGCGGTCGAGTACGACATGGTTTGGCCGCATCAGATCGATTCGACGGGCGAGACCAAGCGCGTTCGCGGGCTGTTTCTGGCGGGGCAGATCAATGGCACGAGCGGCTACGAGGAGGCGGGTGCGCAGGGGCTGGTGGCCGGGTTGAATGCCGCTCGCCGCGTGTGCGGATTGGACGAAGTTCGTATCGAGCGTTCGCAGGCGTATATCGGTGTGCTGATGGATGACCTGGTCACGCGGCAGCCGCGCGAGCCGTACCGCATGTTCACCAGCCGCGCGGAACATCGACTGCTGCTTCGTGCGGACAATGCGGAGGATCGGCTCACGGCTCAGGGTGTTGCGTGGGGTTTGGTGTGTGAGCAGCGTCGCCGCTGGAGTGATGAGCGTGCGTCAGCGCTGGCGGATTTGCGCAAGCGGCTTTCGGTCGCCGTCGCGCCGCAGCGGTTCGGTCAGGGCAAGCGTTTGGCGGAGGTGGCGCGCAGACCGGAAGTGACTGCGGATGAGTTGGTGGAACTGCTTGCCACGGTGGAACGCGCTCCTGCCGCACCGCGCGCAGTGATGGACCGTGCGATCACGGATCTACGGTATGAGTGCTATCTGCCGCGGCAGCGCACGGAAATGCGGCGCGCGAGCGCCGGCGAGAATCTGCCGATTCCTGCGGAACTGGATGTGCGCAGGGTGGCTGGACTCTCGGCGGAGGCACGCGAAGTCCTCGGGCGGTTTTCGCCTCGCACCCTTGGACAGGCGGGGCGCCTTGCAGGCATGTCGCCTGCCGATGTGTCGATTCTCGAGATCGCGATTCGCCGTATTCGGCGCGCAGTCTGAAGACTCCGCCGCGTCTGACTAGCCTGCCGCTCATGGAATCCGCATCAGATCGTGCGCGGGTAGATGCGCCGCGGCATACGCAGCCGAACTGCGCGAAGATCGTGTGCACGATCGGACCTGCGACGAAGGACGCATCCATCATGGTGCAGTTGATCGAGCACGGCATGGATGTGGCACGCCTCAACTTTTCCCATGGAACGCATGAGGACCATCAGCACATGATCAACGAAGTCCGCGAGGCATCGCGTCGCACGGGTCGACCGATCGCGCTGCTGCAGGACTTGAGCGGTCCGAAGTTGCGTCTTGGTGAAGTGCCTGCGGCTGCCGCAACGCTCCTGACCGGAAGTGATGTTTCGATTGGGAGTGGGTCAGGTATCGGTCGAGTGCCGCACTTGCCCTGCGCCTATGAGGCGCTCGCGCGTGATGTGCGCGCTGGGAACGCGATGTTGCTCGATGATGGGAAGGTGCGACTTCGGGTGAAGGAAGTGCGCGGTGATGATGTGCTGTGCATCGTCGAGCATGGCGGCGGAATCCGTTCACGGGTCGGTATGCATTTGCCTGGCGTGCACGTGTCGGCGCCCGCGCTGTCGGCGAAGGACATCGATGATCTGGCCTTTGGACTTGCGGCCGGAGTTGATCTTGTGGCGCTGTCGTTCGTGCGAAGCCCTCAGGATCTTCACGATCTGCGGCGGCACATTCAGCGTGCGAATGATGGTCGCTTCGTCGCGATCGTGGCGAAGATCGAGAAGCCAGAGGCAATCGAGGCGCTCGATGCGATCGTGGGTGCGTCCGATGCGGTGATGGTTGCGCGCGGTGACCTCGGCGTCGAGATGCCGCCCGAGGAGGTCCCGATGCTGCAGAAGCGGATCGTGCGGACCTGCAACAGGATGGGCAAGCCCGTGATTGTCGCAACGCAGATGCTCGAGTCGATGACCACGAGTCCGCGTCCGACGCGCGCGGAGGCGAGCGATGTGGCAAACGCCGTGCTCGACGGCGCGGATGCGGTGATGCTGAGCAGCGAGACATCGATCGGAAAGTTTCCCGTTGAGGCGGTGAAGGCGATGGATGCGATCGTCCGCAGTGCGGAGCGCGGCAGAAGTGATCGACTCGATTCGTTCCAAGTGGAGCCCGCGGCTGTCGGTCGAGATGCGGACGCGATGGCGCGTGCCGCATGCATGCTCGCACGAGAGACTCAGCCCTCAGCGATCGTGGCGGTGACAGACGGCGGGCGCACGGCTCTGCGATTGGCGAGGTGGCGGCCGCTCAGCGCGATCATCGCATGCACGCCAAACGAGAGCACTGTGCGGCAGTTGTCCCTCGCGTGGGGCGTTCGCGGACTCCTCGTCCCGCGCGAGGCGTCGATGGGACACTCGGGCGCGCGGGAAGTCTGTGCTTTATTGGTGCAAAGGGGCATGGTGCGTCGGGGTGATCTTGTGCTGCTGCTAGAGGGCGAACGTGGATCGCGACAAGGTGGGCCTGTCCTCCGTGCCGTGCGCGTGGAGGCGGGTGGTTCGAGCGACCACTGACTCGGAGTATGGCGAAGCGGTTGAACGGTCGCTGCTAGACTGCGAATGTCGTCGGGAGGATTGTCCACCCGCGTCTGCCGCCGTAGCTCAATTGGTAGAGCACATGATTTGTAATCCTGAGGTTGTCGGTTCAAGTCCGATCGGCGGCTTTTTCTGCCCACGCGCGGTGCGCTGTGAGCAGTTCATGGGGGGTGTGGATTGACCCTCAGCGGACATGTGAAGGTATGGCTCGTGGCAGCCGTCGTGCTGTCGACGTTTGGCATGTCGATCGTCGGATCCGCAATCACGCGGCGAGTCGTGCAGGGGGGCATCGAAGGGCGTGTGCGTGCGCTTGCTGGAACCGTTGCGGCGCGAATCTCGCCCGATGAAGTCGAAGCAATCCCGCAGGGTGATGGTGCGCTGAGCGACCCTGCGTTTCTTCGCATCGAGGAGCGTCTGCGTTCCGTGGTGGAGGCGAATGCGGACGGGACAAGTCCCGTGCGCTTCTGTTACCTCCTCGTCCCAACGCGCACAGGCGCCGCGAGCGGCTGGGATTTCGCGGTCGATGGCGAGCCGCGCAGCAGCCCTGCGTGGGACCCGCCAGGTCATCCGTTTGTGGTGCATTCGAGCACGAGCGCTGCCGCGCAGGCTGCCGCTGGCGCGGTGATTCCGAGCAGACCCTTCGCGCTCTTCATCGAAGACTCGAGCGGACACTGGATCTCGGGTTTCGCGCCGATCCGCACGAGCCGCGGGGATGTGGTCGCGCTCGTTGCGGTGGACAGTCCCTACGCGGGATACCTCGCTGAAGTCGACCAGTTGCTTGTGGTGTCGCTTGCAGCATCTGCGCTGATCTCGCTGCTGGTGTTCGCAGGTGCTTCGCTCGGTATCACTCGGCTGCTTGCGCCCATCGAGCGCGTGCGGGCATTCATCGCAGGAGTGAGCGAAGGGCGTGTCGAGCAGCGGCTCGCCGCGGCACCGTCGCCGGAGTATTCGGCGTTGTACGGCGAACTGAACTCGATGGCGGACACGCTGCAGAAGCGTGAGGAGGTCGCGCGGCACAACCTGCAGCTTGTGAGGGACGTGTCCAAGCAGCAGGAGCGGCTGAAGTCGATCGCGGAGGTTGATGAGAGCCTCAATCAGATCCAGGACATCGACATCCTGATCGAGCGGATCCTCGCCGAGGCGCGCGAGCTGACCCGCTGTGACGCGGGCAGCGTGATGCTTCGTGATGGAGATGATCTGATCCTGTCGTTTGTGCAGAACGACACGCTCGCGAAGCGGCTTGAGAAGGGCAAGTCGTTCGTGGTCAAGTCCCTGCGCATCCCCGTCCACGGGCGCAGCATCGCCGGCTACGCGGCAACGAGCGGACACACGCTGCTTATCGATGATGCCTACGCGATTCCCGCGGACAAGCCGTATGCGTTCAACCAGGACGTGGACCGCAAGTCCGGCTACCGCACGCGTTCGATATTGAGCGTGCCGCTGCGTTCGTCGGCGGGGCGAAACATCGGGGTGCTTCAGCTTCTGAACCCGCTGAACGAGGATGGCACCGACCGAGTCGGCTTCTCGCCCGACGATCTTGAGAGCATTGCGCACTTCGCGTCTGCGGCGACGGTGGCGCTCGAACGTGCGGCATTGACGCGTTCGATCGTGCTCCGGATGATCAGCATGGCGGAGATGCGCGACCCGAGCGAGACGGGCGCGCATGTCAACCGTGTGGCCGGCTACTCGGTGATTCTGTACGAGCAGTGGGCGCGTCGCCACGCGCTGCCTGAGGATCGCATTCAGCGTGAGCGGGATCTGCTGCGCATCGTGGCGATGCTTCATGATGTGGGCAAGGTTGGTATTCCCGATGCGATCCTGAAGAAGCCAGGTCGGCTGACGGCTGAGGAGTACGCGGTGATGAAGACGCACACGATCGTGGGTGCGCGCTTGTTTGGTGATCGGGACTCGGCGCTCGATCAGTCCGCGATTGATGTCGCACTTCATCATCACGAACGTTGGGATGGGGGCGGATACCCAGGTGATGTCTCTGTGGGCGACGACCAGAAGGGTGGCGCCGCGGCGCGGGGTGGGGAGGGTGCGCGCATGTCGGGCGAAGCGATTCCGCTGTTTGCTCGGATCGTGGCGGTCGCCGATGTGTTCGATGCGCTCTCATCGAAGCGCCAGTACAAGGAGTCGTGGCCAGAGGATCGCGTGCTCACTGAGATGAAGGCGAATGCAGGAACGCAGTTCGATCCCGAACTGGTGGACATCCTGCTCGAACGCATCGAGGACATTCGCGCGGTGTCTTCGCGCTACGAGAATGATCCGGAGCCAGCGATGCCGCCAACGGTGTCGGGCGGCAGTGTGCAGCCGGCGCAGCAAGTCGCGGCGCCGACACGCGACCCCTCTCCGCCGCCCGTGGCTC
>VGXN01000019.1 GCA_016873335.1 Phycisphaerae bacterium | reverse complement strand
TTTGGGGCTCCTGATCTTCGGTCGTCGCCTTCCAGAGCTTGGGCGTTCGGTCGGCAAGACGATCGTCGAGTTCAAGAAGGGCCTTGCTGGCATCGAAACAGAGGTGAACAATTCCGCGAATTCGTCGGCGGCGGGGTCACCGCCTTCGGCGCTGCCGGCAGGTGACCGTTCGAGCAGCGTTGCCGCGAAAGATCCGCTGCAGCAGCCGAAGAACTGACTGATTCGGGCTGCGCGTTCGGGGGGTCACTTTTGGGGGGTACTTTCGGGGGGCAGGGCGGAGCGGGAGAACTTTTGGGCCGATTTCGGCGAGGGGGGTCTGCATCCCTCTAGGTTGCCCGCGGCGTGACGGCAGCCATCAAACGGGGGCTACCGCTGCGAGCCATGTTCGGTTTCTGGCGACACCGTGGCGTTTCTGTGTCGCCCACTTCCAGGGGGATCTCATCATGTCGTTCAATCAGTCCGCCGATCTGTCTGTCCATCTGTTCTTCCATCTGTCTCGGGTGCGCGATGTCCGCTCGACTCCGCCTTGGCGTCCGCTGAGCGCACGCGCGGGTATGCCGCTGCGAGCGCTCGGGATGCGCACGGCTCGAGTGGTCGGGGTTGGGATGCTGTCGATTGGGGCTTTCGTACTGCCCTGTGCAGCGGAACCGCTGCAAACCGTGCCAACGGCTCCCCCCTGCCCAAGTCTTGAGTGGCTGTGCGACAAGCCACAGCGCGAAACCGAGGATCCCGTCGGGCAACTCTGCCAGTGTGGTCCGGGCGAATGGGTTCGCCATCCCCGTTCGCCGATCGTGAACCCTTCCTCGGTGCAGGAGACCTTTGGGCGCATCAACGAACAGTTTGTCACTTGGCGCTGGACGCGCTGCCGTTCGGCTGCGCCTTCGGAGGCATCGGCAACCATAGCGCTGCATGGACAAAGCACCTTCTGGCACGCAGGCACACGAACAGACACGGCGTTCGCAAACTTCGCTGCCGGCTTCAATGAACGCTGGCTCGGCACGCTCCCGGCCTGTCCGCGACTCTGTCTGCTCAGTGCATCGGGCGGCGGCAGCGTCACGATCGGCGTTTCCTGCTCCGCGCGGCAAGGATGTTCATCGACCGCTGGTGGAACATGCACGGGCAGTGCATCGAGCCGTGGCAAGGCCAAGGCGACGCTCGACTCAACCGCCATCCAAGCGTCTGCGCAATTCAACTCCAGCGAAAGCACCACCCTGATTCAAGGCAATGTTGGCGTCCAACTGCCCTTCTCGACCGCCTCGATCGAGGGCAGCCTCTCGGCAGAGGGCAGTTGGCAAGTGCATGGCGAGGGGAGCGCTGTGGGTGTGCTCGCGTTCTCGGTGAAGCCGGACCGCACCTACTGCGCACTGACGAACCTGCCTGTCAACGCACAGTGGTCGGGCGCGGCAGCAGTCGCGATCGCTGCCGGCGTGGACGGCAACGGAGCGGCAAGCGCATCGGCGTCGGCGTCACTCACGCTCGCGATCCAGTGAGCGTTGATGCCGCAGCAACTCGACGCGCCGCCAAATCGAAGCGCCACACGATGCGCCAGAAGATGCACACGGACACATGCAGTCACCGCCCGCCAGGATCGGTGGTGCGGTTGGCTGGATTGGCTCGGGCGGGCTGGCCCCTGTCATGGTTGACAAGGGGGCTGGCCCTGCCCGCAGCGTGCGCATCCGCGATGACTTTCGCGGTTCTGGCGGGGCGGGCGCTCGCACGCTCGCCGGAGCATCGGCTTTCGTACGCGCGCAGCGGTGATGCGGTCGAGGTGATCGACCCTCGCCTCATCGACTCGTTCCGTGCGACTGCGGGGAGTCTTCAGGATGCCTTCGCTGCATCGGATCACATGCTGCTTGTTCGGCGCAAGCAGTCCGTGGATCTCTCGCTCGCTGTACCACTGCTGATGCAGCAAATCCTTCGCGGCGATCCACCGCGGCAGTGGCTCGCCCTGCTCGACGATTGTTACGGCGCTGCCACTGCTTCGGCGCAGGAGGAACCTCCCCCCGCCGAGATTGTTCGCTCACTCGAAGCACTCGCGCGAGTTGGCGACCCGATTGGAATCCGTTGGCGTTCGCGTGCGCTGAGTGGCGGAGGCAGCGAGTGCGGAATGACGATCGAGTGGACTGGGCGGGTGGCGGCAGATGGTTTCGATGTGCGAAGCGATTGGTGCAGCCCATGCGTCGGACAGCGCGGTGGCAACTACCCGCTGCCAGCGGACCGGACGGTCGTTGCGTGTGGGGCGCAGTCGATGAGCATCCGCGTGGAGGGCAGCACGGCGCAGCTGACCCAGCCCTGGCCGAACGAAGCGCCGCAGTTCATTCATCTTGGTGATGTCTACGACCCGCTCGACACGCTTCGAGCTGCCTGGTGGACGCGGGCGATCGAGCAGCGGCCTGACTCGCCCCGCGCTCGGAAGGTGTGCTGGGTGTCTCGTGCCTCCGCAGCGGCGAACGAAGCTGCCGGCCCAATCGCTGATGCAGTCGCTGGTGGCGGAACGCGCTGGCGGATGCGCGTGGCGCTCCGCTCGTGCGCGGCGAGCCGAACCGCAGGGTTCGCGCTCACGCCGCGCGATACCGCGCTGCATCGACTCGCGCTCCGTCCATCCACGGATGTGCCGCTCGTCGAGGATGGCAGCGTCTTGGAAATCGACTTCGCGTCAGCGTTCACACCGTTCACGGACGCAAGGACGCACTCCCTGCTGCTGCCCCAGACAATCCGCTGTCTGTCGGATGGGCACGAGACCTGGCGGTGTGACATCATCCACATCGGCGCTCGCTCCGTCGAGTCACGCGAGCGAAGCGCGGCGTGGTTTGCAGCGGTGGATGCACTGCAGCAAGTGCAGACTGCGTGGGATTTGTCGTCGCTGCCGCTGCCGCCGCTCGATGAAGCGCCTGTGGAGATCGATCTTGCCACGCGGCTTGCACAGTGCAGTGCGCGCGCGTGGTACGCGGGCATGCGATCCGACTGCCCACTGCTGTCGCATGCGCTGCAGCATCTGCGGTTCGCGCTCGAGCGCAGGGTCGCGCCCGGCGAGAGCGCAGCTCTGATGATGGACGAACTCTGCTGCCTTGCCGAGTCGATGGCTGCGACGGGTGCTTCGGATGCGGTTCTCTTGCTCTTGGAAACGCTGCACAGGATCGAAGCAGCTGCACTGCCTGCGTGGGAACGACGCGCGGCGTGTCTGCGCGCGACAGCGTCGGGGAGGTTCTGGCAGGCGGACCACATCGCTCGGGCTGCGCTCTCTGGCGACTCGACTGCAGCCCAGCGCGAACTCTGGCAGCACATCCGTGAACAACTCTTGCCTTGGCGTCTTGCTCCGCTGCAATCGACTGCCGCAGGGGGCGATCAAGCGGTCATCGCACTTGGGTCGTGGATCGCCGCACGCGAGTACCAAGTGGGACCGACTGATTCGATTCGCTTTCCACCGCCAAGCACAATCGATGGATTTCAGGCTGGCGCCTGCGCGCGGGAACTTTCGGCGATCTTCGCGGAGTGGGACCGCGGTCAGGGCGCGGGCGCGGGTGCGGGCGCGGGCGCGGGCTCCGGGACTGGCGCGGGTGTTGGCGCAGGCGCGGGCGCGGGCTCTGGCGCTGCCGCGGGTGCAGGCGCGGGCTCTGGTGCCGCCGCGGGTGCAGGCGCGGGCTCTGGTGCCGCCGCGGGTGCGGGCGCGGGCTCTGGTGCCGCCGCAGGTGCAGGTGTTGGCGTGGGTGCTGGAGCCGCGATGCCCAGCGCCTCGCGGGCGTCCGCCGCAGCGCGGTCACGCTTCGCCTGCTCCGTCGCCTCGAGCGCACGCATGAATGCCTCTTGCACTGCGCCATCCCCGTGCACCATCTCGCCACCGAGGTGCCCTGCCCCGCCCATCGCAAGCGCCACCGCAATCAGTCCCAATCGCCACCCCGCCACAAATGTGGGCGACGAACTCCTTGCCTTTGAGCGCAACATTCCTGCTGTTGTCCACAGCACAAACAGCGCTGCCGTACAGCCGATCGCAGTCCAGCGGTGCAGGAACAGATCCGATTCACCCTCCCCGTATGACTCTGCGTTCATCCATCCCGTAAAGCACGCGATCACGCCACTGAGCGCAGCAATCCAGATGCACGTGAACGCGAACGGCGATGGCGCTGCACGCCCCCGAAGTGCAGCCCATATCTCGGCAACGGCCGCGAGCACAGCCATCGCCAACGGAAAGTGCAGCACAGCCGGATGCAGCGTGCCTGCAAAGAAAGCCCAAGCATCGGTGACTTGATCTGCAAGAAGGATCACGGCAGCAAGGATAACCCTCCGACCTCTGCGCTACGCGCCACCAGCACGGCGAATGACCGACTCACCGAATCGGCGCCGCAGCGCATCGGTTGCCGCATCAAGCCGCCGCTCGCGCGCAGCGTCAGGATCTGGAAAGAGCCCCTCCACTTCCTCCACGCCCCCGAACCCAGAGAGCGACACGCCGAGCAACCGCACGGGCGACCACTCTGCGGCGCGCCACGCATCGAGCAGCGCACTCGCTGTCCGCCACAACTGTGCGGTCGAGTCCGTTGCCGCGCCAGCGGATGCCTGCCGAGTCATCGTTGTGAAGTCCGGGCGACGAATCTTCAGTGTCACCGTGCGCGCAGACAGACCGCGCGAACGCAACTGACCGCTCACGCTCTCCACCTGCCGAAGCAGAATCTCGCGCAACTGCCTCGGATCCGTGATGTCCTCACCAAAGGTCTCCTCATGACCGATGCTCTTGCGTTCGTGATCACTCTCCACGGGGCGTTCATCGATGCCCTGTGCAAGCAGCCACGCGCGCTCGCCCGCCGACCCAAGATCCGCCAGCACCCTCTCGCGCGTCGCCGACTGCAAATCCCCAAACTTCAGATAGCCAAGCCGACGAAAACGCTCCTCTGCCACGGGACCAACGCCCCACAGACGGCTGATCGCCAGCGGCGCGAGGAATTGCATCAGCCCTGCGGCGGGCACCATCACCAGCCCGCGCGGCTTGCGCAGATCCGATGCGATCTTCGCCACGAACTTGCTCTGCGCCAGCCCCGCCGAACAGTGCAGCCCCGTCGACGCATGCACGCGGTCCACCAGCCGACGCACGGTCTGCGCAGCATCACCGAGCAACCGCTCCGTGCCCGTCAAATCCACGAACGCCTCATCGAGCGACAGCGCCTCCACGGCAGGCGAGAACGACCGCAGGGTCTCCATGAACTGCCGCGACAGTTCCACATACCGATGCATGCGCACGGGGCGAACGATCGCGCTCGGGCAGCGGCGTCGCGCCTCCGCCATCGGCATCGCCGAGCGGCAGCCGTGCGCACGCGCCTCGTAACTCGCCGCCGCCACCACGCTGCGCGCACCGAGCCCACCGACAAGCACGGGGCGACCACGGCATGATGCGTCATCGAGCTGCTCGGCGCTCGCGAAGAACGCATCGAGATCGACATGAACGATGGAACGCTCGCTGCGCACGCCCCGTCAGACTATGCAGAACGCTCAGCCCGCCACGACAGCGCCGCGGGACTCACCGCCGCCGGCCACGCTGCCGCGAAACTCGCTGCCGCGCAGCACGAAGTCGGCGATCTGCTCGGCGCTCGATGGCGGCGGCAGTTCAGCAAGCGCACGCCGCATCTGCGCGCGCCGCTCGGGCGCGTTCATCAGTTCCAGAACGCGCGCGCCAAGTCCGCCGAGATTCTGCTGCGGATCAATGCGGTCCGTCTCCACCAACGCACCACCCGCCTCCACCAGCGGAAGTGCGTTCTCCCGTTGATGCTGATCCTTGTGATAGGGGTATGGCGCAAAGACGGTCGGCACCTGATTGCACTGCGCCTCCGCCACGCTGCTCGCGCCCGCGCGGCTCACCGCAAGTTCCGCAGCACCCCACGCGACACCCATGCGGTGCAGGAATGGGATCACCGCCGCGCGAATGCCCGCCTCACGCCACGCCCGCTCGTATCGGCTGACCCCGCCCGCAGGCGAGGGACCGCACAAGTGCAGCACCTGCCAAGCCGCGAACGCCGCCGGATGCGCGTGCGCCAGTTCGCATGCCAACTCGTTCAGTGACTGCGCGCCCTGCGACGCGCCCGTGATGAGCAGCACGGGCGCCTGCAGGTCGAGTCCGAGTTCAGCGCGGCAAAGTTCCGTCGATGCGGGCGCCACCGCGATCCGCCGCAGCGGCATGCCGATCACGGCGCTTGCGAACCCCGGCAGCGATGGCACGGGAACCGCCGACACCACTTTCGTGGCGTAGCGCGCGACCAGCCGATTCGCTTTGCCTGGCGTCGCATCCAGATTCACAAGCAGCACGGGAACGCCCGCCCGTCGTGCGGCGGCGACCACGGGTGGCGTGACGAAGCCACCGAGCGACACGACCCAGTCGGGGCGGCACTCGCGCAGCAGACGATCCGCATCGCGCCGGGCACGCACCAGTCCGAGCACACAGCGCAGCAGTCGTCGCGGGTTCAGACTGAACGGCTCCGCACGGATTGGAACGAAACGCGCCGCCGCATCGCGCAGCATGCTCGCATCGACTGCGCGCGTGGAGCACGCGAAGACAACGCGCGCCGATGGGTCCGCGGTTCCGATCCGTTCGGCGATCGCCAGCCCTGGCGAAATGTGCCCGCCGGTTCCGCCGCCCGCAAGCACGATCGACCGTGGGCGCGGCGCGCCAGCGCGACCGCTCGCCTCAGGCGCAGCGCGCATCGAAGAGGCAAACTGGAACGCCGCGCCACCCATGCGAGTCAGGCTGTCGGCGCGGGTGCGTTCACCGCCCCTGCCGCGCGTTCATCTTCTCGCTGCATGGCGCGGTCCATGGCCATCAGCAGCCCAAGCGACAGGCATGTCAGCATCCACCCAGTCCCGCCGCGCGAAACCAGCGGCAATGCAATGCCCTTCGTCGGGGCGAGCCCCGTCACAACCAGCATGTTGATGAGCGCCTGGAAGCCGATCGTCGCGAGCACGCCGAGTCCGACAATCTGGCAGTACGGACTCAGCCGCGGCCGACCCTCCCGCGCAGCAGCCTCTGGCGACCCATCGCCTGCACTCCACACCGCACCCACGATGCTCCAGCCAGACCAAAGCAGCCCCGCGAACAGAAGCACCACGAGCAGCGCACCGATCAGCCCCATCTCCTCGCAGATGATCGCGTAGATGAAGTCGGTCGTTCCCTCGGGCAGATAGCCGAACTTCTGAATGCTGTTGCCGAGCCCGCGCCCCGTGAGCCCGCCGCCGGAGATCGCTCCCATCGACTGGATGATGTGGTAGCCGATGCCACGCGCATCGTCGTAGGGATCGAGATACGCGAGGATGCGGTTGACGCGGTAGGGACTCGTGATGATGAGCGCCACGAACCCCAGCGCAGCCGCGGGCATCAGCAGCGCGGCGTGCCACCAGCGACACCCCGCAGCAACGAGCACGATCAGCGCCACGAGCATCACCAGCGTTGCCGTTCCGAGATCCTCGACTGCGATTCCAAGCGCGATGGCAGCGGCGCACAGCACCGGCGGCACGAAGCCGCTCCAAAAGCGCCCAAGCCCCTGCGCCCCGCGGAAGCAGCACCACCACGCGATCACGAGGGGCATGCCCCACTTGGCGATCTCGCTCGGCTGGAAGATGATCGGACCGATCGCGATCCAGCGGCTCGCGCCGTTCACCTCGCGCCCGATGCCCGGCACATGCACCAGAATGATCGCCGCCACGCTGGCGATGAGGATCCACCACACCGGATTCCAGACGCCGCGCAGATGCTGCAGCCGATCCACAGGCACCCGCGAGCCGATCCAGAGGCAGCCCATCGAGATCGCCGCAAACAGCGTGGCGCGACCAAACAGCAGTCCTTCGAGCGTCGTCTGACCGCCACGCGCCACATCGAGGCTGGCCGATGTGACGAACACCACCCCGAGTACCACGAGGCAGAGACAGGACAGCGCGATGCCGTGACGGGCCCTCAGCACGGAACCTCTATCGTCCAAACGCGCACGCGCACGCGAGAAAGCGCCCTGCGGCAACCTATCCTGCCCTACCCCATGCACCCTGTCTTTCTCGAGACCTTCGGCTGTCAGATGAACGAGCTCGACAGCGAGCTCGTGCGGGGGCAACTGTCCACGCTCGGCTACCGCTTCGTGAACGACCCCGCGGAGGCGCGAGTGGTGCTGTTCAACACATGCTCCGTGCGCGAGCAGGCGGAGCAGAAGGCCTACAGTCGCATCGGGATCGTGGGCAAACGCAAGGCAGCCGGCGAAACGATCGTTCTGGGCGTCATCGGCTGCATGGCGGAGCGCGACGGGGTCGACCTGCTGCGCCGCCACCCCCAAGTCGACCTGATGTGCGGTCCCGCCGAACTCGACCGGCTGCCGCAACTGATCGACAATGCACTGCGCACGCAGTCGGCGGAAGACGCGATGGTGCTTTCGCGAGAGGAACGCACCGCACTCGCGGGCAACCGCAGCAGGCGTTCAAGCACGCTCGCGGCTGCCGAGGACAATCTCGAGACGCTCGATCTCTCGCGGGCGTTCGACGATCAGTCCATTGGTGGCGCGCGCCGCAGCGCGCAGGTGCGGATCACCCGAGGGTGCAACAAGTTCTGCACCTACTGCGTGGTGCCCGCGACGCGCGGCGCGGAGATCCATCGTCCGCCCGATCACATCGTGGAAGAGTGCCGCAGGCTCGCCGAGGCGGGCGCGCTCGAAGTCACGCTGCTCGGGCAGACGGTCAACCATTACCGCTATGAACATGGGCTTGCGGTCACCGTCGATGGGCGACAGGCAGCGCAAGTCGGACCGGGGCTCACTGCGTT
Source organism: Phycisphaerae bacterium (assembly GCA_016873335.1). Lineage (GTDB taxonomy): Bacteria > Planctomycetota > Phycisphaerae > Phycisphaerales > SM1A02 > F1-60-MAGs104. The sequence goes on along the minus strand of VGXN01000019.1, from coordinate 16,000 downwards.
TCGCAGCGCACCGCCCGCCAGCTCACGCGTCACGACCTTTGCGCAGCTGCTGCGGCGAATCCACGACGAAGTACCGCAGATCCTGCGCCTGCGCTTTGTGACCAGTTACCCGCGGGATTTCGGCGACGATGTGCTCGCCGTCATGCGCGACTGTCCACGCGTGTGCAAGTATCTGCATATTCCTGCCCAAAGCGGTTCCGATCGGATCCTGAAGCTCATGAACCGCGGCTACTCACGCGGCGAGTATGTCGACTTCGTGCAGCGCGCGCTCGCGCTGGTGCCCGATGTGTGCATTGCTGGCGACATCATCGTCGGGTTCCCGACGGAGACGGACGATGACTTCGAGCAGACCTGCTCGCTCGTGCGCGAACTTCCCTTCAAGAACAACTTCATCTTCAAGTATTCGCCGCGACCAGGCACGGTGGCCATCGATCGATTTGCCGATGATGTTCCGGACGCGGTGAAGCGCCTGCGCAACAACACGCTGCTGGCGATTCAGAGCGAGACATCTCGCCGAGTGCACGCCGCGTGGATCGGGCGCACGGTTGATGTGTTCTTCAGCGATGTGCGTGCCCCGCGCGTGAGCCGTGAGCGAAGTGAAGACGAAAGTGCGCACGAAAACGCGGGCACACATGCGAGCGTCATGGAACTGCCACAACTGTCCGCTGCCGGCAGCGTGGGTGTGAAGGCGCTGCACGCCTCGCGCGCCCACACCGTGGATTCTGGCTCCACGTGCTGGCAGGCAGTGGGCCGAACGAGCGGGGACCTGATTTGCTCTGCATTTGCAGCAACGGAATCGACTGCACAAAAAATGGTTGGCAGAATCGCACAAATGCGAATTCTTGCATCAGAGCCACTTTTGTTGCGTTTGAATGCCATTCCACCCGATTTTTGAACGCTGTCCAAGCAACTTATTTGCTGCTTTTTTGTCAACAAAATTTGACCGTTCGTGATCTTGGTGCATTTTCCTGTTGTCTCGGAGAGGTTGGAAAAGGGTGTGTCGATTCTTAGTCCCTTCCTTTTTCTGAAAGGCCTCTCTCATGAAGTCCCTCGCAATGTTTGGCGTAGCCGCCCTTGTGGCATCGTCTGCCTCCGCTGCGTTCACCGGTTTCTCGGTGGATCGCGCGATTACCGCAGAAGGCAACACCCAGTACAAGATCTACGCGAACTGGAATCAGAGCAATGCGGTCATGCTCAACGCATTCAATTTCACCCAACTGTCCGGAGCGCTGAATGCCCGTCATCAGGACGCTGGCGAAGATCCCGATGGGAACCCGCTCGCCTCGTGGAGCGCGGGTGTGAACCTGTTGGGTACCGCCGCGCGCAACAATGACTCATGGGTCACTGTCAGTGGCAGCGGCACGTCTGGCGGCCACGATACGGCGCTCGACCCGAGCTTCGTTTATCCCCCAGGCAGCACGGATCGCAGCTACATCCCCCACAACGCGGGATGGTATGAAGCGAGCCCTGGCACCCCGAACGTGGTCCAAGCTGGCGGAGCCCAAGGCGGCTATCGCATGATGCTGCTGCAAATCGTGCGCAGCGGCTCTGGCGATGATCCAATTGCAACCTTCGGATTCACCGTCGGTTGGAAGGTCGCGAACACCACGACCGCGCTCTTCGGGGGCACTGGTCAGGTGATCACCATCGGCGTCCCAGCCCCTGGCGCGATTGCGCTGCTCGGACTCGCTGGTCTGGCTGCTCGCCGTCGCCGCGGTTGATCCCGCGGTTTGGCGAGAGAGGCACTGCCGACCGAGGTCGGTCAGATCCTCGAACGGGTCGTGCGCCCTGAGTGGCGTGCGCACCCAGAATATTGGGAAGCGACACAAGCCCACCACCTTCGGGTGGTGGGCTTCTTCCTTTTGTATATGCACAATCGTGATCGAGTTCGCGGAGCGCCGGCCAGTCACCCGATGTAGGCGCCCCCTCCAGTGCCCGCCACAGGTCCGGCGCAGCACGCTCCGCGGCGAGCCCATTGTCCCAAAAATTTCGCATAATTCTTTGTTCGCCCGGTTGTCCAACGCTCAGAGTGGCGCTATTTTTCAACCGCAGCGGTCCTTTGGAGACGCCTTGCGAGGGTCTACGCCCGTGTGCTGTCATTGACCACGTTTCACACGCATGAGTTCTTGCGAACCCCTTGGAGAACGAGACAACATGAAGATCGGAACACTTGTCGGATCCTTGGCACTCGGAGGTTTGGCTGTTTTCATCGGCCAGATGAACGCGACCGCAGTCCCTCAAGATGGGAGCGAAGGCGGTGTGTCCGCGGGACCCGATGTGACCGTGGGCGCCATCCCTGATGTCGCGCGTTACGCACCGGGCACGTTCAACGGCGTGGAGTATGCCTCCTATGCCATCGGAACGACGAGCTGCAACATCGGCACGACCCAGTTGCAGTGGCAGCCGATGCCGAGCACGCTTCACCCAGTCATTCCGCAGAACATGTACCGATACTCAAACGGTCGTTTCGAGCAAATCGGCATGAGTTGGGTCAAGCACGGATTCTGTGCCCTGCAGCAGACCCTGTGTGGCCCCTGCACTCCAGCCGGTAGCGGTTGCCCGACGGTGCTCGGCGTCGGCTGCTCCGACCCGTACACCGCAAGCCTGAATGGTGATCAGAACGATCTGAAGAGCCGACGCGGTGTCAATGCCACGACGGCGGTCTTCGGATCGAACTACAGCGATCCCACGGCTGAAACGGCGGAACCGACCTCTCTCCGAGAACGCCTTCGCGTGAGGCGGAGCGATCTGAATCCGACCTCGAACCCAGGCGCTCAGTACTTCGCGGAAGGTCAGTATGCGCATCCAGACGATGCCGCAGCGGGCAATGACGACAACAACTGCTCCTACCGAAAGTTCACGGTGGGCACCACTTGGAGCACCACGCAGGGCTATGCGCTGACATACAGCGGCGGCACAGTCATGCAGCAACCAGCGATCAACGCATGGCAGACGATTCAGCCGGACGTCAGCACTCGGGAGTATGACGTAGCTGGTGACGGGCGTTTCATTTTTGCATACCGAACGAGCAACAACGGCGACGGAACATGGCACTACGAGTACGCAGTGTTCAACATGAACAGCCATCGCTCGGGTGGCTCCTTTAGCGTCCCCGTTCCCACTGGTGTTGTGGTGAGCAACATCGGATTCCGAAGCCCGGAGTACCACTCGGGCGATCAGAAGGCTGGAACCGGCGGCTACAACCAGAACACTGCGTGGACGGCGACGGTTGCCAACGGAGCGATCACTTGGTCGGGCGTGCCGTATGCAACCGACCAGTCTGCAAACGCCATCCGCTGGTCAACCATGTTCAACTTCCGCTTCGATGCGAACCAGCCGCCGCAGGCTGCCAACGCGACGCTTGGGCTGTTTCGCCCTCCAACGACGGCGAGCAGTGCCGTCACGGTTCCCATGGGCTCGCATGGACCGGGTGCACCGCCGCCGCCGGCGAATCCCGCCGACCTCAACAACGACGGTACGGTGAATGGTGCCGACTTGGCAGCACTGCTCGGCAACTGGGGCAACTCAGGTACGGGCGACATTGACACGAGCGGCGTCGTGGACGGCGCAGACTTGGCGGCGCTCCTGAGCGCTTGGACAGTCTAAGATTGGGCAAAATCGCGCTTTCGAAGCGCCTTTCGGAACTGATTCCTCACCGCCCTCGGATTTCCCCGAGGGCGGTTTTTTACAAATTGTTTGGGGGGGGGAGTGGCGCAATCGTCCCGAAGTCGTATGTTTAGGGACCATGGGAACCCCACATCGGAAACATCACAGCTCTGGTGCTCTTTGCCTGCTCGGGATTGTCGGCCTGTCCTCTCTGCAAGTCGGCCTCGCGGGTGCTGATGTCACCCGCAAGGGCGGTGCGCGTGCTGGAGATGTTCTGCAGATTGCGGAGCTCTCGGCGTTTACAACCTTCGCCCCGCGGCTTCCAGATGCGCTCCCCGCCCAGTTTCGCTTTGTGGCGCCGATTGCCGGCACGGATGTAACGATCACCGTCGACAAGCACTCCTGCCGATCCGACACGTTCAAGGTGCTGGTGGACGGCGGCGATGGCAAGTTGACGCGCGTCGCAGATCCCGTGGTCCGCACATACAAGGGCGCGATCGCAAACCGACCTGGAACGATTGTCACGGGATCGCTTCTGGAGAGCGGATTCAGCGGGATCGTCCACCTGGAGGATGGAACAGACTGGGCGATTCAGCCTCTGTCGGATTTCCGCCGCGATGTCACAGTCGGAGATCCGCGACATGTCGCCTACGCAGCATCGGATGCGATTCCAGATGGTCGCGGCTGCGCGTTCGGGCGACGCGGCTTCGAGCGCTTTGGAGTGCCACCCGTGGATGGTGGTGGCGCCGGCGGTGATGAGGGCGGTCTGGCGGGCACAACACCAGGACAGGTGACCATTGCCTGCGAGACGGACTACGAGTTCTTCCAGAAGAACAGCTCAAGCATTGTGAACACGGTCAACGATGTGGAGTTGATCATCTCCAATGTGAACACCATCTATGACCGAGATGCGAATGTCACTCACGAACTCGGAACGATTGTGGTCCGTTCCACAACGGCCGACCCCTACAGTGGCACCACAATCGATGCACGCTTGAATGAGTTTGGGAACAAGTGGGCCACGGCACCAGAGTCGGGCATCTTCCGAAACGTCTCGCACTTCTTTTCTGGCTACAACTACTCGGGTGGCACGATTGGCTTGGCATATCTCGGCGGAGTCTGCGCGGGCATCAATTCGACTCAGTACGGAGTGGTGGAGAGCCGATACACAACGACCCTCGCCTACCGAATTTCGCTGAGCACCCACGAACTCGGGCACAACTGGGACTGCACGCACTGCGACAGCCAAGGTTCGGCCAATTGCAACATCATGTGCTCGAGCAATGGTGGGTGCGGTGGCATCAGCGGATCCAATCTGAAACTCAACACCTTCAGCGTGAGCGAGCTGAACGGCTGGAGAAGTCAGGTTTCCTGTGACTTTGTGCGTCCCGTGGCTGTCACGCCGCCATTCACCGAGACCTTCACGACCACGTCCCTTTCCACGGATCGCTGGATCTACAACGACGGTGGCGTCGTGAACACAGCCGCGCAGAATGAGCCGACCAGCCCCTATTCACTCAATGTGAACTCGAGTGGCAGCAACGACTATGACGACGACGAGCTTCGCACCAACTTCATCAACCTCGGTGGCACGAGTTCCGCGACTGCCACGTACAAGGTGCAGCGAAGCGGTGTCGAATCGGGCAAGACACTCATCGTGGAGTACTTGAACAGTTCACTCGACTGGACCGCACTGAACACGATCACATCGGATGGCAGCGCTCAGACGACCTTCACTTCCTATCAGCATTCGCTGCCGACCAACGCGCGGCACGCCGCGTTCCGTCTGCGTTTCCGCCCCGATGGCACTGACTCGACCGACAACTGGTACATCGATGACGTCAACGTCTTTACCGTTGCCACACCACCGCCACCAGCCAATGACGAGTGCGTGGCAGCCATCACGATCAATGCAGGAAACACCACCTTCAATACGACGGATGCCACAGACACGGCGATTGCACTCCCAACAACCTGCACTGCAAATGGCGATGGCGTGATTGTGAAGGACATCTGGTACAAGTTCATCGCTCCTGTCAGCGGCAGTACAACCGTGTCGACATGCGGGCTCGCGGCCTTCGACACGCGGCTTGCGGTGTACGGACCAATCACCGACTGCCCAGGTGTTTCGACCACCGTGCGCGCGTGCAGCGATAACGCCACAGGGTGTGCGTCGGGCACATCGTCGGTGGCGTTCACCTCGCTCATCGGAAACACCTATTACTTCCGCGTTGGTGGCGCGACGGCAGGTGGGGCTGGCACGTTGGCGGTCGCTGCCATTGACTGCGCCGCCGACCTCGACGACGATCTGTACACCGATGCCGCGGACCTCGCCGTGCTGCTGGCCAACTGGGGCAACTCTGGACAGGGCGATATCAACGCCAACGGAGTCGTCGATGGAGCCGATTTGGCAGGGCTGCTCGGTGCGTGGGGCCCCTGCAACTGACGCAAGGGCTTTCGCATAGAACACCTCGGTGCGCACGGATCCGCTCGCTTGGATCGCCGTTGGGCTTGGCGCGGTGGCGTGCTGTCCCGTTGCGGCGCTTGGTGGCGTTCTCACCGGCGCGCTCTCGCTGCTGCGCATTCGCAGGTCAGCCGGGCTGCTGAGCGGAGCCCGTGTTGCGTGGCTCGGCATCGCCCTCTCGCTGGTGGTGGGCGGCGTGTCATTGCTTGTTGCTGAGCGCCTGCAGACCGCACAGGCGGTCGGCAGTGTTTCGGACATTCGCAGTGCGGTGGAGCAAACCCTCGGCGGCGGCGTGGACGCTTCCGCGTGGTGGGTCCGTGACGCGCACGCGGGCTTGCCTGACTTCCAACGCGAGACATCCGCTTTGCTCGCGCCCGTGAAGGTCGGTGCGACCACGCAGACGGAGACCCTCATTGGCAACCCCCCTGTCGGACGCTTCCGTCTTGTGCTTCAGACTCGATCAGGGGATGCGATCGCGTCGGTCGAGGCGCTGCTGATCACGGATTGGAGCACGTGGCTTCCTAGTCCGCGCCTACGGAGCATCGAGATCGCCATGCCGCGCAGTACAACAGAAACATCGTCGGAGCCAGCGGAGCCTGCGACCGTGCGCTTCCCACGCGTTGACCCTCGCGAGGCGGGTGCTACCCTGCCACGCGATGGCTGAACCCGACACGCTCGTGATATCCGAATTCGAGGCGCCGCCCCCCATCAGCAAGGCTTCCGTGGCGTCGCTTGTGCTCTCGCTGGTCTTCTGCTGTCCGCTCACTTCCCTCGCGGGGATCGTGACGGGCCTCGTTGCGCTGTTTGGCAGTGGACAACGGGTGACCGGGAAGTGGCTCGCGGTCCTCGGCATCCTGCTTGGTGTTGCAGGGCTGTCGCTGCAAGGCGCGGCCAGCGTGTTCGGCTTCAACGCGGTCGTCACACCCATTCTTGTTGGTCCGCAAACTGCGATCATCGCAGGCCAGGCGGGAGACATCACCGCATTCCGCGACTCGTTCATTCCCATCAGCGATGCGAAGGGTGGCTCAGAGGCGGCGGCGAGTGCCTTCATTCAGGAACTGACCAACCGCTACGGAACGCTCAAGAGCGCTGCGCTTGATCAGAACTCTGCGCCGACGACACCGAAGTCGGGTACTCGAGTCTTTGAGAGCGAGTATCTGCTTGACTTCAACAAGGGACGCATGCGCGCACGCTGCAGCATGGAGATCGCCGATTCGAAGGGTCAACTGACCATGAAGCTGATCGCGGTCGAAATCACCGATTCGCAGTACGGCAATCTCGCCTATCCGGCGACCGTGGAGAGCGTGCCATGAGTGCGGCGGTCACGACGGACTCATCGCGGGAAGTCCGAGTCACTGTTCGTGATCTTGTGAAGACATTCGGCTCACAGACCGTGCTGCAGGGAGTGAACTTGGATGTGTGCGCGGGCGAGACGCTGGTGATCATGGGCGGATCCGGATGCGGCAAGAGCACTCTGCTGCGGCTGCTGATCGGATCGCACAAGCCGACAAGCGGCTCGATCCATTTGCTTGGGCAAGACATTGAGAAGATCGGCGATGAGGCATTCGACGACATCAAGCGGCAGTTTGGCATCCTCTTTCAGTCCGCGGCGCTGTTTCAGTCGATGTCGATTGCCGACAATGTGGCGCTTCCGCTTCGCGAGCACACGGATCTCGATCCGGAAGTGATCGAGATGATGGTGAAGATCAAGCTCGAACTTGTGGGTCTTCGGCAACATGCGGACAAGCTCCCTTCGCAGATCTCCGGAGGCATGGCGAAGCGCGCAGGGCTTGCGCGCGCCATGGCGATGGACCCGAAGATCCTGTTCTATGACGAGCCGAGCGCCGGACTCGACCCCGTCACGAGCGCGGAGATCGATCAGCTCATCAAGGAACTCACCCGCAATTTTGCCGTCACGAGCGTGGTCGTCACGCACGAGATGGATTCGGCGTTCATGATCGCCGATCGCATGCTGATGCTCGATGGCGGGCGTGTCCTGAAGGTCGGTGACCGCGAGGAGTTTGAACGCATCCGCCAGATCGGCGATGCCGAGGCGAGCGCGCTGAGCGAGGATGACCAGATCATCCGACAGTTCCTGCGTGGCGCCGCTCAAGGACCGATTACGCGTCGCCGCAGCGCGGATGACTACCGCGAAGATCTTCTCGGCGAGGATGACAATGTGGAAGACGCAATCCGCGGCGCGGTTTCGACGAGACGGATATGAACGAATATCCATGAGCGAGATGCCTGTCAGCGGCAGCGAGGACCGCGCCTTCGATGGTCGACTCGTCACGGTGATGGGGCTCGGGCAGTTTGGCGGCGGACTCGGCGTTGTGCAGTGGCTGCTGCAGCGTGGCGCGCGCGTGTGCATCACCGACATTGCGAGCGAACGAACGCTTGCGCAGCCGCTCGCGGCGCTGACCGATGCGATCCAATCGGGGCGTGTCACGCTGCGGCTTGGCGGTCATGCGGCCGAGGACTTCACGCGAAGCGATCTTGTCGTGGCCAACGCGGCGGTGCCCAAGCCGTGGGAGCACCCCCTGCTTCTCGCCGCGCGGAAAGCTGGGGTTCCAGTGACGAGCGAAATCCGTCTCGCGGCCGAGCGGCTCGATCGATCGAGGACAGTCGGTGTCACGGGGAGCGCTGGAAAGAGCACGACCAGTTCCATGCTCGCCTGTGCGCTTCGCGCTTCCGGGCGGCGCGTGGTGCTCGGAGGCAACATTGGCGGATCGCTGCTTGGGTCCACGGAAGCGCGCGACTGGACGGTGCTGGAACTTTCGAGCGCGCAGCTGTGGTGGCTGTCGCCTGACTCTGGCTTGGCTGGTTGGTCACCGCGCGTGGCGGTGCTCACCAACCTCGCGCCGAACCATGTCGACTGGCATGGATCACTCGGTCACTATCTCGCGGCGAAGGCGGGCATCCGCACCTTTCAGTCTGAGGACGGTGTGTTCCTGAGCCGTTTCGATGAGGAGCATCCTGCGCAGGCGAAGGAGATGGCGCAGGCGTGTCCGATGGGCGCGTGGTGGCGCGGCGGGCAGAGTCCAGGCGATGTTCCCCCAATGCAACTCGCGATACCCGGCGAGCACCAGGTACGCAATGCACAGCTTGCGTGGTCGGCAGCTGCCGCCTGCGCCGCGATCGATGGGCAGCCGTGGGACGGGGCGCGCGCGGCGAAGGGACTGGAGGCGTTCACGGGGCTCGAGCACCGACTGCAGTTGGTGGGGACATTCCATGGCATGCAATGCTTCAACGACTCGAAGGCGACGACACCTGAGGCGACTGCGATCGCGCTGCGGGCGTTTCCTGACTGGTCGCGCATCCATCTCATCGCGGGTGGGTACGACAAGAAGGTGGACCTGTCGTCGGTCCGCGATCTTGCGCCGCGCTTGGCGGGGCTCTACGCCATCGGCGCGACCGCACCCCTGCTTGCGCCCGCGCCGCCCGCGATCCGCTGCGACACGCTGACCGCTGCGGTCGACGAGGCGTTTTCGCGCGGCAAAGCGGGCGACATCCTGCTGCTCTCGCCCGCGTGCGCGAGCTACGGCGAGTTCACCAACTTCGAAGAACGCGGACGAAAGTTTGTCGAACTCGTCCACAGTCCGAGACCTGCCGCGCGCTGTTAGACTCCTGACTCGCGGCACAGGTCCGCACTCAACTCCATGACCCGAACGACTCCACTTGCCGTTGCTGCACTCGCCGCCTCCTGCCTTTGCGGCTGCTACTCGACCGATGGTGCGTTCATGCCGTCCACGGGTCGCGGGTTCACCTACGTCTCCACGCCGACGCAGCCTGTCACGGTGACGCTCGTTGACACGCGCACCAACGAGTCCTTTTACAAGATGGATATCCCGGCGGGGCAGCAGTTGACTTTCCGCTTCTCCGACGGCACGAGCACCAGCGACAGTGCGAAGGCACTGCCCGTGACGATGTCTTGGGGGATGTGGATCGCGGGCGATCAAGTCGGATCACTCAGCAATCAGATGACCGCGCCACCTGCCTCCTGCAGGCGAATCGACATCACCTACCGAACGCCGCCTGAGGATCCGCCACCAGACCCGACCCTGTTGCTGCCGCCCGATGTGGACTCCACGGCGACCGCATCTGGGAAGAGTGCAGCCGCGCCGGGCGGCACCGCCACGTTCACCCGCCCCAAGGACTGACCGTCGGATGAGGATCGGTCACGGGTACGACCTGCACCGCCTCGACGAGATCTCGCCGCAGGGATCGGGCAGACCCTTCGTGCTCGGCGGCGTTCGGATCGAAGCGCCACGCGGACCTGTTGCCCACTCCGATGGCGACGCGCTGCTGCACGCGGTGACGGACGCGCTGCTCGGTGCGCTCGGGCTGCCGGACATCGGCCAACTCTTCCCCGACCATGACCCGCGTCATGATGGTGCAGACTCGGCGGCGTTCCTGCGCGAAGCCGTTCAGCGGATGCATGCTGCGGGCTTTGAAGTGGGCAATATCGACTGCACCGTCATCTGTGAACGTCCGAAGATCGGTCCGCACAAGGATTCGATCGCGGCGAACATCGCTCGGCTGCTCTGCTGCAGGCGTGAGCAGGTGAACGTGAAGGGCAAGACGCACGAACGCGTCGATGCCGTCGGCGAGGGGCGTGCGATTGAGGTGCATGTCGTGGCGCTCCTTGTTGCACGGTCTGCCGTGTCGTGAGCCGTATACTCGGGTTCATGCGAGCCATCGTGACAGGTCAGATTGGCGTCGACAAGCGCCCGTACCTCCAGCAGGTCATGGACCTTGCGGGCGAGCGTGGCGAACGCATCGAACTGTTCAACATCGGCGATCTGATGTATTCGGAGGCGTCCGACATCACGCCAGGGCGGATCCTTGACCTTCCCATCTCGCGACTCGCCAGCCTTCGACGGGCGGCGTTCAAGGATGTCATCGCCACGACGCAACCGAAGTCCGAACACCCGAACATCATCGTGAACACGCATGCCACCTTCCGTTGGCGGCATGGACTTTTCAGTGCGTTCGACTTCGATCAGCTTCAGAAACTTGAACCCAACTGCTTCATCTGCATCGTCGACAATGTCGAGACGGTGCACCACCGCTTGCACCGTGACCATGTCATCGATGCCACGCTCAAGGACTGCATGGTGTGGCGCGAGGAGGAGATCCTCGCCACGGAACTGATGGCACAAGCGATGGGATGCGGAAACAACTTCTACATTTTGAGCCGAGGGCGGCAGCAGGACACGATCGAAACATGCCTGCGACTCGTGACCCGCCCCGACATGCGCAAGGTCTACCCATCGTTCCCAATGAGCCACGTGGTCGACATGCCCGATGTGCTCGAGGAGATCGCGCACTTCCGCGCGGAACTTGCGAGGCATTTCATCACATTCGATCCCGCGGATGTGGATGAAAAGATGCTGCTCGACCGCGCCATTGAAGCCACCCGCAAGGGCGAGGACTTCGTCGAAGTGCGACCGCATGCGTTTGGTGGACGCGAGGGAAACCCTGTGATGCGGCTGCCCGTACGGGAAGTGCTCGACATCGCCGGGGACATCGACGGACAGATCTACATGCGGGACTTCAAGCTGATTGATCAGAGCGACATGATCGTGTCGCTCGTGCCTGAACTGCCGGGAGGCGTTCCAGCACTGTCGAGCGGTGTCGAGCGCGAACTCCATCATGCCTTCGAGCACACCAAAGAGGTGTACGTGGTGTGGAAACCGAAGAAGACCCCAAGCCCTTTCATCAGCGAAACAGCGACCAAGGTCTTCCGAAGCGTGCAGGAGGCTCTGAACTTCTTTGAGCAAAAGGGCATGCTCGCACCTGCATCGTTGTTCGGGCATTGACTGCCGTGTAACCCGTGCCGAGAGTGCGCCTCCTGGTCGCGTATGACGGCACCGACTTCCACGGCTGGCAGCGGCAGGTTCCGCCGGGGCTTCCCGAACTGCGCACTGCCCAAGGGGTTCTCCTGGAGGCAGTCCACGATCTGGTTGGGGCAGCGGTCCCTGTTCTGGGTGCAAGTCGGACGGACGCGGGCGTGCACGCGCGCGGTCAGGTGGCGTCGTTCAGCATCGATCCACTTCGCATTCCCGTCGACCGCGTGGCGATGGCGCTCAACACACGGTTGCCGCGTGATCTCGAAGTCGTCGCGGCCGATGAAGTCGACGAGTCGTTCGATCCCGTGCGAAGTTGCGTGAGCAAGTCGTACAGCTATCGGCTGCGGATCGCCGACGGCACCCGCCCCCGCGGGCTGGAAGGTCGCGCCACCCCATTTGAGCGGCGCTACACGACGGTCTGCCGACACGAGGTCGATCTTGCGCGTGTACGCGCCGCCGCCGCGCGCGTGATCGGAACGCATGACTTTCGTGCGTTCGCGCATGAACCCGATCAGCGCGAGACAACGGTGCGCACCGTGCTTGGCTGTGCGGTCACGGCCCCCGAGCCAGGCATCATCCGCTTCGATGTTTCGGGCAGCGGGTTCCTGCACCACATGGTCCGCATCCTTGTGGGAACGCTCGTGGAGGTCGGGCGAGGCAGGATCGAGCCATCGGATATCGATCGCATCATTGCGCAGCGCGATCGGTCCGAGGCTGGCCCGACGATGCCCCCCGAAGGACTGTGCCTCGAGTGGATTCATTACGGACGGCATGATCGCGTCGTGGGGTCGTCATGAGGATCCTGCATCTCTCGACAAGACTCATCGTGGGTGGGTCGCAGGAGAACACGCTGCTGTCGTGTGTCGGCAGCGCGGACCACGGACATCAGGTGGCGCTTGCGTATGGACCGATCTACGGTCCCGAAGGATCGCTCTTGCCGCGCGCGCAGGCGGATGGTCGGCTCGCGTGCTTTGAAGTGCCGGACTTGGTTCGGCAGGTCTCTCCCCTTCGCGATCTCCGCTGCTTCCGTCAACTCACGCAGTTGATCCGCGACTGGAAGCCCGATGTCGTTCACACGCACTCGTCGAAGGCTGGCATCCTTGGTCGCGCGGCCGCGTGGCGACTGAGGGTGCCTGCCGTGGTTCATACGGTGCACGGCCTGCCCTTCCACCGCTTCCAATCGCGCGCCGTTCACCGCGCGTATGTGCTCGCGGAACGCTTCGCAGCGCAGCGATGTCATGCGATTGTGAGTGTCGCCGATTCGATGACGCGGCAAGCGCTGGCCGAGGGGGTCGGAACGCCCGCGCAGTATTCGACGATTCGGAGTGGTCTGGATACGGCACCCTTCCTGAGCGCGCATCAGCTTCGTGCGGGGGCACGCGATCGTCTGGGTATTGCAGAGCGCACCACGGTGATCGCCACCCTTGGGCGGCTCGCGGAACTGAAGGGCCATGATGATCTCATCACTGCCGTATTGCCGCTGCTTCGCGCGGGCGGGCGGGAACAACTGATGCTCCTGTGGATCGGCGACGGCTGGTGGAGGAAGCGGCTCGAGCAGCGGCTCGAGCGCGAAGGAATCCGCGACCGTGTCTTGCTCACTGGACTGGTCCCGCCCGATCAGGTTCCGGCGCTGCTTGCGGCGAGTGATGTGGTCGTGCATCCGTCATGGCGCGAGGGCTTGCCGCGTGCGGTCGTGCAGGCGCTGCTGTGTGCGCGCCCCGTGATTGCGGCGGACATCGACGGCGCTTCGGAAGTCTGCAAGGCGGGCGAGACTGGATGGCTCGTGCCAGTCGGTGATCCGCTGCGACTGCGCGCCGCGATCGAGCAGGTCATTGCTGATCCGACGCATGCCGCGCAGCTCGCGGCGCGCGGGCAGGCGGAGGTCCGCAGCGAGTACGACGGTGCAGCGATGGTGAACCGTCTGCTCTCCCTCTACCGAGAGCTTCTGGAACGCCCGCCCATGCGCGGCGCACCCGTGACACACTGAGTTCGACCGCGTGCTGCGCTGCACCTAGAGTGTCGCCAATGAACATCGCCGTCTTCGGTCCACATCCAGACGATCAGGAACTCGGCATGGGCGGAACGATTGCCCGCCTTGCAGCCGAGGGTCATGCAGTGACGCTGGTCGATCTCAGCGATGGCGAGCCGACACCGATGGGCAACCCACACACTCGCGCCAAGGAAGCGGCGGAGGCGGCATCCATCTTGGGTGTGCCGCGGCTTGCCCTTGGGCTTCGCAACCGCGCGATCACGGACGATCTGGCTTCGCGAGCTGTCGTTGCTGGCGCGATCCGCTCGCTGCGTGCGGACATCGTGTTCGCACCACACCCGATCGATGCGCACCCAGACCATGTCGCCGCAACCAACCTGATCGAGGCGGCGTGCTTTGCTGCGAAGTTCACGAAGAGCGATCTTCCCGGCGAACCGCACACCGTGCGGCACATCTTCCACTACTTCGCCACGCACCTTCGCGCCGTACCGCAGCCGGCGTTCATTGTGGATACGACGGGGTTCGCGGAACGCAAGCAGCGAGCCATCTTGGCCTACGCGAGCCAGTTCGTGCACAACGAACAAAACCGAAAGATCCCAGAGTGGGTGCATGCGGCGGGGACCTACTTTGGAAGCCGCATCGGGTGCGAGAGCGGCGAACCATTCGGGAGCCGTCAGTGCATTGCGCTCGATGTTGGCGCACTGCGCGTGTGATGAACAGGGCGCGTGGGCGACTCGATTACCGCCCCGTCGAACCGAATCCGCCGCCGCCCCGCGCCGTCCCGCTCAGTTCGTGTGTCTCATTCCAGGACACGCGCGACACGGGCGCAACCACCAACTGCGCAATGCGCATCGCGGGCGTCACCGTGAACGCCGCCGGTCCAAGATTGATGAGCGCCACCTTCATCTCGCCGCGGTAGTCCGCATCGACCGTGCCCGGACTGTTTGGAACGGTGACTCCATGCCGCGTGGCCAGCCCACTGCGAGGACGAACTTGCCCCTCGTAGCCGGGCGGGATTTCCACGGCGAATCCAAGGGGAATGAGCGCAATCGCCCCGCGTTCAATCACCACGTCCGCTTCGATCGCCGCGTGGAGATCCATGCCCGCAGCGAGCGCGGACTGATACGCAGGAAGCACCGCATGCGGCGAGAGCCGCTGAAATCCGACGCGCACATCCGTCATGGCGCGAGTGTAGAGGCTTTGCATCCACTGTTATCGTGTGCGGCAATGTCGATCTGCGCGGTCGTTGGTCTGCTCCTATTGGCCGTCATTGGATGGCTGTTGGTGTCGGGGCTTCGGCTGAAACAACTGCAGCGCGGTCCGTGGATTGTGTGCGCCAAGTGTGGGCATGCGCTGACACATGGACAGTCGCGCTGCCCTGAGTGCGGTCAAGTGTGGGACGCCGCGGCAGTCGAACGCCTCCATGCAGCGCGAAGCCGCGGCGCCAACGTACGCCTCTGGGTGAGTGGGATCCTGATCGGGCTGGTGCTGTGTGCCGTGGGCCTCGCGCTGTGGCACGCGATTGCCGAACCCTAATCGAGCGCGCGAAGCGCCGCGATCACCTCGTCCGCGTGACCGCGGACGGACACGCGGCCCCAGCGGCGTGCCATGCGACCGCTCATGCCGAACCCACCACGGACTTCGACCGAAGTGTCGTGAGATCAGCGCGCCTGGAGGGGTTGGATTCGATGTACGGCGTACGCCAGACGCCGACCCATCGGTTGGGTTCAATCTCGTGCAGCGCGTACGGCTCGCGCCCAGGTGCAAGTTGGGGACGGTGCTCCTGCGGCAGGAACGGCCACCACGGAATGATGCCGTTCTGGCATCCAGGGAGCAAGCGAAACTCCGCTGGATTGTCGACGACATCTTCGACGGTCGTCAGTCGCGAACGCGTATCACGAACGCCGGGAATCGAGCGGAAGAGCCCGCGCGTATACGGATGGAGCGGTCGCTCAAAGAGCTCCTCGACCGTCGCGTACTCCACCACTCGGCCCGCGTACATCACGCAGGCGACATCGGCGTTCTCCGCCACCACGCCAAGGTTGTGCGTGATCAGCATGATGCCCATCCCACGACGCCGCTGCAGAT